>NZ_PTXM01000010.1:0-328654 GCF_004343765.1 Burkholderia sp. SRS-25
AGCCCTGGGTGGCTGGCGCCTGCCCCGGGCCCGCCGGCTGCGGGGGGGGGGCGGCGGCGGCGGGGCACGGGTGCTCGTGATTGTCGTGGAGTGGGCGGGAGGCGGCGCCGATCCGGTGCGACCAATTGAAATGCATTTGTAATATTTCGCTGGCGAATTGGAAATGAAAAATTATTAGGGAGATACCCTAAAGAAAGGTCGCGTGTGTGCCGTTAGTTCGCCTCGGTAACTCACAAAAGCATTACGGAAGCACTACATCCGTACAACTACACGACCAGATTAACCGAGGGGCGCGCGGCCGGCGAAGCCGTGCGTGTGATTCGAAGATGGAACGCATCGATTTGCATCGGTGCGCAGGCATCGGGGGCCTGCGCGTGATCTTCCTTTGCCTGGCGACGGCAGGGGGGCTGCCGCATTGCGCCGTCGCCGCCGGGATCGTGCCGGACGGCGGTACGCCGACGAGCGTGTCGGCGGGGCCGAACGGCCGGCAGCTCGTGAATCTTGCGCCGGCTGTCGCCGGCGTCTCCAGCAACACCTACTCGTCGTTCAACGTGACGACAGCCGGTGCGACGCTGAACAACGTCGGCATCAACGCGCGCACGATCGTCAACCAGGTGACGAGCACGAACCGCAGCCTGATCGAAGGCGAGATCGCCGTGGCCGGGCCGCGCGCGAACGTGGTGCTGGCGAACCCGAACGGCATCACGATCAACGGCGGATCGTTCGTCAATACGGGGCATGTCGCGCTTGCCACCGGCAACGTGAGTTTCAACGACCTGCAGATCGCACCGGGCGTGATCCAGCGCAACATCGTGCTCGATACGTCGACCGGCACGATCGTCGTCGGCCCGGGCGGTCTGGCCGGCGCACTGATCGGCCTGGACATGATTGCGAAGACGATTCGCGTCGACGGACCGATCGACAACACGTTCTCGTCGGCGACCGCCGGCGTGCGCCTGCTGGCCGGCCGCAGCCGGGTCGAACTGAACACGGGACTGTCGCCGACCGACAACGCCAACGACTGGCTGGCGCGCGGCGCGACGACGAATCCCGATACGGCGTCGTCCTACGCGATCGATATCACCGCTGCCGGCAGCGTGACCAGCGGGCGCGTGCAACTGATCGTGACCGACCGCGGGCCCGGCGTGCGCAGCGCCGGCCCGATGAATGCGTCGCTGGGCGATTTCACGCTGACGTCCAATGGGAACGTCGAGTTTTCGCACACGAAGCTTAGCGTCGCGAGGGATTTCGCGGTGACGGCGCAGGGCAGCGTGACGTTGACGGACACGGAGGTGAAGGTCAACGGCGGCCTCGCCGGCGTGTCGGCCGCGGACGCGATCACGCTCACCGGCAGCAGCCTGCTGGCGTCGGGCGGCATCAAGCTGAATGGCACGGGTATCGCACTGCAGCCCGACGATGCGATGGCCGGCTCGACGGTGGCGTCGTCCCAGAGCGGCGTGGTGCTGAAGAGCGGCGCGGACATCGTGAACGTCGGCTCGCTCGTGCAGGGGCAGGCCTCGATCGACGCGGATGCCGACTCGGCAGGCGCGGTGACGCTGAACGCAGCCGGCCGCATCCTGAACCAGTCGCAGCCGCAGACGCGGATCGGCATCCTGTTCGGCGTGCAGGGCGACGTATCGCTGACCGCGGGCACGGACATCGTCAACCAGAACGCGCGGATCCTGTCGAACCGGAGCGTGTCGATCGCGGCTGGCGGCGATCTGGAGAACGTCGTCGATCACAGTACGGGCGTGCAGGACGGCGCGGTGATCGGGTTTGCCGAGCAAGGCGGCCGATTCCTGTTCTTCCGGCATCGCAGCGACGGCTTCACGGTCGACTACGGCGCGCTCGCGGACGCTTCCAAGCTTGCGTACATCACCGCCGACGCGGGAAATGTGTCCGTGCGTGCCGCGAACGTCAGGAACATCGGCGGATCGATTCTCTCGAACGGCGGCGCGATCGATATCGCCGCGCGCGACAGCGTGCTGACACAGGCGATCTTCACCGGCCAGGCTTCGTTGCGGCGTTCGTGCTTCGTCTTCTGCCGCTCGAGTGCATCGTCGAGCGTGCAGGCTTTCGGCGGCGCCATCGAGGCCAACACGGACATCCTGTTGAAGGCCGGCACGCAGATTACCAATACGGGCGGTATCGTGCGCGCGCTCGGCGGGTTGACGCTCGATGCGCCCAGGACCCTCGCACAGGGCGTGACGGGCTATACGGTGATCAACCGCGATCACGATTTGAAGGCATGGTTCGGCAATCGCTGGGCGGCCATCTATCGGAGCGATACCGGCGGCCTGTTCAGCGGCGGAACCGGCAAGGTGCGCCTGACGGGCGAGGCGGATATCGACGGCGGCGCGTACGGTGCGCCCGAAGGCGTGCTGGCGGCCGGCGGCGTGGTGACGATTCGGCCGCCGCACCGGGATCTCGTGACGATCGGCAACCGCAATCATCTGGGCCTCGTGTCGTGGTTCGGTCTGTGACGGGCGGCATGTCGTCGGCAATGGTCCGGGTGCTCGCGCTGGCGATCGGCGCGACGCCGTTGTGCGTGCGCGCGCAGCTCGCCGGCGGATTGCCGCCTGGCGCACCGCCGGGTCTCGGCGCGATACCGCCGGGGCTCGCGGTGCCGCGCGCCGAGCAGGACCCTGCGCAGCGCCTGCTCCAGGAACAGCGCGACCGGCAGCGCCGCGATGAAATCGCGCAGCCGCCGGCGCAGATCGCGTTGCCCGAACAGCCGGCCATGCCCGACCTGCCGCCGGGCGCCGATGTCGAAACGCTGCCGGACGTGGCGCCGATGTTCCTGATCGAGCGCGTCGAATTCACGGGCGACACGATTCTGGGGCAACCCGCGCTCGACCGTATCGCGGCGCCGTTTGTCGGCAAGCAGCTCGGGCGCAACCGGATCAACCTGTTGCTGCGCCGGCTGACCGAAGCCTTCATCTCGCGCGGCTACATCACGACGCGCGCCTACCTGGGCCCGCAGAACCTCGCGTCCGGCACGCTGAGGATCAATCTCGTACCCGGCCGCGTGGCCGCGCTGACGCTGAACGGCAAGCCGTTGCGTCCGCGCGACCCGGACGAGAAATGGTACGAGGTGCGCGGCGGCGGCCTGCTGACCGAAGCCGGCACTGCGTGGGCGTTCGCGAGCGCGCCGGGCGATCCGTTGCGCCTGCCCGATCTCGAGCAGGGCGTCGACCAGATCAACCGGTTGCGGCGCAACCAGGCCGAGATCCGCATCCTGCCGGGCGAAGCGCCGGGGGATTCGGTCGTCGCGATTTCGAACCGCTCTGGCGACCGTCTTCATTACGACTTCGGCGTCGACAACTACGGCAGCTCGCAGACCGGCAAGACGCGCTATCGCGCGGGCGTCGAGGCCGACAACGTGATCGGGCTGCAGGAATCGCTGTCGTTCAACTACGTGGGAACGACCGAAACGAACGCGCTCGTGTTTTCCGCGGCGGTGCCGTACGGGTATCAGACCTTCAGCTACACGGTGTCGATGTCCGAGTACCAGCAGGCGATCGGCGACGTCGCGCTGCTCGAAGGCCGCACGTTCAGCCAGATGCTCGGCTGGAACGATGTGCTCGTGCGCTCGTCGAGCGGACGCCTGAGCGTCGACGTGACGCTCAACAAGCTGCGCACCGAGCGCGATGTGAACGGCCTGCCGCTGTCGCCGCAGAACCTCACGGTGCTGCGTGTCGCGCTGAATGGGCTCGTGCGCTTCGCGGCGCGCGGCCAGGGCGCCGCGGCGACCTGGGACGTCGGCGTGTCGCAGGGGCTGCCGTGGCTCGCGGCCAACCATGATGCATCGGACATCGGTATCGACGACGCGCACAGCCAGTTCACCAAGCTTGACGCGACCGGCACGCTGCAGTTTGCGCTCGGCAGTCTCGCCGGGAGCGCGTGGGCCTATCGCGGCACGCTGCGGGCGCAATACAGCCGCGTGGCGCTGTTCGGCAACGAGCAGATCTTCCTGGGCGGCATGAGTTCGGTCCGCGGGTTCACCGAAGGCGGGATCGCGGGCGACAGCGGCCTCTTCGTGCGCAACGAGGCCGCGTGGCAGAACGTGCCTGCCTGGCGCGATGCGCGAATCGAACCGTATGTGTTTCTCGATGGCGGCAAGGCCCACCTGAATGCGCAGGGCGGCTGGCCGACGCTCGTCGGCGCCGGCGTGGGCACGCGCGCGCAATGGCGCCTGCGCAGCGGAACGGTCTCGGCCGAAGTGCTGGTCGGGCAGGCGCTCGCGCAGCCGGCGGCGCTCGGCAGGAAAGCCACCGTGCTGCTGGCAACACTCAACTGGTCGGACTGAATGAAGGAGAACCTCATGAATCGTCTGTCGAACGGTCGCGCGATCGCGACGCAATGGAATCTGCGGGCGCGCCTGCGCCGGACCGGCGTTGCGCTCGCCGCCGCCATGCTTTGCGGTACGGTCGCGCCGCAAGCGCATGCACTGAACAAGGCGGCGAAGAAGCCGACGGATACGGTCGCCACGATGCCCGCCGATGCCGTCGCGAGCGTGAACGGCGTGCCCGTCACGCAAACGCAAGTCGACGAAGCGGTGCGCGCGTCGAAGGCGGCCGATACGCCGGCGCTGCGGGCGGCGATGAAGAATCAATTGATCGCACGCGAACTGTTCCGGCAGGCGGCGCTGAAGCAGCACTACGACACCCGCCCGCAAGTCGTTGCCGCGGTCGAGCAGGCGAAGACGCTTGCGATGACGCAGGCGTACCTGCACGACCAGGTCAAGCCGGCACCGGTCCCGGAGACGGACATCCGGGCACGCTACGACGCGATCGTCGCGGGGCTCGGCGAGAACGAATACAAGCCGAGCGCGATTGCGGTCAACGACGCGGACACCGCGAAGCAGATCATCGCGCGCCTCAGGAAAGGCGAGGACTTCGGCACGCTGGCGCAGCAGTTCAGCAAGGGGCCGGCCGCCGCGCAAGGCGGTGCACTGAACTGGATCTCGTTCAAGACGCCGATCGAGGCGGGCAATACGCAGAACTGGCCGCAGCCGCTCGCCGAGGCGCTCGTGAAGCTGCCGCAGGGCGGCCTGACGCGCGAGCCCGTCCAGGTCGGCGATGCGTACTGGATTCTGCGTGTCGACGACAAGCGCGCGACGCAGGTGCCGTCGTTCGACCAGGCGAAGGACATGCTGCGGCAGCAGCTCGAGCAGGTTGCGATGGAGAAGGCCACGGCGCAGGTCGTCGTGGACCTGATCCGCAACGCGCGCATTCAGCAGTAGGCGGCAAGCAGTTGTGCCGGGCCGACACCCGGCGATTACACACGCGATACCGGGCGGGGAAATCCCGGTATCGCGCGATGCCACGGTCGGCCGGCCGATGGCGCGAGACGCACGGCGCAAGCCCAAAAAGAACGAAGCAAAAAATAGATGAATACGTCCAAGCGTAAGGTCCTGCAGCAGCTCGCCGCCGCCGGTGCGGCGCGAATCGGCGCGCGTGCGCGGTCCGCGGCAGATGCGCCGCGTTTCCTGGCGGTCGCTCCGGTCGTTCACCCGTATCGCTGGTGGCAGCGGGCGACCTGCGCGATCGTCGCGCTGGCGATGTTCATCGGACCGATCACGGTGACGGTCGAGCAGGGGCGCGGCGCGGCCGGCGTGCTGGGTGCCGGCAACCGCCGTATGGATGACGAAACGTGGCAGCGCGTGCTCGACCTGGCATCGCTGCGCGTGCGGCTGTCGATGCGGATTGCCGCTGCCGCGCCGATCGTCGACCCGACTGCGCCCATCTCATTCCAGCCCGCGATCACGCAATCGACGGGCGCCGGCGGCGGCGTGCCGGTCGTCAATATCACCGCGCCCAACGCGGCCGGCATTTCGCTGAACCAGTATCAACAGTTCAATATCGACCCGGTCGGCCTGATCCTCAACAACAGCCTGATGTCGGGGACGTCGCTGACGGGCGGCAACGTGCAGGCGAATGCGAACCTGAACGGTCGCACGGCGAGCGTGATCGTCAACCAGGTGACGTCGACGGGCAATGCCTACGCGAGCATGCTGAACGGCCCGCTCGAAGTGTTCGGCGCGCCGGCGACGGTCGTCATCGCGAACCCGAACGGCATCACGACGCGCGGCACGGGATTCACCAATACCATCGGCGTCACGCTGTCGACCGGCGCGCCGCAGTTCCTGGGCAGCGTGGGCGGCACGGCGACCGACTTCGCGAACGCGAAGGCGATCGGCTACAACGTGACCGGCGGCCATCTTCAGATCGAGGGCAATGCCGGTGTCAACGGGCCGGGCGCGGGGATCGAGGGGACGGTCGGCACGATCGACCTGATCGGCGAGACGATCGGCATCAACGCGCCGCTGTATGCGGGCACGCGCATCAACGCGATTGCCGGGCGGCAGTTCGTTGCGCCGACGGCCGCGGATGCGTACGGCACCACGTACGGCACCGCGTCGAATGGCGCGGCGAATTCCGCCGCGGCGATCAACGCAGCGAACGGCGGCGCGAATCGCTCGCTCGCGATCGACGCGACCGCATTCGGTGCGATGACCGCCGGCCAGATCCAGGTGATCAGCACCGCGGCGGGGATGGGCGTGCGGGCCGACGCGCAACTGGCCGCGAACGCAGGCGACCTGACGATGTCGTCGAACGGCGACGTGTCGGTCGCTGGCTCGGCCGCGCAGCGGCAGGCCACCGTGCAAAGTTCGGGCAACGTATCGATGACGGGCGCGCATCTGGGTGTCGGCGGGTATGCGATCAGCGCGAGCGGAGATGTGACGTCGACCGGGGCGATCCAGTCGGGCGGGAAGCTTGCGATCGCCGCCGGCGGCAACGTGAACGTCGCGAACGCGCAAGCCAACGGCGACGTGTCGATTGCCGGCGGCCCGAACGTGACGCTGGGCGATGTGCAGACGGGCGGTGCGCTGGCGGTTGCGGCGCAGGGCGGCACGGGCGGCGACGTCACGCTGAACGGCACGGCGCTGGCCGTGGCCGGCACGTCGCTGCGCGCGTCGCGCGACATCCGCGTCAACGGCCGGCTGGATAGCAGCACGATCGATGCAAGCGCGCAACGCAGCATCGCATTGGCCGGGCCCGTCAATGCATCCGGCGACCTGACGCTCACGGCGCGGGACGGCGACCTCGCCACGACCGCGCGCGTCGCCAGCGGCGGGAATCTGTCCGCCAGCGCAGGGCACGATGTCGCGGCGAGCGGTGCGCTGCTGGCGAATGGCGACGTGAGCGTGCGGGCCGGAAACAGCGCGAGTGTGGGTGATATCCATGCGGGCGGCGCGATCGAGCTGAGCGCGCAAGGCGCGGCCGGGGGCGGCGACCTGGCGTTCAACGGCAATACGCAGGCGACCGGCGCCACGCGCATCGCATCGGCGCGCGACATCACGGTGAACGGCACGTTGACGGGCGGTTCGACGCTGGCGCTCGACGCACGTCGCGACGTGACGGTCGGTGCGCAAGGCACCGTGCAGTCGGCGGGCGACCTCGCGCTGACGGCGCGCACCGGCAGCGTGACATCGAACGGCACGTTGACGGGCGCATCGAACCTGTCGGTGCAGGGCGCGCAGGACGTCGCGCTGCTCGGCACGACCGGCGCCGCGGGCGACGCGGCGGTAAGCGCCGGCCGCGACGTGACGGTGGGCGGCACGTTGTCCGGGCGCGGCGGCGCGCGGATCGACGCAGGGCGCGACATCGTCCTCGGCGGCAGCACGGGTTTCGTGAAGGACGTGCAGGCGCAGGCGGGCCGCAACCTGTCGATGACGGGTTCACTTGCCGCGACGAACGTGACGTTGGGCAGCGGCCAGTCGATGACGCTGCACGACGTGCAGTCGTCCGCGGCGTTGCAGGCGAACGCGCAAAACGGCGCGCTGACGATCGACGGCACCGTGACGTCGTTGTCGACCACCCAACTCGGATCGGGCGGCGACACGGCGGTGACCGGCACGCTGCAAAGCAAGAGCCGCCTCGATGTCGCGAGTGGCGGCAACGTCGCGATCGCGGGGCAGGTCAATACGTTGTCGACCGGAACCTTCCGCGCAGGAAACCGGTTCAGCGTCGACGGCACGCTGCAGACCACCGGATCGCTCGATATCGCAAACGGCGGGGACGCCTCGATCGCCGGCACGGTGAACGCGCTGTCGGATGCCGTGCTCGCGTCGAGCGGCGGCGCGACGATCAACGGCTTGCTGCAGAGCGCGGGCCAGTTGACGCTGACGAGCGGCGCGAACACGTCGATCGGCGGGACGGTGCTGTCCACGGATGACGTGACCCTCACGAATGCCGCGGGCTCGCTGACGAGCACCGGCACGATCCAGGCGGGCCGCGATCTGTTGATCGACGCCGCACATGCAGTCGATCTCGGCAAACAGCAGACGATCGCGCAACGCGACCTGACGGTGCGCGCGGGCGGTGACCTGACCGCGAACGGCGCGGTGGTCAGCCAACGCAACGGCATGCTGAACGCCGGCGGCGCGATGGGCGGCGCGGCATCGATCGCGTTTGGTCAGGCGGCGATGCTGCAGTCGGGCGGCGACACGCGCCTGACGGGCTCGTTGCGCGGCGACACGGTTCAGACGCAGGCGGGAGGCTCGGCGTTGCTGCACGACGTGCAGGCCGTGTCGTCGATGTCGCTTGCCGCGACGCAGGATCTCGCGACGACGGGCAGCCTGATCGGCAACGCAACGACGACATTGCAGGCCGGGCGCGATCTCAGCGTCAGCGGCGCGGTTCAGTCGTCGCAGACGCTGACGCTGGCAGCCGGTCGCGATGTCGCAACCACGGGCGCACTGCGGACCGACCAGGATCTGCACGTTCATGCGGGCAACAACGCAGCGATCGGCGACATGCAGGCCGGCACCGCGCTTGACGTGAAGTCGCAAGGCACGGCGGGCGGCGGCGACGTGACGCTCAACGGCAATGCGATCGTCGCAGGCGTGACGAACGTGCAGGCGGCGCGCGACATCGTCGTGAACGGTTCGCTCACCGGCGCCACGCAAGTGGCGCTGTCGGCGCAGCGAGACATCGGCGTCAACGGCAGTGGCGCCGTCCGCGCGATCGGCGATCTTGCGCTCACCGCGACGACCGGCAGCATCGCGTCGGCCGGCACATTGAACGGCGCAGGCGCGCTGACCGCGAATGCGGCACAGGACGTCGCGCTGACCGGCACGACCGTGTTCACCGGCGACACCAACGTGACGGCGGGTCGTGACGTGACGGTCGGAGGAACGCTGGCAGGTCGTGGCGGTGCACGCGTCGACGCGGGGCGCGACATCGCACTGGGTGGTAGTGCAGGATTCCTGAAGGATGTGCAGGCGCAGGCGGGGCGCAACCTGTCGATGACGGGTTCGCTCGCCGGCACGAACGTGACGCTGGGCAGCGGCCAGTCGATGACGCTGCATGACGTGCAGTCGTCGAGTGCGTTGCAGGCCAATGCCCAAAACGGGACGCTGACCGTCGACGGCACGGTCACGTCGTTGTCGACCGCGCAGCTCAAATCGGGCAGCGATACGACCGTGAGCGGCACGCTGCAAAGCGCGGGCCATCTCGATCTGACGAGCGGCGGCAATCTCGGGATCGGCGGCACCGTCAGCGCGTTGTCCGACGCGGCCGTCACGTCGAGCGGCGCGGCGAGCGTGAACGGATTGTTGCAGAGCGCGGGACCGTTGACGCTGACGAGCGGCGCGAACACGTCGATCGGCGGCGCGGTGCTGTCGACGGGTGACGTCACCCTCAAGAACGCGGCGGGCTCGCTGACGAGCACCGGCACGATCCAGGCGGGCCGCGATCTGCTGATCGACGCCGCGCACACGGTCGATCTCGGCACGCAGCAAACCACGGCGCAACGCGACCTGACGGTACGCGCGGGCGGTGACCTCATTGCGAACGGCACGGTGATCGGCCAGCGCAACGGCGTGCTGAACGCCGGCGGCGCGATGGGCGGCGCGGCAGCGATCGCATTCGGGCAGGCGGCGACGCTTCAATCGGGCGGCGATACGCGCCTGACGGGTTCGCTGCGCGGCGACACGGTGCAGATGCAGGCAGGCGGGGCGGCGTCGCTGCACGACGTGACGGCCGCAGCGACGATGTCGCTCACGACCGCGCAGGATCTCGCGACGACGGGCACCGTGGTGGCCGGCTCGACGGCGGCGCTGCAGGCCGGCGGGAACCTGGGCATCGGCGGCGTGATGCAGGCGGTCGGCGATATCGCGCTGACCGCGACGAGCGGAAGCGTGTCGACCAGCGGACCGATCGCCGGCAACGGCGCGATCGACATGCAGGCGGGTACCGACATCCTGCTGAACGGAACGGTCGGTGCGGCGCGCGGCATGTCGCTGAATGCGGCTCGTGACGTTTCGACGACGCAGGCCTTGAACGTGCTGGCGAACGACCTGCGGATCACGGCCGGCAACAACGCCGGCGTGGCCGATGTGCAGGCGGGCGGGGCGTTGTCCGTCACCGCCCGGAACGGCGACGCGGCGTTCAACGGTACGGCTGCGGCGCTCGGCGAAACCACCGTGACCGCAGGGCGCGACGTGGTCGTGCGCGGCACGCTCGCCGGTGGCGGCGACGGCACGAGCGCGACGCATGCGCCGACATCCGTGCAGGCCGGGCGCGACGTCCAGGTAACGGGCATGCTCGCGGGCGGCGCGACGCTCGGCGTCAACGCCGCGCGCGACGTGACGATCGGCAACGCCGGTCAGGTCCAGGCGGCCGGCGACATGACGCTCGCGGCCGGCGCAGGCAGCGTGACGTCGCAGGGCACGCTCGCGGCCGAACGCAATGTCGTGCTGACGGCGGCGAAGGACGTGTCGCTGACCGGCAAGACCAGCATCGGCGGCGATGCGGCGTTGACGGCCGGGCATGACCTGACGCTTGGCGGATCGGTCGTGGGCAAGGGCGGCGCGACGCTGAACGCGGGCCACGATGTGGCGATCGGCGGTAGCACCGTCTTCGCGAACGACGTCACGGCCAAGGCCGACAACGACCTCGCGGTCACCGGCGCGCTGCAGGGGCTGGCGGTGTCGCTGAGCGCCGCGCGCTCCGTCGCGCTGAAGGACGTGCAATCGAATGCGGCGCTGACCGTCAACGCGAAGGGCGGCGCACTGACGGTCGACGGCACCGTCAACTCGCTCGCAGGCGGCACGCTGAACGCAGCAGGCGACCTGACGGTCAACGGCGCATTGCAGGCGGCCGGATCGCTGAATGCGGCGAGCGGCGGCACCCTCGCGATCAACGGGGCCGTCAATGCGCTTGCCGATGCGACCTTGCATTCGGGCGCGGACCTGAACGTGAACGGCACGCTCCACGCGGGCGGCCCGCTGGCGGCATCGAGCAATGGCGCGCTGTCGGTCGGCGGCAAGCTCGACGCGGCCACCGATGCGGCGTTGAGCGCGGCGCGCGGCCTCGTGGTCGACGGCACCGTCAACGCCGGCCGCAAGCTCGACATGACGAGCGGCGGCCCGGCGACGCTGCGCGGTGTGGTCAACGCGGCAGGGGCGGGCGCGCTGCGCTCGGACGGCGACATCACGGTCAACGGCACGCTGCAGGCGGCGGGGCCGCTCGACGTGATCGGCGGCGGCAACACGACGGTCGCCGGCGCGCTCGTGTCGTCGGGCGACATGACGCTGCGCAATGCCGCGGGCGCGCTGACGAGCACCGGCACCCTGCAATCGGGCGGCAACCTGTCGGCCGACGCGGCCGGCACGATCGATCTCGGCCAGGGGCGCACGACGGCACTTGGCGATCTGACCGCGAACGCGGGCCGGGATCTGCGCGCGGACGGCACGGTGATCGCACAGGGCCGCGGTACGCTGACGGCCGGCGGCGCGATCGGCGGGGCGGGGGCGCTGGCGTTCGGCGGCGCGGCGACCCTGCAGTCGGGTGGCGACACGCTGCTCACCGGTTCGCTGCGCGGCGACAAGGTCGACGTGAACGCGGGCGGCCACGCGACGCTGCACGACGTGACGGCGGGCGCATCGATGACGCTCGCATCAGCCGGCAACCTGCGCACGACCGGCGCGGTGACCGGCAACGCGGACGTGCTGCTGCGCGCGGGCGGCGACATCGATCACGGCGGGGTGTTGCAGGCCATCGGCAACGCGACGTTCGACGCGCGCGGCGGGCATGTCGCGTCGACGGGCTCGATCGCGACGAACGGCGTGCTCGCGGTAAAGGCGGGCACGGATATCGCGCTCGGCGGCAAGACGGCCTCGGCGCTGGACACCGCCCTGACCGCCGGCCGCGACATCGCGCTCGGCGGCTCGCTGACGAGCGGCGGCGCGTTCGATGCGACGGCCGGCGGGAATGCGGGCATCGCCGGCACGGTGCTGGCGATCGGTGACACGCATGTCGGCGCGGCCAACGATATCGACGTGACCGGCAAGCTCGAGGGCCACGGGGCCGGCACGCTCGGCGCCGGCCGGGACCTGACCGGTGCGGGCACGATTGCGTTCGCGCAGGCCGCGACGCTCGATGCGGGCCGCGATGTCGTGCAGGGCGGGCTGGTGCAGGGGCACACGATTGCAGTCACGGCGGCAGGCAACGCCAGCGTGACGAACGTGCAGGCGGACGACACGTTGTCGTTGCGCGCGAACGGCACGCGCACGGATACCGGGCCCGGCAACCTGACGATCAACGGCACGGCCGCCGCAGGCGGCCGCATCGACGCGGTCGCGGCGCAGGATGTATCGGTGCCTGGCAAGCTGCAAGGAGCAACCTCGGTCGGCATCGACGCGGGGCGCAACGCCGTGATCGGCGGTGCGGTCCAGTCGGGCGGCGCGATGACGATTGCCGCACATGCCGGCGATCTGGCCGCAACCGGCGGGATAAACAGCGGCGCGACGCTCGACGTGACGACCGGACGCGATCTGTTGCTCGGCGCGACGACGAGCGCGGTTGGCGACATGGCGCTCACCGCCGGGCGCGATCTGAACACCGGCAGCGGGCTGCTGATCGGCGACGCGAATGGCACACTGCGCGCGGCGCGCGATATCGTCGGCGCTGGCAAGCAGTCGTTCCTGCAAGGCGCGTTCGACGCCGCCGCGCAGCGCAATGCGACGGTGGACGGTCTCGTCCAGGCGAAGGGCGTGCGTGTGCAGGGCGGCAACGACGCATCGGTCAACGATGTCGTATCGGCGACCACCCTCGACCTGAAGGCGCTCGGCAACGCTGGCGGCGGCGATGCCGTGGTGCGCGGCACCGCGCAGGCGGCCGGCGCCGCGAGCGTGACCGCCGCGCACGACGTGCGGGTGACGGGCGCGCTGGCGAACGGTGCGGCGCAAACCTTGAGTGCGGGCAACGATGTCGTCGTGAGCGGCACGTCGCAGTCTGCCGGCGACATGAAGGTGGCCGCATCGGGCGGCAACGTGCAACTGAACGGCATGACGACGTCAGGCGGCGCACTCGATGTGCGCGCCGGCGTCGATGCGCAATTGAACGGCACGATCGCCGCGGCCGGCACGACGACGGTCCAGGCCGGCCGCGATATCGGCATCGGCGGCAGTCTGGCCGGCCAGGCGGGCGGTGCGCTGACGGCGGCACGGGACATCACCGGCGCGGGATCGGTGGCGTTCGGGCAGGCCGCGACGCTCGCCGCGTCGCACGACATCGCGCTGTCGGGGGCGCTGCAGGGCGCGAGCGTGTCGGTGACGGGCGGCAACAATGTCGGCCTCGCCGGCGTGCAGGCAGTGTCGGGCGACCTGTCGGTCGCCGCGAACGGCAATGCGGGCGGCGGCGACGTGACGCTCGGCGGCGCGGCGACCGCGCTGGGCGCGTTCTCGCTGCAGGCGGCGCGCGACGTCAACGTGAATCACGCGATCAATGCGGGCGCGGCGACGGACATCAAGGCCGCACGCAACGTCGCCCTCGCCGACGTGAACACGGCCGGCGACCTGAGCGTCACAGCGTCGAACGGTAGCGCCGGCGCGGCGAACGTGACCGCGCGCGGCAACCTGAACGTGACGGCCGGGCAGGCGATCACGCTGTCGGGTCAAACCGTGTCGGGCGGCAATGCGACGCTGGCGTCCGGCGGCGACATGACGCTGGTCGGCAGCATCGCCGCGCAGCAGGCCGGCACGCTGACGGCGGGCGGCTCGATCGACGCGGCGTCGATCGCGTTCGGCAAGCAGGCCACGGTCAGCGCGGCGAACGGCATCGCCGTGAAGGGTGGCGTCGCGACCGACGGCGACCTGGCGATGACGGCGGGCAACGACCTCGCGATCGGCAGTGCGCAGGCGGGCGGGGCGATCGACTTGCGCGCGCAGGGGCACAACGGTGCCGGCGACGTGGTCGTGAACGGCGGCATGACGTCCGGCAACGCGACGACGATCGCCGCCGTGCGCGACGTGGTGATCGCCGGCAGCGTCGGCAGCGGCGCAAGCCTGACGGCCGGCGCGGGACGGAGCCTCGGCATCGCCGGCGCAATTCGGTCGAACGCCGATACGTCGCTGAGCGCGACGAACGGCAATCTCGTCGTGGGCGGCGACTTCGTTTCCGTCGGCAATTTCGGTGCGCGTGCCGGCGGCACGCTGGCGCTGCTGACGGGCGGGCTCGCCAACGGCGACACCACGTTGACGTCCGGCGGCGCGATGACGCTCGGCGGCGCACTGTTCGGCCTGGGCGGCGCGAATCTTGACGCGGGCGGCGCGATCACGGGCGGCAGCGCACTGACGTTCGGCAAGGATATCGGCGTCACGTCCGGCGCGAGCGTCACGCTGGGCGCGATCCAGGGGGCAGGGAAGTTCACGGCGACGTCGACCGGCGACCTGTCGCTCGGTGCGACGACCGCGGTCGGCGGTGTGTCCGCGACGTCGCAGGCGGGCAGCGTCGCCGTCAACGGCGCGCTGCAGTCCGGCGGGAACGTGCAGATCCAGGCGGCGAACAACGCGCAGGTGACGGGCGCGGTGTCGTCGATGGGTACGGTGAACGTCAACGGCGTCAACGGCAACGTGACGCTCGCGGGCGTGTCGTCGAACGGCGACACGACGCTGCATGCCGGGCAGAACCTCACGCTCGGCGGCTCGAGCGTCGTGGCCGGTCAACTGGGGGTGTCGGGCGGCAACGTGACGCTCAACGGGACGGTGACCGGTTCGAAGAACGTGACCGTTTCCGCGCAGGGGACGGTGGACGCAGGCAACGCGACGATCGTCGCGTCGCAGAACCTGCAGGTAAACGGCGCGAACGTCACGCTCGGCAATGCGACGGTGGGCGGCGCGCTGACCGCACAGGCATCGAACCAGCTCACGCTGGCCGGCGGGCACGCGGTGAACGTGGTCGGCAATGCGGCGCTGACGTCGCAGAACGGGCTGTATAACGCAGCGCATGTGCTGGCCGGGTCGCTCAACGTGTCCGCGCCGAACCTGGCGAACGCGGCGGGTGCGTCGCTTGCGTCGATCGGCGCGACGACGATCAACGCGTCGAACTTCACGAACGCGGGGCTGGTGAACGGCACGACGACCAACGTGACCGTGGGCGGCGGGCTGACGAACGTCGGCGGGTCGCTGATGGCGGTGGATGCGCTCGGCATCAACTCGGGTTCACTGAACAACCAGAACGGGATCATCTTTGCGGGGAATCCGAGCGTCGGAACGGGGGCGACCGGCGATGTGTCGCTGACGGTCAATGGCGGCAACGGTGCGTTCTACAACGCGGGCGGACAGTTGCTCGCGCAACGGAACATGGGCATCAACGTCGCCAACATGACGTTCGATCCCCTGCAGGGGACGATCAGCCAGGGCGGGAACCTGTCGATCACCGCCGGCTACGTGAACATCGGCGGCACCTGGAACTACGGCGGGCAGAGCGTGGCGCTGACCGGCCTGAATGGCATCGCGAACTACGGCACGATGACCGGCACCGCGGCGCTGACGCTGTCGTCCGGCGGCGGGACGTTCGAGAACCACGGGCAGGTCAGCGGTCGTGATGTGACCTTCAACGGCACGCTGAACAACGCGGCCGGCGCGGTGATGCACGCGGACAATGCGTTGACGCTGAACGGCAATACGACGAACCGCGGGACGGTCGAGGCGGGGAGCGTGCTCAACGTCAGTGGCTGGGACTACGACAACCAGGGAGCGACGACGCAGTCGAGGGGGGATGTGGTGTTCCGCCTTGGTGGAACGCTGCAGAACACGGGTGGGTCGATCTTCGCCGGGCGGAACGTCGATATTTCGGCGGGGGCGGTGGTCAATGATCAGACCGCGCCGGGCGCGGCGGTGACGACGACGCGCGATGTCGTCGATCCGGACCTGTTGTGGTCGGGCGCGGTGGGAACGCAGAGGGAGTGGTATCTGTATCGCATCCCGGGCCCGGGTGACAGCGGGGGGAACTATGCCCCCACTTCGCGCGTAAGCAATGCAACGCTTGGGGACCTGCTGGCGCCCAACGGAATTTCGCCTGCTACGGCCAGGGAGAAGTGCGCCGGTGCGTTCCGGTGCAGTATCGTCGGAACGCAACCCGTCGCAGGGTCGGGATCGGTCACGTTCGGCCAGTACAACGCCTACGTGGGCAATAGCAACAGCGGTAATAACGTAACGAGCCCGAAATGGGCGATCGAAACGGGAACGGGCCCGTCGTCGGCCGTCAAGCAGACGTTCGTGTTGCCCACCATTCACGAGACGATCACGACCCAGCAGCCGGGGACATCAGGCGTGATCTCCGCTGGGGATTCCATCTCGCTGTCGGCGGGGTCGCTGTCCAACCGAGGCGGGCAGATTGCGGCGCAGGGCAATGTCTCGCTGAACGTGCAATCGCTGAGCAATGGGGCGGTTGCGCCGACACTCGTCAGTCAGGCGTTGCGGCAGGTCGATCAGGCGCAGTACACGGCCTTCCTCACGCAGCTCAACGAACTCGGGAAGGCGCCGGGCCAGTCTCCATGGCTTGGTGTACTGGGCGGCAATCTCGGCGGGATCTTCGTGAAGGGATCCGGCAGCCCGGCCGATCTTCTGCCGGTGACGACATTCACGATCAACGTCAACAGCGCGGCACCGTCGTCGACGGGGGCGGTCAGCACCTCGACCCCGACCGGCATGATTGCCGCCGGGCGCGATCTCGTGGTCGCGGGCGGGAATCTCGTCAACAGCGGCCTGCTCTATGCCGGCCAGAACGTGTTTGTCAACGCGCAGAACCTGTCCAATCAGGGCGGCAATCAGCAGAACTACGCGAGCCAGGTCGGTTGCGCGTCGGGCGTGCCGAACTCCGCATGCGGCAACGCAGGCCAGCCGCGCGGCAACAATCCGACCACGACGACGTTCAGCTATGCGCAGAACAACGCGACGATCTACGCCGGTCATGACCTCGTCATCGCTGCCGGCCAGATCAACAACACGTACGGCAACCTGCTGGCGGGCCACGACATCGTCATCGGCGGCGTCGGCTCGACCGCGGGCTCGACCACGCCTGCGCAGAGCCTGAACAACACGTCGGGCAACATCGTCGCGGGCAACGACATCAAGCTGAACGTCTCGGGCGCGATCACCAACAACCTCCCGCCGCCGGTTCCGGTCCACGAGAACTACGGCAAACAGGAGAAGTATTCCGGCTGCATGACCGCCGGTGGTTACAAGGAGAGCTACTGCGAAGGTTACGTCGACCAGCAGTCGGGCAGTTCGTCGGTGATCAGCGCGGGCAACAACCTGCAGGTGAGCGCGGGCAGCCTGACGAACATCGGCAGCCTGATCGCGGCCGGCAACAACGCCACGATTTCCGTCGTGGGGCCGGTCGTCAACGAGGCGCAGGTGCTGAACGCATACTGGCACTCGCACTGGGTGCAGGAAACCGGGATGTTCAGCAGCGACAAGCGCCACGACATCTGGGCATGCGGCACGCCGGAGCAGTGCAAGACGCTGTACGGGAGCGCTTATACGGGCACCGGCGGCACGATCGATCCGCCGATGCCGGTCGGCAACATCGCGGCGACGATCCAGGCGCCGAACCTGTCGATCTCGTCGGGCGGGCAGATCCAGAACGTCGGCAACGTGCTCGGCACGTCGGTGTCGTTGAGCGGGCAGAAGCTGATCAACGGCATCACGACGCCGAATACGTACACGCCGCAGGTCGGCGCGCCGCAGCGCGTGATCACGCTGAGCCCGGTGACGTTGCCGGGGTTGAACCTGTCGATTCCGCGCGCGGTCGGGATGGGTACGCTGCCGACGCCGGTCGCCGGCAAGGCGTCGTATGTCAACGAGTCGCTCGGCGGATCCGCGCTTGGCTCGATCGGGCCACAGGATCTGCTGAACAACCTGCCGAAGAACTTGCAGCCGTCGTCGACGCTGTTCTATTTCAACCCGCAGGAAGAAGACTTGCTGCTGCAGCAGGCCGCGCTGAAGCAGACCGGCAAGGCGAGCTTCGTCGACGGGCTGACGTACGACAGCAAGAACAACGTGTCGGTGTCGGAGCAGCAGAAGGAGTACCTGTACCAGAACGCCGTCGAATATTCGAAATCGCGCGGCCTGCAGCTCGGCGCGGCATTGACGCAGGAGCAGATCAATACGCTCGACAGGCCGATGCTGTGGTACGTCGAGCAGACGGTGCCGGACCCGACGTGTCATGCGATGGGAGCTGCGACGTGCCCGACGATTACTGCGCTGATGCCGCAGGTGTATCTGCCGCAAGACACAACGGCTATGTCGGCCGGCGGCAACATCTCCGGCCGCGACGTCACACTGAAATTCAACCAGGACGGCAACGGCAGCATCCTCAACACGGGGAGCATCACGGCGTCGGGGACGCTGAGCGTCGACACGCACACGCTGACGAACCAGGCGAATCAGGTTGATGTCGGCGAGATCTGGCAGAAGGTCGATGGCGGCTATCTGAAGACGACCGGGACGGTGGTTCAGCCGGGCGGGTTCATGAGCGCGGCGAACATGGACCTGAACGTGCAGGCGCTGAACCAGATCGGTGGGGCGCTGCAGAAGTTGAATGCAGACGGCACGGTTGATCAGGCAGGTACGCAGCAGGTGCTCGCAAACCTGCAGCAGCAACTCGGCGTGAATTTTACGCAGACGTCGGTCAGTGATCACCTGCATTCGGACTTCGTGCAGGAGGGCGGTGGGCTGCCGACGTTTGCCATAGCGGCAATCGCGATTGCGGCGTCGATCGTGACGGCGGGGACGGCTGCCGCGGCAGCTGGCGTTGTGATGACGCAGTTGTCGGTTGGCTCGGTCATGATCGGTGCTCTTGGTGGCATGGTTGGAAGCATCACCAGCCAAGCATTCTCAGGGAACGGGCTGAATTTCGGGCAGATCCTGCAGGCGGGCGCGCTTGGCGCATTGACTGCCGGTGTCATGGCGGGGACAGGTCTTGGCAACCTTCAGCAGCTGCAGGAATTGGGGCAAGCAATCGGAAACGGGACCTCGGTTTCGCTTGCGCAGCTCGGCCAGGCGTTGGACACCATTGTTGAGCGTGGCGTTGTAATGGCCACCATCAATACGGCCGTATCAGGCGGTAGCTTCGGCAGTGCGCTTGCGAACAGCATGATCAGCGATCTCGGTATGGTCGGCGCAGGTGCGATCGGTGTCGCTTCCACAGACAACACGTCAATGCTCGCAGAAGGGAGTCCTGGATACGTATTGGCCCATGCCGGATTGGGATGTGCATTGTCGGCGGCGAAAGGGACGGGATGTGCAAGCGGGGCGATTGGTGGAGCGGCCAGTGCCTTGGTTGCGCCGGTTGTGCGCGATGCGTTGTACAACGGCAAGGAGAACTCCAACTATGTGGAGCGTGCGGACGGTACCGTTGAGAAAGTAACTAGTTTTGACGATCCGGGTCTCAATGCGCTGACCGCGGGGATCTCTACGATGGCTGGAGGCGCGCTGGCCAGCGCAGCGGGGCAGAACACTTCAGGTGCAACCTTTGCAGCTGAGAACGAGGTGCTGAACAATGCACTGAGTCGGAAGTATGCGCCGCTCAAGGCTCAATTGGATGCCTGCGGCGGACAACCGAAGTCATGCTATGTCGAGGCGCTGAAATCGACGCAGGACGCCTACGAACAATCCAAGAAGGACGTTGAGGCATCATGCGGTGCTGGTGGCAGCAGCGCGTCGTGCAAGACGGCACAGGCTGACATGGCGCAGTTGTACGTCAATCAGAAGGCGCTCGCGCAGTCCGTCGCGACGATGACGGACAACAACACGATCGCGTCCAACGCGATTCACAACGTCGTGTCCGCCGGTGTCGGGCTGCTTGCAGGGAGTATTCTCGGCAGGATTATTGGAGCAGTGCGCGGCTTTGGAGCTTCGTCGTCGATTACCGTTGGCAAAGCTTCGGAGCCGCTCACTGTGGGCGACGAACCATATGCGGGCCCGGGGAAAACTTGGGATGGAGGAATGTCGCATCCGGTTGCTTCCAATGTTGCCGGTACCACAAGCAACGCGGCTACTGCTGGAAGCGCGGCGAACATGACGACCTCTGTGCAGCTTCGCACGCAGTTGGCGTTTCAGGAGGCAGGTATTCTTGACGCGAATGGTTTGCTGACGCAATCGGCGATTCGAAATTCGGATCCGATTGCGCTCGCGGAAGGGAAAATCAAGAACCCGGTTGTCGTGCAGGAACTTACGCGCGACGGCTCGGCCATCACCGACTGGGGGAAGTACACGACGCAATCTGCGAAAATGCCTAACGGGCAGTCAATGCAAATTCACTACTACATGAACGCGGTGACGGGTAAGGTTGATTATGTCACCTCTGATTTCAAAGTTAAGGGTATTGTCAAACCATGAAGGTTAGATATTGCAAGGCGCAGGCGCATGACGGGCGAGAACCTGACCCGAGTTTTACATTGGGAAATACGTATTTGGTTCTCGGTGTCCGCTTTCAGCCGGAAGCACGGCCAGCGATGATTATTGTCCAGCGTGACTCGGATGGAACTCCGGTCATGGTGGAGCTTCGCAATTTCGACGTTGTCGATTCAGCTATTCCGACCGACTGGTGCTTCTCTGATTTTGGTGGGGGCTCCTATACCCTTGAGCCATGCGCATTTTCAGGAGATTTCTGGGATCGATATCACGATGCCAACCCCGATGCGGAGAAGGTATTCTCGCAAGTGGTCGAAGTGCTCGCCGCCTTTCATGCGGGAGCGGTTCCGCGTGCTGCCAAGTAGCAAAGTGTTGATTGTTTGGGGGCTTGAGTCTGTGAGTTTTCGATAGGCTTGGACTTGTCCCTACATGACCCGACGCGATGTCACGCTTAGGTTGGAGAATTTGAACCGCTTGGATTTCTTGGGCAGCGCCGGGCGAATTTACCAGGCGTTAACTCCTTGAGCGCCATGTGAGGTCGCATATCACTATAGTCGCGGCGCCAAGCCTCGATCTCACGCTTGGCTTCCGCCAACGATTCGAACCAGTGCTTCGCGCGCTTCAATATCAGCGGGGCCGAGCCGACTTTGAGGGGCCCTTCACGATGCATTCGTGAGAGTGCTCGGTTCGTGCGGGTTCACGCGGATTAACCACATCGCTTGGCCCTGCGTCCGGGCGGGAAGGGGGCTCCCCGAACAAAGCCCCTGGAAAATTCCCTCGACAAAACTCCCTAAAGAAATCCCCACCGCCGCCGTTACCCTTCCTCGGTAGCTCAAAAAAGTATTACCAGAGCCGTAGAACCAAACCACACGACCAGATAACCGAGGGGGCGCCCGGCCGGCGAAGCCGTGCGCAGTATCAGAAGATGGGATGCACCGATTCGATTGGGCGCGCAGGCACCGGGGGCTGGCGCGCGCTGCGCTTTTTGCCTTGCCGCGGCATGCCTGCTGCTGCATGCGGTTTTCACCGCTGCGTGCGCGTCCCCGCACGACCCCACCTCTACGCTCGTACCCGCCGCGCCGAATAACCGGCAACCGGCGGCACCTACATCGCTCGTCCCCGACACATCACACCACGCATCCAACATCGCTCGAGGAGGCCCCCGCAACACACCGGAAAAGTAACGCGATTCGAATCTGGACCACTAAAAAAACGCACCAAAAAAATCGAGGATTGAATTGAACAAGCATTCCCTTTATCTGCTCGCGGCAGCCGCGATCTCGGTATTCGTCGTCGCGGGTTGCGGCGGCGGCGACGGCTCGTCGAACGCAAGCAGCGGCACGCCCGCCAACACCGGCGGCGCCAATAACGCAGCCAGCGCACCGACCGTCGCGTCCACGCCGCTCGCGGCTGCCCCCGCAAGCGCACCCGTCGCATCGTCGCAGCCGGTGACGGTCGGCGAGGCACTGCCCAGCCTGACGACCCCGCAACCCGGTTCGACGGCCGCAACGGCAACCGGCCCGGTCGGGATCTGGTCGGCATCCGGCAGCCTCGGCTACTCGACGATCGCCTTGGTCGACCCGCGCAACAACCTGAGCACGCTCAATCTGCTCGGATCATTCGTGATGTCCGACGATTTCACGACCCTGACCGTCAACGGTTCGACGTGGTCGCTCGCGCCGGGTATCAACTTCGCAGGAACGAGCGGCATCGTTACGAAGATCGATTCGGGTTCGGGCGCATACAGCCCGCAGCAGACGTTGTCCGGCACGATCAGCCGCAACGGTACGGCGTCGAATTTCACGTGGACCTACAACGCCGCGAACGCACTTGCCGTCACGCAGGACAGCGTGGTGGGCACCTGGGCGACGACCAACGCATCGTTCGCGATTGCATCGGGCGGTACGCTGACCGGCACGCTGAGCGGTTGCAACCTGAGCGGCTCGCTGCTGCTTTCCACGCCCGGCTCGAACCAGAACATGTACGACATGACGGTGACGGCCTCCGCATCGACGGGCTGCAAGCTGCCGGCCGGCGTTCCGCTGTCGGGCAGCGCCGCGATCATGTTCGTGCCGATCACGGGAACCAACGGCTTCAAGCGCTCGATCCTCTACGTGCTGCGCGCGGCTGATTACAGCTTCATCGCGTACGGTCAGGTGATCAAACAATAAACGCACGGCCGCACTGCCCGCGGCGCGGCGACGCGCCGCGCCGCGGGCGGCGGCCCGATGAACACGTTCCGTCAACAACGAAAGCCCTGATCCAATGAAGAACTCCTCCAAAGCCATCCTGGTCGGTTGCGGCCTGCTCGTGACGCTGCTGTCCGGCTGCACCACGTTGCCGAATACCGACATGAAACCCGAGGCGCGTCAGAAGCTGCATTCGATCGCGATGCTCGACGTCACCGAGCCGAAGCGTGTCGCGGTCCTCAATCTCGGCGGCGCGGCGGGCGGGTTCGGCCTGATCGGCGCGCTCGCGCAAGCGGCCGTCAACGCGAGCCATACGAGCACGTACACGGATCACGTGGCGGCCAGCAAGATCGTGTTCGCACCGGACATCGCGGACGGCGTCACGGGCCGCCTCACCGGCAACGGCTATCAGGTCGTGAAGCTGGACGGCCAGAAGGTGAAGCTTGCCGATGACGGCAAGTCGGACGACTACTCCGCGATCCAGACCGACGCGGATGCGATCATGAACGTGTGGTTCACGTCGTTCGGCTATATCTCGCCGCCCAACCAGCCCGACTACATCCCGTGGGTCGTCATCCGCGCGCGCATTGTCGACGCGAAGACGAAGCAGGACATCTATTACAAGACGTTCGCGTGCGGCTACGACATCAAGGCGAACAGCGTGCACATCGACAGCGATTTCGCTTACACGTACGGCAGCTTCAGCAATCTCGAGAAGAATTTCGACAAGTCGGTGGAGGGGATCAAGTCGTGCGAGAAGTCGGTCGCGGACATGATCGGTCAGGATCTGGCACGTACGCCGGCGCCGACCAATGCTGCTGCTTCGACGGCATTGACGACGACTGCGGCCACCGCGACCGCGACGGCCACGGCATCGAAATAACCTTGACGCGCCTGCAGGATCGTCGCGATACGCGTTCCGAATCCGGCAGTGCTTGAGAGAAAAAGCGGGAAGGGAAGTACTGCATGCGGCCGGGCGGTTGTCACGCCGCCCGGCCGCTCGCGAAAGCGACTGACTTACTTGTCGCTATCGCCCTTGATTTGCGGCAGCGCCGACGCTTCACCCGGCGTCAGCAGCCCGACTTGCGAATACACGCGCAGCTTGTCGCGCGTATCGGTGATGTCGAGGTTGCGCATCGTCAGCTGGCCGATCCGGTCGCGCGGCGAGAACGTCGATGCCACCTTCTCCATCGACAGGCGTTCCGGCTGGTACGTGAGGTTCGGCGACTTCGTGCTCAGGATCGAGTAGTCGTTGCCGCGGCGCAGTTCGATCTTCACTTCGCCGGTGATCGCGCGTGCGACCCAGCGTTGCGCGGTTTCGCGCAGCATGATCGCCTGCGGGTCGAACCAGCGGCCCTGGTACAGCAGGCGGCCGAGGCGGCGGCCGTTCTCGCGGTACTGCTCGATCGTGTCTTCGTTGTGGATGCCGGTGACGAGACGCTCGTACGCGATGTACAGCAGCGCGAGGCCCGGGGCTTCGTAGATGCCGCGGCTCTTCGCTTCGATGATGCGGTTTTCGATCTGGTCGCTCATGCCGAGGCCGTGACGGCCGCCGATGCGGTTCGCTTCCAGCAGCAGCTCGACCTGATCCTTGAACTCGACGCCGTTCAGCGCGACCGGCTGGCCGGCTTCGAAGCGCACCGTCACTTCTTCGGCGGCGATCTTCACGTCGTCGCGCCAGAACGCGACGCCCATGATCGGGTTCACGATCTTGATGCCGCTTTCGAGGCTTTCCAGATCCTTCGCTTCGTGCGTCGCGCCGAGCAGGTTCGAATCGGTCGAATAGGCCTTCTCGGCCGACATCTTGTACGCGAAACCGGCCTGGTTCATGAATTCGGACATTTCGGCACGGCCGCCGAGCTCGTCGATGAACGTCTGGTCGAGCCACGGCTTGTAGATCTTCAGATCCGGGTTCACGAGCAGGCCGTAGCGGTAGAAGCGCTCGATGTCGTTGCCCTTGTACGTGCTGCCGTCGCCCCAGATGTTGACGCCGTCTTCCTTCATCGCGGCGACGAGCATCGTGCCCGTCACGGCACGGCCGATCGGCGTGGTGTTGAAGTACGTGACGCCGGCCGTCGTGATGTGGAACGCGCCGCTTTGCAGCGCAGCGATGCCTTCGGCGACGAGCTGCGCGCGGCAGTCGATCAGGCGGGCGCCGGCTGCGCCGTATTCGATCGCGCGTTTCGGGATCGCGTCGTAATCGTCTTCGTCGGGCTGGCCGAGGTTCGCCGTATATGCGTACGGGACGGCGCCCTTGAGTTTCATCCAGTGCAGTGCAGCGCTGGTGTCCAGGCCGCCGGAGAAGGCGATACCGACCTTCTGGCCGGTCGGGAGGCTTTCGAGAATCGTGCTCATAGGAATTACCGTGGATTGAAGCCGGTGGGATCGTATTTCGCGGAATATGCGAGTATCGGCTGTCCGGGAGGTTGGGGCAAGGGGTGAATTTTGCGCGGAACCGTCGTCGGGCCTGTTGCGGCGGGCCTGGCGGGCGGTTAACCGGGTGGAGAACACCCCGCCGGCCGGCGCGAAATCGCAGTAAAAGAGGGCGCCGACGTGCGCGGCCGCGAGCCATGTTTCCGGGGCCGGATCGACTGAGGGGCGGGGCGGCCCGCCGTCAGAATGTCGATGTGCTGCGATGAAAGCTATATGAAAGTTTTGTGCGCGAAACCCGGATTCCCGCGACCGTCAGATGTTCCACGACTGCGCGGTGTCGAGCAGTTTCTCGCGCAACTGATCCACTTCCCCGGCCAGCTTGGCCGTGATCGACACGTAGCCAGACAACTGCGGCGGCGGCGCGTCATGTGGCGGGTCGACCGGCTGGCGGCGCGGCGAGAGCCGGCTCGGCGTGCCGAACTTGAGCGCGCGGCTCGCGCCGACCAGCGTGTCGCGGATGCGCCGGTTCACCGCCTTCATGTCGATCCGCATGTATTCGCGGGCGGCCAGGTCGTCGCGGGCCGGCACCGCGCTCGACAGGATCTCCAGATAACCGATGCACAGGCGCAGGCCGCGCTGGATCGCCTCGAGCTGCGTGACCGGGATATCGCATTCCTTCGACACCGACGGCATCAGCGAGCGCAGCTGCACGAGCAGCGCGCTCAGCGCGGCCATTTCCTTCAGGTGCGCGTCGTCACTGACCTGGCGATCGCCCGCGAGCCGGGCGTGCACGGCCGCGCACGCGCGCAGCGCGTCGGCGAGCTTGTAGCGCCACGAATAGGTCGCGTAGAGCGGCAACGCGAACGAGAACGCCAGCGCGATCGCGATGCCGACCAGCACGTTCACCGCGCGCCACAGGCCGTCGACGATCTCGTTGTCGCCGTGCCCGGCGACGATCACCATCGTGATCGCCGACAACAGCGCGATGTAGCCGGCCTTGCCGATCGCGTGATACGCGCAGATACCGCACCCAATGGCCATCAGCAGGTAGATCGCGAACGGCGCGTGCAGGAACGAGTAGAGGAGGATCAGCCCGAGCCCGGCGAGCGCGCCGATCGACGTGCCGAGCGCGCGCTCGGCCGCCTTCTTGCGGATGTTGCCGTGGTGCTGCAACCCGCCGACGACGATCAGCACGGTGATCGTCGACCACTCGCCGTGCGGCACGTTCAGGCCGGTGGACAGCGCGATCGACACGAGAATCGCGAGCGAGACGCGCGCCGCATGGATCAGCTTCGCGTGCCGGTAGCGACGATACGGGTCGAGTAGCGGGCGGAGCGCGTTGCGCAGGAGTGGCGGAAGCCGGGTAGGGAGTGGGGTGGTCATGGTGGAGCTGGAGTGGCCGGAACGCGCACGGCGGCCTGCGCGGGCCGGCGCCGCGCCGCGTGCGCAGCAGGTGTAACGCTAGCCGAACACGGGAGGGCTGTCCACGGCGCGGTCATCCGGCCCGGCCGGCCGCCACGCAGCTGCACGTCACGTCAACGGCGATGTCATGCGCCGGCGGCGCTCGGGTGCGCTTCCAGCACGCGGTTGCGGCCGCCGGACTTCGCGCGGTACAGCGCCTCGTCGGCCCGCCGCAGCAGTGTCGCGGCGTTCACGCGGCCGTCGGTGGCGGTCGCCGCGCCGATGCTCGCCGTGACACGCCCGTACGGGCTTTGCACGTGCTCGATGTCGAGCGCCGCGATCGCGCGCCGGATGCTCTCGGCGACGGTCAACGCGCCTTGCGCATCGGTGTCGGGCAGCGTGACGACGAATTCCTCGCCGCCGTAGCGCGCGACGTGATCGCTGTCGCGCCGCAGGCATTGCGATGCGGTTTGCGCGACGCGCCGGAGCACGTCGTCGCCGGCCGGGTGGCCGTAGTAATCGTTGAACGCCTTGAAGTGATCCACGTCGACGAACAGCACCGACAGCGGGCGGCCGCTGCGCGACGCACGCTGCGTCTCCTTCGCGAGCACCGTGTCGAACGTGCCGCGGTTGTCGAGGCCCGTCAGCGCATCGGTGTGCGCGAGCCGGTACAGCTTCGATTCGGCGACCTGCCGGCGCTTCAGCTCGCGCGACAGCGCCAGCGACCCCCACGCGATGAACCCGGTGAACAGGCACATCAGCACGACGGTCCAGATCGCGCGGTGGTGCCACGACGCGTAGATGTCGATCTCGGCGGGCGCGACGTCGACGACCAGCGGCAGGCCGGCGAGATGCTTGTAAACATAGATGCGCCGGACACCGTCGATCGCGCCGGCGCCGGTCAGCGCGCCGTCGAGGGCGCGCTGCGATTCGATGAACAGCGGCGAGTTGTGCAGGTCGAGGCCGACCACGCGCGCATCGTACGGCAGGCGCGACACGAGTGTGCCATTGTCCTCGACGATCGCCGCGCTGCCGTGCTTGCCGACCGCGAGGCCGTCGAGCAGCGCGCGGAAGTAGTCGATGCTGAGCGTGCCGACGACGATGCCGGCGAACGTGCCGTCGGGCCGGTTGATCCGGCGGCTGAGCGCGATCGTCAGGGCGCCGCCCCGCAGCCGGGACGCATACGGCCGGCTAATGTAGAGGCCCTGCGCGAGCCCGTCGCGATGCACGGCGAAGTAGTCGCGGTCGGCGAAGTTGCCCTCCCGGGCGGGCGACGCGCTCGAATCGATCACGATATTGCCGTGCGCATCCATCACGAAGATCGAACCGAGATACTCGCCGGTTGCCGCGCGGTCGAACAGCAGCCGATGGCGCTGGCGCGGTGGCAAGGTCGTCAGTTCCGGGTCGGCCATGCCGTCGACGACGTTTTGCAGCGACAAATCGTAGAGTTCGATATTGCGCGCGATGTCGCGTTCGATCAGCAGCATCAGGTTGCGTGCATTTTCTACCGCATGGTCATATCCATCGCGCCGCGCCTCGATCAAAAGCGACGTGGAAAGCCCCCAGCTGAACATCAACAGCACGATCCCCGCCACGAGTACGCCGCGGGGCGACAGAATGCGTGCCACGATCGACGCGGTATGGCGGCGAAGCGCGGCGGGCAGCGTGAATGACTTCATCCTCGATAGGTGGCGGGCGGCGAATTTTCGCGTCGTCGGCGATTCCTTCCGCTGTTTATTCTGAATCGGGCCGCATTATCTCGCGAATTCCGGACATTCGCGTGTGCATGCAAAACATGCATGCGGATACCGAGATTCTAAATTATTACGCATCGTTACCGCTTTACGTGCGGATGATTTGATTTGAATCAATCCGCGATATCGATTGTATTGTCTGAATAATCCGGTGATTACCCGGCGATTATGAATGCCGGCGCGGTGCCGGGTGGATCGCGGCGGGGCAGGCGCGAAATAGCGGGCGGATCAGAGAACCGGATAACCATTCGTGTTGCGGGGTTTTTAAGTCGGCCTGTGACGACGGTCCGGTTCGACGCGGCCAACCCCTTGATTCTGCGAAATCTCCGCGGCGGCGGCGGGCCGTGCCACCTGAGCGGCCCCCGTGACGAATCAGGTAGAATCCGCGCTTCGCCGCAGGCGCCCACCGCGCAACGCGTATCGGGGCCGCATCGAATGCATCGCAGGACGCGCACCGCGCTCCGATTCCGCATGCGCCGGCTACGGATGCCGGCCCGCTCAACGTTTGTCTCGTTTATGTCCGCACTTCCGAAATCCGACCCATCCGGTTCGCCAGCGAACCCACCCAAGCTTCATCGCGCGCTGAAGGCGCGCCACCTGACGATGATCGCCATCGGCGGCTCGATCGGCACGGGCCTGTTCGTCGCGTCCGGCGCGTCGATCTCGCAGGCCGGCCCCGGCGGCGCGATGGTCGCATACATGGCGATCGGCCTGATGGTCTACTTCCTGATGACGAGCCTCGGCGAAATGGCCGCGTTCATGCCGGTGTCCGGCTCGTTCGCGACCTATGGCGCGAAATACGTGGACGAAGGCTTCGGCTTCGCGCTCGGCTGGAACTACTGGTACAACTGGGCCGTGACGATCGCGGTGGAGCTGGTCGCCGCGCAACTCGTGATGCATTACTGGTTCCCGAACGTGCCGGGCGTGTGGTGGAGCGCGGCGTTCCTCGGCGTGATGTTCCTGCTCAACGCGCTGACCGTGCGCGGCTTCGGTGAAGCCGAATACTGGTTCGCGCTGATCAAGGTCGTCACCGTGGTTGCATTCATCGGCGTGGGCCTGCTGATGATCTTCGGCATTCTGAAGGGCGCGCCGAGCAACGGCTGGGGCAACCTGACGATCGGCGACGCGCCGTTCGCGGGCGGCGTGCCGGCGTTGATGGGCGTCGCGATGATCGCCGGCTTCTCGTTCCAGGGCACCGAGTTGATCGGCGTCGCGGCCGGCGAATCGGAAAACCCGCGCACGACGATCCCGCGCGCGGTGCGCCAGGTGTTCTGGCGGATCCTGCTGTTCTACGTGTTCGCGATCTTCGTGATCGGCGTGCTGATTCCCTATACCGACCCGAACCTGCTGAAAACGGACGTGACCGACATCGGCGTGAGCCCGTTCACGCTCGTGTTCCGCCACGCGGGCCTCGCGTTCGCGGCCGGCGTGATGAACGCGGTGATCCTGACGGCCGTGCTGTCGGCCGGCAACTCGGGCATGTACGCGTCCACGCGGATGCTCTACAACCTCGCGACCGAAGGCCGTGCGCCGAAGATCTTCGCGAAGCTGTCGCGCGGCGGCGTGCCGCGCAACGCGCTGTACGCGACGACGGCCGTCGGCGCCTTGTGCTTCTTCACGTCGCTGTACGGCGACAAGACCGTGTATCTGTGGCTGCTGAACACGTCCGGGATGACGGGCTTCATCGCGTGGCTCGGCATCGCGGTCAGCCACTACCGGTTCCGCAAGGGCTACGTGAAGCAGGGCTACGCGCTCGACCAGTTGCCGTACCAGTCGAAGTGGTTCCCGTTCGGCCCGCTGTTCGCGTTCGTGCTGTGCCTCGTGATCGCGCTCGGCCAGGACTATCAGGCATTCCTCGCGAACCGGATCGACTGGGCGGGCGTGGCCGCGACCTATGTCGGCATTCCGCTGTTCCTCGTCGTGTGGCTCGGCTTCCGGTTCCTGAAGAAGAGCCGCTTCGTGCGCTACGAAGACATGGAGATCGCGCCGTGGATCGCCGCGAGCCGCGGCGCGCAGCGCCAGCCGGTGTCGAACCGAGAAACCGCGGGCTGACGCGGGCGCGGCGCGTGGCCGCGTGACGTACGACGCAACGGGAAGCCTCGCGCTTCCCGTTTTTTTTGCCCGGCTTTCGCCTGCACGGGGTCAAAGCCGGTTATATTGCCCGACCCTACCGGGCCATGGCCCGGCCGGCGCGAGGCGCGCAGCGCGGATCGGCATCCGGCGCGCGCGACATGCGGCGGCCGGCGCGATGCCCGACGTTTTCATCGTTCCATCCGGGCCGACACGGCCCGCGGAGCGCGCAACCGAGAGGAATCCATGAGCGCATCACCCGCCGAGCGGAAGGCCGGACCCGTTTCCATCGTGCGACTCGAAGCCGCGATCAACGCGTGGCGCGAAGTGTACCCGCCGGCGCCGGACGGCGAGGACGGCTACGTGCTCGACGCCGGCAGCAATTGCCTCGCCGAGCTGTACGGCACGATGATCTGCTACCAATTGCCGGACGTGCCGCTCGACTCGCTGAGCGACGCGCAGCGCGACGCGCTCTACGCGACCGAGGGGTGATGCTCGGCCCACACGGTGCCGCGGCGCGGTATCGGTGAACGAACGGGAAGCGTTGCCGCTTCCCGTTTTGCTTTGCGCGGCGCCGGCCGCCGCTGCGAGCGCAATGCGGTTCGCGCCGGGATCGATGCCGGCTGAGGTATCGTGACGGGATCGGGAAGCAGGTGGCCGACAGGGCCGGTGTGGACGACCGGCGCCCGCGCGGTGCGCGGTGCGCGGTGCCGAATGAACATCCGTCGCCTGCCCGGGAGGATTCGAACATGGAGTTGAGACACCTCCGCTACTTCGTCGCGGTTGCCGAGGAGCGGAATTTCACGCGGGCGGCCGAGCGGCTGCATATCGCGCAGCCGCCGCTGAGCCGGCAGATCCAGCAGCTCGAGGAAGCGCTCGGCGTGCCGCTGTTCGAGCGCAATGCCCGGCCATTGAAGCTGACCGATGCCGGCCGCTTCTTCTATTCGCACGCGGTGCAGCTGCTCGCGCAGACGACCGAGCTCGAATCGATGACGAAGCGGGTCGGCAAGATCGAGCGCAGCATGTCGGTCGGCTTCGTCGGCTCGACGCTGTACGGGATGCTGCCGAAGATCATCCGGCGCTTTCGCAGCGAGTATCCGGCGGTCGAACTGAGCCTGCACGAGATGTCGACGATGGACCAGATCAAGGCGCTGAAGGAAGGGCGCATCGACGTCGGGTTCGGGCGCATCCGCCACGAGGATCCGAGCGTGCGGCGCGTCGTGCTGCGCGAGGAGCGGATGATCGTCGCGCTGCCGGTCGGCCATCCGCTCGACAGCGCGAAGCCCGTGCTGTCGCTGCACGATCTCGTGAACGACACGCTGATCATCTTTCCGAAGGCGCCGCGCCCGAGCTATGCGGACCAGGTGCTCGCGGCCTTTCACGATCGCGCGTTGCAGCCGCGCAAGATCTACGAGACGCGCGAACTGCAGATCGCGCTCGGCCTCGTCGCGATGGGCGAGGGCGTGTCGGTCGTGCCGCACAGCGTGTACGGGCTGAAGCGCGACGACATCAGCTACAAGCCGCTCGACGATCCGAACCTCGTGTCGCCGATCATCATGAGCATGCGGATGCTCGACGAATCGGAGGATCTTCGCGCGATGCAGGCGCTGATCTACCGGCTGTACGACGAGGCGCAGATGGAGTATCTGCCGCCGCAGCCCGAATGAACGCGCGGGCGGTGGGGGCTTGCTTGACGCTGTGTGCGGGCGCGGGCCACCATCGCAGGATCCGGTACGGCCGCCGAGGGGCGGCCGCTTTCATGCAGACGACACACACATGACCGATATCCCGATCGAGGAGACCACCGTCGAGACGCCGCAAGGGCGCCTCTTCGCGAAACGCTGGCGTGGCGGCTCGGCGCAACACGCGGCGGGGGCGTCGAAGGCGAATGCACCTGAGCCGGCCGCACCTGAGCCGGTCGCACCGATCGTGCTGCTGCACGATTCGCTCGGCTGCGTCGATCTGTGGCGCGACTTCCCCGCGCAACTCGCGCGCGCCACGCAGCGCGACGTGATCGCCTACGATCGCCTCGGCTTCGGCCGTTCCGATCGCCATCCGGGGGCACTCGGCACGACGTTCGTGCGCGACGAGGCCGATCATGCGTTCGCGGCACTGCTCGAACAACTCGATGTCGACGCGTTCGTCGCGCTCGGGCACAGCGTCGGCGGCGGGATGGCGGTCGGGTGTGCAGCCGCGCATCCGGCGCGTTGCCGCGCGCTCGTGACGATCGCCGCGCAGGCGTTCGTCGAGGATCGCACGCTGGCCGGCATCCGCGACGCGGGGCAGCAGTTCGACGAACCGGGCCAGCTCGACCGGCTCGCGCGCTATCACGGCGACAAGGCCGAATGGGTGCTGCGCGCGTGGGTCGACACGTGGCTGTCGCCGGCCTTTCGCGACTGGAATCTCGACGACGACTTGCCGCGCGTGCAATGCGCGACGCTCGCGATTCACGGCGAAGACGACGAATATGGGTCCGACGTGCATCCGAAACGGATCGCCGCGCGCGTCGCGGGGCCGTCGTCGTATCTGTTGCTCGGCCAGTGCGGGCACATGCCGCACCGCGAGCGAACCGGCGACGTGCTGGCCGCCGTCGCGACGTTGCTGCGCGACGCGCGCGCCTGAGCGCGCTCGCCATCGCCAGCGGGCGGACGCCCGCCGGCCGTCAGAACGAAAGCTGGATCGCGAGATCGATCGCCAGCAGCGCGATCGAGAGACCGATGCCGAGAATCACGTTCGGCAGCCGGTGCTCGAAGTCGCGATTGTCGCGACGCATCGCGGCGCCGAGCAGGAAGATCGCCTCGACGACGATCTGCAGTCCGACGAACAGCAGCATCAGCAAATACTCGTAACCCATCTGCTTGAACGCGGCGAATTGCATCCCGTGATCGCGGATCCATTGGCCGACGCGCAGCAGTTCGTATACGAACAGCAACGCGGGAAACAGATAGCTGATGAAATAGGTCGGCGCGGTGGCGTGCCGTAGTTCGAGGTGGAAATGCTGATGCGTGGTGGCCATCACGAATCCCTCCTTGCAACGCATGATTGCGGTCGCGACGGCGGCGCGACAACGTGCAAACGAAGGGATAACCCGAAGCGTCGTGCGCAGCCGTACGACATCAGCATACTGCTGCGCGGGAAATTTGGCATGCGGTGCGTGCGTTCGTCGTAAAAATGCATCTGCGCCGCGCGATGCCTCTATCGCACCGTATTCGCCGGATGCGCGGCGCCGGCCGCCTCAGTGGCGCTCGCTCCTTGCGGTCGCGCCCGGGCGCTTGTACCCGGCGAGCGCCCGGCCGGCCACCGGCCATCGCTTGCCGGCGCCGCTCAGCTTCTCGCTTGAGCGCCTTCTACGAACAGCTTCGCCACCGCCTGGAACTCCCGTTTCAGCGATAACCCCGGCACGGTCAGCCAGCGCAGCATCGCCGCGAGATACAGGTGATGGAACCACGTGGCGAGCTGGTCGGCCCGCAGCGTGCCGTTCAGTTCGCCGGATTGCTGCCCGGCCGCGATCAGTTGCTGCCACACGAGCGCGATATCGCTGCCGTTCTCTCCACCGCTAGTCGGTTCGACCGCGCCGATGCTCAGGAAGCGATGGCGCAAATACGCGAGCAGGTAAGCGGGATGTTGCTCGCACCACGCAGCCGACGCATCGAGCACGCAACCGATGCGTGATGCGAAGGTCTTGCGCCGCGCGACGTCATGCTGCAGATGCGCGAGATCGCGTGCGAGTTCACCCTCCAGCCAGTGCGCGAGCACAGCTTCCTTCGTTGCAAAGTGGTTGTACAGCGTGCGTTTCGCGACATCGGCCTGCGCGGCGATCTGTTCCATCGTGACGGCTTCATAGCCGTGCGCGTCGAACAGGCGTGCACCGGTGGCGGCGAGATGCGAGAGCATCTGGATACGTTTGCGTGCGCGGCGGCCCGGATCGTCGGTCGGCGTCGTCATGGCGGGGGATTGACTGAAAGTGTACGAGTTACATTAGTATACGACGTGCATTTTTTTGAATCCACCCATTGCCGTCGGGCACGAGGAGTCACGCATGAAACTCGTCATTGCCACCTACGGCACCGAAGGCGACACGCGCCCGCTCGCTGCGCTTGGCCGTGCGCTGATCGATGCCGGCCACGATGTCCGGCTGCTGGCCGATGCGGCGACGCTCGGGTCGGCCGCGATGCTTGGCGTACCGTCGGCGTCGTTGTCCGGCGATATCCGCCGGGCAATTGCGCCGGATGGCGCATTGGCCGATGCGGTGCGCGGGCGCGGCGGCTTCAACGACACGTCGAAGGCGCTCGCGGCGATTGCCAATGCGAACACGGCAGCATGGATGCGCGAAATCGCGGATGCGTCGGAAGGCAGCGACGCGATCCTCGTGTCGGGGCTCGCGTCGTTCGTCGGCTTGTCGGCCGCCGAGTATCGCGGCGTGCCGGCGATCGGCGCCGGCATGATCCCGATCACGCCCACTGCGGCATTCGCGTCGCCGTTCCTGCCGCCGGGGAAGGTGCCGCGCTGGCTGAACCGTACGAGCCACCGGTTCGTGAACGCGCTGTTGTGGCAGGCGTTCAAGAAAGCGACGAATGCGGCGCGCTCGAGCGTGTGCGGGTTGCCGCCGCGCAAGCATGTGTGGACCGATCATCCGATGCTGTACGGCGTGTCGCCGGCGCTGCTGTCCGACCCGGGCGACTGGCCGTCGAATGTCCAGGCATGCGGCCAGTGGCGGATCGATGCGAGCGCCTGGGCGCCACCGTCCGAACTCCAGGCGTTTCTCGAAGCGGGCGAGCGGCCCGTCTACATCGGCTTCGGCAGCATGGCCGGCTTCGACCGTGCCGCGATGGTCGCCGCGCTCACTCACGCGCTCGCCGGCCGGCGCGCGTTGTTCTATCCGGGCTGGAGCGGTATCGATGCGTCGATGTTGCCGAAGAACGTTCACGTGATCGGCGATACGCCGCATGACTGGCTGTTCCCGCGCGTATCGATGGCGATCCATCACGGCGGATCGGGCACCACGCATTCGGCTGCGCGGGCCGGCATTCCGTCGGTCGTCGTGCCGTTTGCGGGCGATCAGTTCTTCTGGGCGGACCGGCTGCAACGGCTTGGCGTCGCGGATGCGCCGGTGGCGGGGCGACGCGTGGCCGCCGCTGCACTTGCACGGGCCATCGCCTTTGCCGAACGGGGCGAAACGCAGGCGCGCGCGATCGAACTCGGTGCGCGTCTCGCACAAGAGGAAGGGTTGAAGCGGGCCATCAGCGCGATCGAGCGATGGGGGCGACGGGGCGCGCGGTAAGCCCGCGCATCCACGTCAGAAATGCCCGGTGAACCGGTAACGGCTGCCCGGGTGCCACAGATTGGCGACCGACGCGACCATCCCCTGCGACCACGTGCGCCGATGCAGCAACAGGCACGGCTCGCGGTCTTCCATCGTCAGATGGCGGCGCGTTTCGGTGTCGGGCATCGCGGCCTCGATCCGGTATTCGACGCGCTGCAGCGGCGCGACGCGCGTCAGGTACTGGTTCGGCGTCGTCGTCGTGAAGTCCTGCAACGCATACTCGGGCGCGCAGGCCGGATTGACCCAGCGTTCCTCGAGCTGCACGGGCGTGTCGTTCTCGAAGTGCAGCACGCGTGAATGGAAGATCGGGCTGCCCGTGTCGATCTGCAACTCGTCGGCGAGTTTCGCATCGGCGACGGCCGCGCCCACCTGCAGCACCTGCGCACGATAGTCGTGGCCGCGCGCGGCGACTTCGTCCGAGATGCTGCGGATCGCGACGAGCGTCGATTCGTACTTCGGCGATGCGACGTACGTGCCGGAGCCGCGCGTGCGCGTGAGCACCTGCTCGGCGGTCAGCTCGCGCAGCGCGCGGTTGACGGTCATCCGCGCGACGTTGAATTCGCGCGCGAGCTCGTTCTCCGACGGCACCTGGTCGCCTTCCGCCCATTCGCCGGCATGAATGCGCGCGAGGATGAAGTCCTTGATTTCCTGATAGATCGGTGTGGTCATGGGATCACGATTCCAGAGTCGGCAGCGGCCCGCCGCCGAATGCCGATCCGGCGCGCGCCCGGCGCCGAGTGTACCGGTTTCGCAGGCGCGCGGGCCCGGATTCCCCGAATGATCCCTGTTCGGCCGGCGCGCGTCCATGCGGGATTGCACAGAGCGGCCGGCCTTTTGCGGCTGGCGCGCGGTCAGAACCGATGCCGGATGCCGACCGTTGCGACCACCTGCGTGTTGGTCGACGAGGCCGCGAGCCCCGTGACGTTCGCAAAGCCGAGCGTCGCACCCGCCGGCACGCCGAACTGGTGCTGGTAGACGGTTTCCGCGTACACGTCGGTGCGCTTGCTCAGCGCGTAGTCGGCCATCAGCGTCACCTGATGCCATTTTGGCCGCTGGCTGCCGGTTGCGTCGTCGTAGCGGCCGTTGGTGAACGTATAGGCGCCCGCGAACGAGACGGCAGGCGTCAGCGCATAGCGCGCATTGAGCTCGAAGTTGTCGAAGCGCAGCGCATTCAGCGCGCCGGGCAGCGACGACGCGGCCGTTTCGTCGAACATCGAATGCGTCCACAGCGCGCCGACCGTCAGCCGGTCGAACGCGTAGCTGCCGCCCGCGCCCATCACCCGCTGGCGCACGGCCGGGAAGTTCGGGCCGTCGTTGGTCGACAGCGCACCGCCGGCCGTCAGCCCGCCGCGGTTGAGCTGCAGGTACGCGGCGCCGAGGCTGACCGGCCCGTTCGCATACGACACGCCCGCGCTGTACGCGCGGTTGTTCGCGAAGCCGCCGGCCGCGTTGCTGAACCCGTACAGGCCGCCGAACTGCCAGCCGGCAAGCGTCGGGCTCGTGTATTTCACCGCGTTGTCGATGTAGAACGAATCGTCGATGTTGTCGTTGTCGAACGGATGCGACGCGAGGTTGTTGCCGTCGCCGTTGTTCGCCATCGCGAGCGGGCCGAGATAATCGACCACGGCATCGTACTGGCGGCCGAGCGTCAGCGCGCCGTACGCGTCGCTCTGCAGGCCGACGTACGCACGGCGGCCGAACATCGTGTTCTTGTAGGACTGCGTGCCGTTGTTCAGGTTGAAGCCGTTCTCGAGACGGAACAGCGCATGCAGGCCGCCGCCGAGATCCTCGTTGCCGCTCAGGCCGAAGACCGTATTCGACAGCAGGCCGCTGCCTTGCTGCCATGCGCTTTTACCCGACTGGTTGTTCGTATAGGCGATACCCGCATCGAGCATCCCGTAGAGCGTGACGCTGCTTTGCGCATGCGCGGCGGCGCTGAGGAATGCGAGGGAGAGGGTACCGGCGACTGCTTTTTTCATCGTGAGTGCTTCCTGGAAAGGCCCGTGGCGACGGGAACGACGATCCGACGCGCGCACCGGTGGCGAACGGGCGCGGCTCATGACGAACCGCACGCGTTCGCACCGGAGACGCGCGTTCGAATCGATGAAAGGGGAGCGGGCGCGTGACACGTGTCACGCGCGGCCGCATCGGATGCCGGCTAGTGCTGCAGCAGGCGGATCGTGCCGAATTCGGCGGCCGGCAGCAGGCGGAGGATCGACAGGATCGCCGGCGATGCCTGTGACCGTGCGACTTCGAGCTCGATACATGCGCGCCCGGTGCGGTTGTCGATCGCGGCCGTGTAGAAATTGAGCGCGGCGCCGACCGCCTGGTGCAGCAGGCGCCGCACGACGGCGAGGTTGTCCGATTCGACGCGGATCGACAGCAGCACGAGCTCGTCGGCAGGGTGCCGGCGCCGTGCACGAACGGGCGGGAGATCGCGTGAAGCGGCGGATTCGGTTCTGGTCGGTTTCATGCTGGCATCCCCGGGTCGCATCGTGCTCCGCACCGCGGAGATCTCGTCTTGGACATGTCGCCCATTCTAGGAATGGCGGTGAAGATACGGTGTATAGACTCGTATTGGCCCTGAAAAGAACGCATAAAAACGCCATCGCCGCCGGCTTTCGTCTTTACAGATTTTTTACTCCGCGTAGAGAAATTGAACACCGCTTTGATACGCGGATTTCTACACTGTCGCATCCCATTCGCCAATTGAGCATGGGGGCGTCACACGGGCCCGCGCCGACACGGCAAGGCCCGATGCGCCGACGATCGCGCGGCGTTGCCGCGCATACAGAGAAAAGGGGAAAGCCATGTTGTGGATCACCGGCGCGTTGTCGCTCGCGCTCTTTATCTATCTGTTTCATGCGTTGATCAAACCCGAGCGGTATTGATCGGCGCGATTCAACAGGAATTCGAAAATATCGGTGGATGTCATGAGCGATCTGCTTTTCATTCTGTTCACGCTCGCGTTCTTTGCCTTGACGGCGGGTTTCATCACCGGCCTTGACCGGATCTGAGCGAGCGTCGACATGTTCAACAATCTCATTCAATTCGCGATCGTTCTCGCGATCATGCTGGCGCTGGTGCCCGTCGTCGGGAAATGGCTCGCGCACGCCTTTACGAGCCCGCGCCACGCGTGGGTCGAACGCCGTACCTATGCACTGCTCGGCGTGAACCCCGACGAAGCGATGTCGTGGCAGCGCTACGGAATGGTGCTGCTGCTCAGCAATGCCGGGATGATGCTGCTCGGCTACCTGCTGCTGCGCATCCAGGACACGCTGCCGTTCGATGCGCTGCAGCGCGCGTCGCAAAGCCCCGACCTCGCGTTCAACACCGCTGCGTCGTTCGTCACGAACACGAACTGGCAGGCGTATGCGGGCGAGAGCAGCCTGTCGAACTTCTCGCAGATGGCCGTCATCACGTTCCTGATGGTGGCCAGCGCGGCGACCGGCGTCGCGGCTGCGGGCGGCTTCATCCGCGGGCTGAGCCGCAAGAGCGCGGCGGACATCGGCAACTACTGGGTCGACTTCACGCGCGTGACCTATCGCGTGCTGCTGCCGCTCAGCTTCGCGATGGCGCTCGTGTACGTGTGGCAGGGCATGCCGCAGACGCTCGCGTCCGACGCATGGGCGACCACGCTCGAAGGCGCGCGCCAGCAGATCGTGATGGGGCCCGTGGCCAGCCTCGAATCGATCAAGCACATCGGCACGAACGGTGGCGGCTTCTTCAGCATGAACGCCGCGCATCCGTTCGAGAACCCGACGCCGCTCACCAACACGCTGCACATGCTGTCGATGCTGCTGATTCCGTCCGCGCTGACCTATGCGCTCGGCACGATGATCGGCCGGCGCCGCCAGGGCTGGGTGATCCTCGGTGCGTTCGTCGTGATGTTCGTCGGCTTCCTGGCCGTGATCTATTCGGCCGAGCAGCACGGCAATCCGCTCGTGACCGGGCTCGGCGTCGACCAGCAACCGAGCGCCACGCAGCCGGGCGGCAACATGGAAGGCAAGGAGATGCGCTTCGGCATCGCGCAGACGAGCCTGTTCGCCACCGTCACGACGGCCGCGACCACCGGGTCGGTCGATGCGATGCATGACTCGCTGACGCCGCTCGGCGGGCTCGTGCCGATCGCGCAGATGATGCTGAACAACGTGTTCGGCGGCGACGGCGTCGGGCTGATCAACCTGTTCACGTTCGCGATCCTCACGGTGTTCCTGGTCGGGATGATGATCGGGCGCACGCCGGAATTCCTCGGCAAGAAGATCGAGGCGCGCGAGATGAAGCTCGTGATGCTTGCGGTGCTCGCGCATCCGTTCAGCATCCTCGGCTTCACCGCGGTGGCGGCGATGCTGCATTCGACGATGGACAGCCTCGCGAACCTCGGCCCGCACGGCTTCAGCGAAGTGCTGTACGCATATACGTCGGGCACGGCCAACAACGGCTCCGCGTTCGCGGGCCTGAACGCGAACACGCCGTTCTTCAACACGACGATCGGCTTCGCGATGCTGATCGGCCGTTACCTGACGCTGCTGCCGATGCTCGCGGTCGCGGGCAGCCTCGCCGCGAAGAAGCGCGTGCCGGAAAGCGCGGGCACGCTGTCGACGTCGACGGGCCTGTTCGCCGGCCTGCTGGTCTTCGTGATCCTGGTCGTCGGTGGCCTCACGTTCCTGCCGGCGCTCGCGCTCGGCCCGGTCGTCGAGCACCTGATGATGTCGGGCGACCAACTGTTCTGAGGAAAACAACATGATGCAAGGCAATCGCCAGGCAGCGGCCGCCGCCGCGCCGGCACCCGGTTCTTCGTTCGGCGCGGCGACGCGCGGCCTCGTGCGGCCCGTGATCGCGTCGTCGGTGCTGTTCATGCTCGTCACCGGTGTCGCGTATCCGCTGCTCACCACGGGCGTCGCGAACGTGCTGTTCCCGTCGCAGGCGCGCGGCAGTCTCGTGCAGCGCAACGGCACGACGGTCGGCTCGGCCGTGATCGGGCAGAACTTCACGCGTGCCGGCTACTTCCACGGGCGGCCGAGCGCGACGGTCGGCACCGATCCGGCCGATCCGTCGAAGACGGTCGACCAGCCGTATAACGCGGCCGGCAGCGGCGCGAGCAACCAGGGCGCTACGAGCAAGAAGCTGCTCGCGGATATTGCACAGCGTGTGCGTGCCTACCGGCAGGAGAACTCGCTCGCCGCCGGCACGCCGGTGCCGGCGGATGCGGTGACCGCATCGGCGTCCGGGCTCGATCCCGAGATCTCGGTCGCGAACGCGCGGCTGCAGGCGGCGCGGGTTGCGCAGGCGCGCGGCGTCGATGCCGCGCAGGTCACGGCGCTCGTCGACCGGATCGCCCAGCCGCGCCAGCTCGGCGTGCTCGGCGAACCGCGCGTGCGCGTGCTCGACCTGAACCTCGCGCTGGATCGCGCATTCGGCCATGCGGCCGGCGCGAAGCAATAGCAGGAACCACGGAGTCACTCATGTCCCATATCGAAACCCCGATCAATCCAGTGGCGATGCCGGTCGGCGACGTGCCGCCGATGCGCTGGACGGCCGTGCTGCGCGAGGCGTTCCGCAAGCTCGCGCCGCGCGTGCAGTTGAAGAACCCCGTGATGTTCGTCGTGTATCTCGGCAGCATCGTCACGACCGTGCTGTGGCTGCAGGCGCTGACCGGCACGGGCGACGCGCCGGCCGGCTTCATCTTCGCGGTCGCGTGCTGGCTGTGGTTCACCGTGCTGTTCGCGAATGCGGCCGAGGCGCTCGCCGAAGGGCGCGGCAAGGCACAGGCCGACGCGCTGCGTGCGGCGCGCAAGCGCGTGTATGCGAAGGTGCTCGACGAGCCGAAGCAATTCGGCAGCACCAGCCATCGCGTGCCGAGCGACGAGCTCGCGGCCGGCAGCATCGTGCTCGTCGAAGCCGGCGACACGATTCCGGCCGACGGTGAAGTGATCGACGGCGTCGCGTCGGTCGACGAATCGGCGATCACCGGCGAATCCGCGCCGGTGATCCGCGAGTCGGGCGGCGATTTCTCGTCGGTGACGGGCGGCACGCGCGTGCTGTCCGACTGGATCATCGTGAAGATCACCGCGCAACCGGGCGAGGCGTTCCTCGACCGGATGATCGCGATGGTCGAAGGCGCGAAGCGCGGCAAGACGCCGAACGAAGTCGCACTGACGATCCTGCTCGTCGCGCTGACGATCATCTTCCTGCTCGTGTGCGTGACGTTGCTGCCGTTCTCGCAGTTCAGCGTGCTGCTGAACGCATCGGGCACGGCGGTGAGCCTGACCGTGCTGATCGCGTTGCTCGTCTGCCTGATCCCGACGACGATCGGTGCGCTGCTGTCGGCGATCGGCATCGCGGGGATGAGCCGCATGATGCGCGCGAACGTGCTCGCGACGTCGGGCCGCGCGATCGAGGCGGCCGGTGACGTCGACGTGCTGCTGCTCGACAAGACCGGCACGATCACGCTCGGCAACCGAGAAGCCGTGCAGTTCCGCCCGGCGCCGGGCGTGGACGAGCGCGCGCTGGCCGAGGCCGCGCAACTGTCGTCGCTCGCCGACGAGACGCCGGAAGGGCGCTCGATCGTCGCGCTCGCGAAGCAGCGGTTCTCGCTGGACGTGGCCGCGACCGCCGGCAGCATCACCGTGCCGTTCAGCGCACGCACGCGGATGAGCGGCCTCGATATCGGCGAGCGGCAGGTGCGCAAGGGCGCGGCCTCCGCGATCCGCGCGCACGTCGATGCGCTCGGCGGTGTGTTTCCTCAAGCGGTCGAGACGGCCGTCAACGACATCGCGCGACGCGGCGGCACGCCGCTCGTCGTGGCCGACGGTTCGCGCGTGCTCGGTGCGATCGAGCTGAAGGACATCGTCAAGCACGGGATCGCCGCGCGTTTCGCCGAGCTGCGCAAGGTCGGCGTGAAGACCGTGATGATCACCGGCGACAACCGGCTCACCGCGGCCGCGATCGCGGCGGAAGCCGGCGTGGATGATTACCTCGCCGAAGCGACGCCCGAAGACAAGCTGCGGCTGATTCGCGAGCACCAGGCGAAGGGCCATCTCGTCGCGATGACCGGCGACGGCACCAACGACGCGCCCGCGCTCGCGCAGGCCGACGTGGCCGTCGCGATGCACAGCGGCACGCAGGCGGCGAAGGAGGCGGCCAACATGGTCGACCTCGACAGCAACCCGACCAAGCTGATGCAGGTGGTCGAGGTCGGCAAGCAGATGATCATGACGCGCGGCGCGCTGACCACGTTCAGCGTCGCCAACGATCTCGCGAAGTATTTCGCGATCATCCCGGCCGCGTTCGTCGCGACCTATCCGGCGCTCGGCGCGCTGAACGTGATGGGGCTGCACAGCCCGACGTCGGCGATCCTGTCGGCGGTGATCTTCAATGCGCTGATCATCGTTGCCTTGATCCCGCTCGCGCTGAAGGGCGTGAAGTATCGCGCGGAGCCGGCCGAGAAGCTGCTGGGGCGCAACCTGCTGATCTACGGCGTGGGCGGCATCATCGCGCCGTTCATCGGCATCAAGCTGATCGACATGCTGTTGACGCCGTTTATCTGACCGAACGCGCCGTCGCGGCCCCGCTCATGCCTTCATGGCGTGCGCGGGGCCGTTCGGCGTTTCAATTGCCGGAAGCGATCATGGATGTGAATGTGAATGTGAACGTGAGCGAAGCGAATCGACGGGCAACGGGGCAGCGTGACACCGCCGCCCGCCTCAGCGGTGACGGTGCGCGCCGCGACCGCTGGCGCGGCGTGCTGCGCGCGTGTGCGGCACTGGCCGACCGCATCGCGGGCGCCGGGCCCGACACGCAGCCGGCGCTGGCCGTGCGCGAAGCGCATCCGCGCACGCACGTATGGGTGTCGCAGTACGCGGCGCCGCTGCTGCTCGCCACGCTCGTGTGCGCGCTGGCGACACTCGCGGCGAGCGCGCTGCTGCGCGTGTTCGACCTGTCGAACGTCGTGATGCTGTTCCTGATGACCGTCGTGCTGATCGCGCTGCGGCTCGGCCGGCTCGCCGGCGCGTGGGCCGCGTTCGTGTGCGTCGGCTGCTTCGACTTCTTCTTCGTCGAGCCGAGGCTGTCGTTCGCGGTGTCCGATACGCAGTACGTGTTCACGTTCGCGCTGATGCTGGCTGTCGCGCTCGCGATCGGCCAGCTCGCGGCGCGCCTGCGTGCGGAGGCGCGGGCCGCACGCGCGAACGAGAAGCGCTCGGCGGCGCTGGCCCGGGTCGCGCATGACCTGTCGGCCGCGATCGAGACCGAGCAGATCGCATCGATCTGCACCGGCACGATCGCGCCGCTGCTCGGCGTGCGCGTCGCGCTCGTGCTGCCGGATGCGGACGATCGCCTGATGCCGGCGCAGCACGCCCGGTTCGTCGAAGTGCCGATCGCCCGCTGGGTCTACGAGCATGCGCGCGGCGCCGGATGCGGAATGCCGCCGTTCGAGCGCGCGGCCGCGCAGTACCTGCCGCTGAAGGCGCCGATGCGCGTGCGCGGCGTGCTCGTGCTGTTCGGCGACGCACAGCCGGTCCCCACGGACCCCGACGATCGTCGCCTGATCGACGCGCTGTGCTCGTCGATCGCGATGGCGCTCGAACGCGTGCACTACGTCGGCGTCGCGCAGCACACGCTGGTCCGGATCGAAGGCGAGCGGTTGCGCAACGCGCTGCTTGCCGCGGTATCGCACGACCTGAAGACGCCGCTGACCGCGATCCGCGGGCTCGCCGAGACACTGGAGCGGCCCGGGCGGCTGGCCGACGGGCAGCCGGCTGCGCTCGCGCACGGCATCCGCAACCAGGCGGAGGCGCTGCACGGGCTCGTCGTGAACCTGCTCGATCTCGCGCGCATGCAGAGCGAGGGCGTGCGGCTGAATCGCGAATGGCACATGCTCGACGAGATCGTCGGCAGCGCGCTCGCGCATTCGGCCGGCGTGCTGGCCGGCCGCGACGTGAGCGCCGACTTGCCGGCCGACCTGCCGCTGATCGACGTCGACGCGCTGCTGATCGAGCGCGTGCTGATGAACCTGCTCGACAACGCGTCGAAGTACGCGGGCACGGACGCGGCCGTGGCGGTGCGTGCGCGTGTGTTCGGCGAAACGCTGTACGTGTTCGTCGAGGACGACGGGCCCGGCTTCGTCGCGCGCAACACCGAGCCGCTGTTCGAGCCGTTCGAGCGTGAACGCAAGGAATCGTCGATCAGCGGCGTCGGGCTCGGGCTCGCGCTGTGCCGCAGCATCGTCAACGCGCACGGCGGCTCGATCCGCGCGGTGCCGCTCGATCCGCACGGCGCGCGGTTCGAGATTCGCCTGCCGCTGGGCGCGCCGCCCGATATCGAACACGAGAGCCGGACATGATCAGATCGCGCGTACTTATCGTCGAGGACGAAGCGGACATCCGCCGTTTCGTGCGGATGGCGCTGGAACAGGAGGGGCTCGACACCTGCGAGGCGTCGACGGCCCGCGAGGCGCGGATGTACGCGTCGAGCAGCAAGCCCGATCTCGTGATCGTCGATCTCGGGCTGCCGGACGACGATGGCAAGACCTTCATCCGCGAGTTGCGCGAGTGGTCGACGGTGCCGGTGATCGTGCTGTCGGCGCGGCAGCAGGAAGTGGAGAAGGTCGCGGCGCTCGATGCGGGCGCGGACGACTACCTGCCGAAGCCGTTCGGCGTGCCCGAACTGCTCGCACGCGCACGCGCGCAGTTGCGGCGCGCGGCTTTCGTGTCGGCCGACGGGCAATCGTCGTCGATCGTGCGGTTCGGCGACGTGACCGTCGATCTCGGCCGCCACGAAGTTGCGCGCGGCGGCGAGCCCGTTCACCTGACGCGCCTCGAATTCCGGCTGCTCGCCGCGCTGATCCGCGCGCGCGGCGGCGTGATTGCCGCGCGGCAATTGCTGGCGGAAGTCTGGGGCATCCACGACGCGGACCGCGCGCACTACGTGCGCGTGTACATGACGAACCTGCGGCAGAAGCTCGAACCGGTGCCGGCGCGCCCGCGGCACCTGCTGACGGAGCTGCAGTTCGGCTACCGGCTGGTCGGCCTGGAAACGGTCGGCATGGCGGACGGGCCGCGCGGTGCGGCATCGGCAGGTCTAGACAACTGAAATCGCGCGTCCGGCCGTGCGCCGGCGCGCGGAGAAAGCTGTTGTTTAGCTCGATGTAATTCGCAATTAATTGAAATATAAGGAAATTTGCGACTCACGATCCTATTCAACCGACAATTAGAGATAAACACGGATTGCTGGCGCACCTTCTGAAAAGGCAAAGTTGTATGTACAACTTGGGGTGTCGCCGGAAGGGGCGGGCTCCGGGTTGGAAGGGTTCACGGCGGCGCCGCCCGACGGGACCCAGCCCAGTTCGCCTCTGACAGGAACGCCATGAAGAAACTCGCGCTCAGTATTGCCCTTGCCTGCATCGCGGTCGGTGCCCACGCCAAGGATTGGTCGACGATCCGGTTCGGCGTCGACGCCAGCTATCCGCCGTTCGAATCGAAGGACGCAAGCGGCAAGGTCGTCGGCTTCGACGTCGATCTCGGCAACGAGATCTGCGCCCGCCTGAAGGCGAAATGCGTGTGGATCGAGAACGACTTCGACGGGATGATTCCCGCGCTGAAGGCGAAGAAGTTCGACGGCGTGCTGTCGTCGATGTCGATGACGCCGGCGCGTGCCGAGCAGATCGCGTTCTCCGACAAGCTGTTCAACACGCCGACGCGCCTCGTCGCGAAGAAGGGCACGAACCTGCAGCCGACGGCCGAATCGCTGAAGGGCAAGTCGGTGGGCGTCGAGCAGGGCACCATCCAGGAAACCTACGCGAAGGCCTACTGGGCGCCGAAGGGCGTGCAGGTCGTGCCTTACCAGAACCAGGACGGCGTGTACCAGGACCTGATGTCGGGCCGCCTCGACGCGGCGCTGCAGGACGCGGTGCAGGCCGATATCGGCTTCCTGAAGGCGCCGCGCGGCGCGAACTTCGAATTCGCCGGCAAGGACATCGACGATCCGAAGACGCTCGGCAACGGCGCCGGCATCGGGCTGCGCAAGGACGACGCCGACCTGAAGGCGAAGATCGACCACGCGATCGCCGACATCATCAAGGACGGCACGTACAAGAAGCTCGAGAAGAAGTACTTCGCGTTCGACGTCTACGGCGGTTGATTCTCCCCGCGGCGCGCATCGGTTGCGGTGCGCGCCGCGTTTGTCGTGGGTGCAACCCGCTTCGCGTGATGCGTCCGACTTGATGAGCAGGCTGCATCAGGTAGTGCGCAGATATCGTTTGATGCGCGGGTAATGGCTATTGACAATCCAGCCACATCGTTCTGGATCCCTCATATGATCTTCCAAGGATTTGGCCCGCTGTTGTGGGCCGGCACGGTGGAAACCGTGAAGCTCGCGGTGCTGTCGCTCGCGGCGTCGCTCGTGCTGGGCCTCATCGGCGCAAGCGCGAAACTGTCGACGAACCGCATGCTCAAGTCGATCGGCACCTTCTACACGACGCTGATCCGCGCGGTGCCGGACCTCGTGCTGATGCTGCTGCTGTTTTACGGGATCCAGATCCTGCTGAACAACGTCACCGACATGCTCGGCTGGGACCAGATCGACATCGATCCGTTCGTGGCCGGCGTCATCACGCTCGGCTTCATCTACGGCGCGTACTTCACCGAGACGTTCCGCGGCGCGTTCCTCGCGGTGCCGCGCGGCCAGCTCGAAGCGGGCTTCGCGTACGGGATGAGCGGCTGGCGCGTGTTCCGCCGCATCCTGTTCCCGCAGATGATGCGCTTCGCGCTGCCCGGCATCGGCAACAACTGGCAGGTGCTCGTGAAGGCCACCGCGCTCGTGTCGATCATCGGCCTCGCCGACGTGGTGAAAGCGTCGCAGGACGCGGGCAAGAGCACGCTCGATTTCTTCTTCTTCACGCTGGCTGCAGGCGCGATCTACCTCGCGATCACGACGGTGTCCAACGTCGTGCTGCATCACCTCGAGAAGCGTTATTCCGTCGGCGTCCGGAGGCTCGCACTGTGATCGAACTCGTCAGCCAGTACTGGCAAAGCTATCTCTACACCGACGGCTACCGCTTCAGCGGCCTCGCGATCACGCTGTGGCTGCTGGTGGTGTCGATCGCGTTCGGCTTCGCGCTCGCCGTGCCGCTCGCGATCGCGCGCGCATCGTCGAACCGCTGGATCTCCGGCCCGGTGTGGCTCTATACGTACGTGTTCCGCGGCACGCCGCTCTACGTGCAGCTGCTGATGTGCTACACGGGCATCTACAGCCTGCAGGTCGTGCACAACCACGTGCTGCTCGACACGTTCTTCCGCAACGCAATGAACTGCACGCTGCTCGCGTTCGTGCTGAACGAATGCGCGTATGCCACCGAGATCTTCGCGGGGGCGATCAAGGCGACGTCGGCCGGCGAGATCGAGGCCGGCATGGCCTACGGGATGTCGCGCTTCAAGCTCTATACGCGGATCATCCTGCCTTCCGCGCTGCGCCGCTCGCTGCCGAGCTACAGCAACGAAGTGATCCTGATGCTGCACGCGACGACGCTCGCGTTCACCGCGACCGTGCCCGACATCCTGAAGGTCACGCGCGACGTCAATTCGGCGACCTACATGTCGTTCCAGGCCTATGGCATCGCGGCCGTGCTGTACGCCGCCGTCGTGTTCACGCTCATCTGGGCGTTCCGCAAGCTCGAGACGCGCTGGCTCGCGTACCTCTCGCCGCGCGGCCACTAACGCTTTCGCAAGATTCGCAAGGAAGGACCCAGCATGTACAAGCTTACCGTTGACAACCTGCACAAGAAGTTCGGCGACAACGAGGTGTTGAAGGGCGTGTCGATGAAGGCGAAGGCCGGCGACGTGATCAGCATCATCGGCTCGAGCGGCTCCGGCAAGAGCACGTTCCTGCGCTGCATCAACTTCCTCGAGCAGCCGTGCTCGGGGCAGATCACGATCGGCAGCGAGCCGATCCAGACCACGCGCGACCGCAACGGCTCGCTGCGCGTGGCCGACCAGAAGCAGCTTCAGCGGATGCGCACGAAGCTGTCGATGGTGTTCCAGCACTTCAACCTGTGGGCCCACATGACGGTGCTCGAGAACATCATCGAAGCGCCGATGGCCGTGCTCGGCGTCAGCAAGGACGAAGCGATCGCGCGGGCGCGCAAGTACCTGGAGAAGGTCGGCCTCGCGCCGCGCGTCGAGGGCATGTATCCGTCGCACCTGTCGGGCGGCCAGCAGCAGCGCGTCGCCATTGCGCGCGCGCTGGCGATGGAGCCGGAAGTGATGCTGTTCGACGAGCCGACGTCGGCGCTCGATCCGGAGCTCGTCGGCGAAGTGCTGAAGGTGATGCAGAAGCTCGCGGAGGAAGGCCGCACGATGGTCGTCGTCACGCACGAGATGGGTTTCGCGCGCAACGTGTCGAACCACGTGATCTTCCTGCACCAGGGGAAGATCGAGGAAGAAGGGAATCCGCAGGAGATTCTCGTGAATCCGAAGAGCGAACGGCTCGGGCAGTTTCTGTCGGGGCGGTTGAAGTAAGCCGGCAGGCGGCGTCGCGGGCTGGCCGGGGCGTCGCATACTGGAACGCTAAATGCTTGTCACGCGGGATCCTTTCGATGAAGGAGCACCGCGATGAGCACACCGACCACCACCGCCTTTTCCCATGTGAAGCCGCAGGACACCGCGTATCGCGGGGAAGGCCTGCGCGACTTCTTCCTGTATCGCGATCTTGGCATCGCGGCCGCGACGAACGGCAAGGTCGTCGCGCAACTCGTCCGGGCGAATCATGCACCGGAGGCGGGCACCGGCTGGCACCGTCACGAAGCCGAGTTCCATATCGTGATCATGCTGAAGGGCTGGGCGCGCTTCATGTACGGCGAACGGGAGACGCTGGTGAGCGCCGGCGACTGTGTGCATCAGGCGCCGGGAATCGTTCACTACCTGTTCGACTACTCGCCGGACATGGAGTACCTGGAGATCGTCGGGCCCGCCGATTTCACGTCGATCGATGTCGAGGGGCCATGCGCGGTACCGCCGCCGACGCCGTGGGGAGAGGCGGGGGCGTAGCTGCCGCGCATGATGTGCACGCTTGCGACGAACCGCCTTCGGGGCGGTTTTTTCGTTATGGCGCACCGGGCGCTTCCGCTGGCTCCGCGCGCACCCGCGATCCGCTTTCCCCTTCGTCACATTCTTTCGGATCCTGACGGTCGCGATGCTGAAGATCCGGAAAGAAAAGAAAGACATTCGTCAGCTTCGATGCGTCGACGGCGCCACGTTGTCAAAGATCGTCAATTGCGGGGGGATGCGGTGCACGGCCTGTCGTCGACCGGCGTTAAGGAGGTACAGCCGGATCACCGGTTGAGTTACCCGGGAGAGTTTCATGAAGCGTATCGCGAAGATCCTGACGGCCACCGCAGTGGCATGTGCCGTTCTCGCTCCGGCACTGGCCGAAGCGCATTCGCACCGTGTGTGTCATTTCGATCACCACCACCATCGCGTGTGCCGCTGGGTGCGGTAACCGCGACTTTCCCGGGGACACCCGGAATGCAGGCTTCATTCAGGCAAATCAGGAGAGGACTATGAAAAAGACGATGTTGATCGCCGCGCTGGTCGCCGGCATGGGTATGTCGATCGGTGCATTCGCGCAGGTTCCGGCCAGCGCGCCGGCCGGCACGACCGGTCTGTGCAAGGACGGCTCGTTCTACTCGGGCGCATCGAAGAAGGGCGCGTGCGCGGGCCACAAGGGTGTGAAGACCTGGTACGGCGCATCGTCGGCGGCCGCTGCGAGCGCACCGGCCGCAGCGCCGGCGACGGCAGCTTCCGCAGCAGCCCCTGCATCCGGCACCGCGCCGGCGAAGAGCGCGGCAGCAACGACCGCCGCGGCAGCGCCGGGCGGCGGCGCGGGCAAGGTGTGGGCGAACGACAGCACGAAGGTCTACCACTGCTCGACCGACAAGTACTACGGCAAGACGAAGCACGGCAGCTACATGTCGGAAGCCGACGCGAAGGCGAAGGGCTACCACGCGTCGCACGGCAAGGCCTGTTCGTAACGCAGGCTGACGCGCGAGCCGCTCCCTCGCGCGTCGTCCGCACGCTGCGGCAACGCACGCCCCGCCATCAACGGCGGGGCGTTTCTTTTTCAGCGTCGTCCGGCCTCAGTGAGCTTGATGCGACGGCGTGTCGGTCGCCACCTCGTTCATGGTTGCGCGCGCATCGAGCAGCGCGCGCAGCGTCACGTAATGCGTGCCGTCCGCGTTGCCGTCTGCACCCGCGGTGCGATCGTACGGCTCGTTGTCATGAATCGTCGCCCGCACGATCGGATAGATCTGCGTTTCCCAGCGGCTGCCGTTGAACACGCCGTAGTGGCCTGCGCCCGTCTGTACGTGATGCGTCTTCAGGTACGGCGGCAACCCCGAACACAGTTCCTGCGCGGCCACCGTCTGCCCCACTGCGCAGATATCGTCCTTCTCGCCTTCGATCGTCAACAGCGCGGTGCGATGAATCGCCGCCGGTTCGACGAGCCGGTCGCCTACCGTCAGCTCGCCGCGCGCGAGCGCGTATTGCTGGAACACCTTTTCGACCGTTTCCAGATAGAACTCCGCGGTGAGATCGGCGGTGGCGAAGTATTCGTCGTAGAAGTGCCGCAGCGTGTCGGCTTTTGCCGGGTCGCCTTTCGCGCGCTGGTAATACAGGTCGGCGAACGATGCCGCATGGCGATCGGGATTCATCGACATGAACGCGCCGACCTGCACGAAACCCGGATACACGCATCGTTGCGCACCGACGAAGCCCGCCGGCACGACGCTGATCAGGTTGCGCGCGAACCATTCGATCGGCTGGCTCGTCGCGAGCGCGTTGACCTTCGTCGGATTCACGCGGCAATCGATCGGGCCCGCCATCAGCGTCAGGCTCGCGGGCTGCGCAGGATCGCCGCCGGCGGCCATCAGCGCGACTGCCGCGAGCGCGGCAACGGTCGGCTGGCAGATCGCGAGCACGTGCGCATCCGGGCCGATCTGGTGGATGAAGTCGATCACGTGCGCGACGTATTCGTCGAAGCCGAACCGTCCGGCCGTCAGCGGGATGTCGCGCGGGTTGTGCCAATCGGTGATGTACACGTCGTGGTCGGCGAGCATCGTATGCACGGTGCCGCGCAACAGCGTCGCGAAATGCCCGGACATTGGCGCGACGATCAGCACGCGCGGCTGGCGAGCCACCGGCCGCGCCTTGCGGAAATGCAGCAGCGTGCCGAACGGTGTGGCCGCAGCGGCTTCCTCGACGATCGGCACCGTTTCGCCGTCGACGACGATCGACGTGATGCCGAACGGCGGACGCCGATGCGAGAACGCGCAGCATTCGAGCAGTTCGCACAGCGCGTCGAGCATGCGGCCGGCCGGCGTCGCGGTGGCGGGCGGCCACAGCGACATCGTCGCGCGGGTAGCGGCGGCCCATGCGCGCGCCGGACGCGTGCATTCTGCAGACCATTGATAAAACGGATAGGCAAGCAGATTCATGGCTGTCGCTCGTTGTGCCGCGTTGCAAGGAGCGAGGCAAGCGATGTGCCAGCTTGCGGCTGGCACGCGCGTTGCACGCGGTTCAGGAACGCGGCGACGCAGGCGGCACGCGACACCCGGCAACCGCGCGCGATGCGTCGCCGAGCCGGTCGGACGTGCGGCATGTGCAGCGACAGCGTGCGGTGCTGCGCCAGTTCGGCGAATGCGCGGCACCGGCATGGTGCGGGTGGCGCCGCTGGCGTCTGTTTCGGTGCAGGGGCACGAACGGTTTTGAACAGGGGAGCGACATGGAAGTCACCGGAAGACAGACGACGCTGACCATCAGCAGCCGCAATTACTCGTCGTGGTCGATGCGCGGCTGGCTGCTCGCGAAGCTGAGCGGGCTCACGTTCGAGACGGTCAGCGTGCCGATCGATGCCGCGTCGCGCGCGGAGCTGCTGTTGCTGTCGCCGTCTATTCTCGTGCCGTGCCTCACACATGACGGCAACACGGTGTGGGACACGCTCGCGATCGCCGAATACCTGAACGAAATCCGGCCGCAGGCGCGATTGCTGCCGGAAGACCGGAGAGCCCGCGCGCATTGCCGGTCGATCTGCGGCGAGATGCATTCCGGCTTCAGCGCATTGCGCTCCGCGTTGCCGATGAACCTGCGCGCGCATTTCCCCGGCTTCCGCATCTGGTCGCGCGCGCAGCACGACATCGAGCGGATCGTGACGATCTGGCGCGAGTGCCTGGCCGCATACGGCGGCCCCTGGCTGTTCGGCGCGGAGATCGGCATCGCCGATGCGATGTATGCGCCGGTCGTCACGCGCTTCCTGACCTACGACGTGAAGCTGGAGCCCGATATCGCCGAGTACTGCATGCAGGTACTCGCGCATCCGTTCGTGACGGAATGGATCGATGCGGCGAAGGCGGAGCACGAAGACATCGACGAACTCGACATGGAGTTCTGACGCGCGGGTTTGCCCGCGCTTTCAATTGAACTACGCGCACAGGCATCGAAATGAACTTTCTGCTGTGGCTGCGCGGCTCGCAAACGTTTTACCTTGATTTCGGTTAGAAACGAGGACGAATCCCCTAAAGGATGTTGAGCCCGATGACGTAAACGAGTCACGGGGACGACTCGTGATCGCATGCTTTCGACGTGCGACGCGCAGTCCGAAAAAATCAGCGCAGCAGGGGAATCGACGTGAATCGTCAGCAATCGTGGACGCGTACAGCGGCGCCCGGGGAAATCATTTACTCCGAGGGCTTTGCGGGTGAGCCCGTCATCTTCTTGATCACCGACGGCAAGGTCGAGCTGTCCACGCGATGCGACGACAAGCGCGTCGTCGTCGCGACACTCGGCCGCGGCGAGTTCTTCGGTGAATCGGCGTTGCTCGCGGCCGAGCCGCGCGCTCATACCGCGAAGGCCCTTTCATTCTGTCAGCTCACGGTCGTGCCGGCCGGCACGCTCGACGAAGAAATCGAGCGCGTGTCGGCGCTGCTGCGCCACATCGTGCGAACGATGATCCGCCGCGTGAAGCGCAAGGACGACCAGCTCGCCACCTACACGCATGCCGACTTCATGCCGGGCGTGCTGTCGTATGCGCATGTGCTGTCGCTGATGGCGGGCGCCGAAGCGCGCGATGGCGGCGACACTTGGGCGCGCCGGCCGATGCAGGCCCATGCGGCCGAAACCTCGGTGCCGCTCGCCGAAGTGATCCGCAAATGCCGCGCGATCGCCGGCCACTCGCGGCCGCACGTGCTCGCGATGCTGCGACGCATGGAGAAGCTCAATCTCGTCACGATCGAAGCGGCGCAGGCGGACCATGCGGGCGGGGCGGTCGACTATGCGTCGTCGTCCGATGCGCGCCAGGTCGTCACGTTCGACGCCGCGCGCGTGATCGATCGCGCGCAGCAGGTGGCCGATCACGATCTCGACCTGTCGATCAACAGCGAACTCGAACTCATCGAGCTGGCCGATCTCGAAGCGCTGATCGGCGTCGAGAAGACGATGCTGCTCAACAAGCTGTCGAACGGCGAGATTGCCGACGAGTTGTTCGCGTTCCGCAAATCGAAGGTCCTCAGTTACGTCGAACAGAAGGGCGTGACGTACTTCTCGCGGCGCAACGCGCGTCGTGGAGAGGTGCGCTCGCTGGAGGATCTCGTGTCGATCGACCAGCGCACGCTGTTCGACGTCGTCAGCACGTTCGACACCTACGATCTCGCGAAGCTGATCGCGAATCTCGACGATCGCGCGGTGGCCGACAAGCTGTTCTCCGTGATGACCGAGGCTCGGCGCAACGAGGTGTCGTGGGTGATGCGTCGCGAGCTCAAGCTCGATCCGGTCGAGATCGAGGATATCGAGCAGCGCGTGCTGGACGCCGTTCGAGCGGCAAAGGCGCCGGCGGTGGGCACCGTGCCTGTCGCATCGGCATCGGACGCATGACGAGGAGACGCGCATGGACCTGTTGACCCTGGCCGGTGTGCTGTTGGGCGGTGCGGCGATCGTGTTCGGTTTCGCGCTGGAAGGCGGGCATTTCTCGATGCTGTTCCAGTTCGAGGCGCTCGTCATCGTGCTCGGCGGCACGCTCGGCGCGGTGATGATCCAGAACACGTGGGCGCGCTTCTTCGACGCGGTGAAGCAACTGCGGCTCGCGTTCGTCCGTGCGCGCGAGGTCGATCGCAAGAACCTGTCCGACGTGCTCGAATGGGGCGACCGCGCGAAGCTCGACGGGCTGCTCGCATTCGAATCGATGGACGTGAGCGGCATCCATCCGTTCGCGCGCCGCGGGCTCGAACTGCTGGCGAACGGCGTATCGACTGCCGTGCTCGAAGACGCGCTGCAGCGCGAACTCGATGCCTATGAACGCAGCCGCCTCGCCGCTGCGCGTGTGTGGCAGCAAGCCGGCGGCTATGCGCCGACGTTCGGCATTCTCGGGTCGGTGCTCGGGCTCGTGCAGGTGACGAGCCATATTCTCGAACCGGCGCAACTCGGGCCGGGCATCGCGGTTGCGTTCATCGCGACGCTGTACGGGCTGGCGTTCGCCAACCTCGTGTTCCTGCCGCTTTACGGCAAGCTGCGCGCGCAGATCGACAGCGAGCTGCGGTTTCGCAAGCTGTATCTCGACGGCTTGCTCGCGATCTCGCGCAAAGAATCGCCGCATACGATCGAAACGCGCCTGACCGGCGACGTGCGTGGGCGCGCGGTCGAATCGCTCGCGTGAGGCGCGTGTGTCATACGACGAACCCGGAATGCCAATCGCATGACTGCTCGAACTGACGGCGCATCCGCCGCCGATCGCGACGACGACGAACTCGAAGGCGCGCAATCCGGCCGCTGGCTGATTTCGTACGCGGATCTCATCACGACGCTGATGGTGCTGTTTCTCGCGTTGTACGTGCTCCAGCTCGCGAAATACAACGCGCTCGACGCGCGGTACCAGACGCTTGCGCGGCATGCGGAAAGCGCGGCGAGCGCATCCACTGCTGCTACCGCTGCCGTGACGCCTGAGCACGCACCGCCGTGGCTCGCCTTGCTCGATTCGTTGAAGTCGAACGGCCGGATCTCGCTCGTGAAAGCGCCGCATGGCGTCGAGATCGGCATCGACGCGAAGATCCTGTTCAACGTAGGCGATGCGCGCCTGCTGCCCGATTCATCGCCCGTGCTGAACCAGATCGCGCAGGCACTGAGCGATCACGCGACCGGCGAGATTCTCGTCGAAGGCCACACCGACAGCGTGCCGATCGCGAACGCGAAATACGAATCGAACTGGGAGCTGTCGTCAGCGCGCGCGGGGAGCGTCGTTCGCTACCTGACCGAGCGCGGCGTCGCCCCGCACAGGCTCGCGGCGATCGGGCGGGCCGATACGCAGCCTCTCGTGGCGGGTGACGATGCCGCTGCGCGGGCGCGCAACCGGCGGGTGACGATCTTCGTTGCATATTGATTGGCGCTGAATTTTCGTTGTTCGCGCATCTATAAGCGGCCGCATATGTCCGCCTGACAACGACATAACGAATCTCGCATGATGACCATGTGAGATCAGCGATGCGGTTCTGCGCGTGCATGCCGATAACCCAAACTGGCTCAGACCGAGCGGTTATCGAGGGTTCCCCATGCATTTCTGGCGCAAGCTTTCCATACAGAACAAGCTGATTCTCAGCATGACGAGTTGCCTGCTCGTGTTCGTCGCGATCTCGAGCGGGCTCAGCATCCGCCTGATCGGCAACGCGGTGCGCGATCGTGTCGTGCGCGAAGAGCTGCCGACGGCCGTGAACGGCATCCGCGCCGACGTGCAGCGGCAGATGGCCGGGCCGATCGCCGCGTCGCGGATTCTCGCGCGCGATGCGTTCCTGCTGCAATGGGAAGCCGAAGGCGAACCCGACGCCGGCACGCGCAACTGGATCCAGCTCGCGAAGAACGTGAAGGACGAGCAGAAGGCGGCGTCGGTGCAGTGGGTGTCCGTGAAGAGCGGCAACTACTACAACGAATCCGGCCTGCAGCGGAAGGTGACCGACAAGGATCAGTGGCTGATCGGCTTCCTGTCGTCCGGCAAGGCGTTCGACGTGAACATGGACCGCGAGGTGACGGTCGGCGGCTACATGATGTTCATCAACAGCCGTGTCGAGCTCGATGGCGTGCCGATTGGTGCTGCGTGCATGAGCCTGTCCGTCGATGCGCTCGCGAAGGGCATTGCCGCTTACCGGATCGGCGAGAGCGGGTTCGCGTATCTCGTGCGTCCCGACGGCGCGATCATGATGCATCGCGATACGGCGCTGATCGACGGCAAGCATTTCATGAAGGATCAACAGGGGTTGCCGGGGGATGCGTCGTCGACGCTGCTGGCTGGTCAGCCGTATGCGTACCTGAGCTACAACGGTGATGGCGGCGCGCGGTTCATCGCGACGTCGTTCATTCCGGAGTTGAATGCGTATGTTGTCGTTGAGGTGCCGCAGGCTGAACTGCTCGGGCCGGTGACGCGTGCGATTCGCAGCGCGGCGCTGGTTGCGGCGGTGGTGGGCCTTGGTGTTGCGCTGCTCGTGATCTGGCTCGTGGGGCGTGCGATCGCCGCGCCGATTCGTCGCGCGGCGACGCTGCTGTCGGAGATCGCCAGCGGTCAGGGCGACCTGACGCGCCGGATGACGGTCGAGAGCCAGGACGAGATCGGGCAGTTGTCGGATGCGTTCAACCGGTTCGTGTCGTCGCTGTCGACGCTGGTGCACAGCATTCGCGCGGCTTCGTCGTCGATTGCGACCGGATCGGCGCAGATTGCTACCGGGAATGCGGACCTCAGTGAACGCACCGAAGGGCAGTCGAGCAACCTGGAGCGCACGGCTTCGTCGATGGAAGAGATCACGGCCGTGGTGCGGAACAACACCGAAACGGCGACGACGGCCGCGAAGATGATCAACGGTGCCGCCGATACGGCGGCGCGCGGCGGGCAGGTGGTGGGTGAAGTCGTGACCACGATGCAGGAGATCAGCGACGCGTCGCAGCGGATCTCCGAGATCATCGTGATGATCGACAGTATTTCGTTTCAGACGAATATTCTGGCGTTGAATGCGGCGGTGGAAGCGGCGCGCGCCGGGGAGCAGGGGCGCGGGTTTGCGGTGGTGGCTTCTGAGGTGCGGAATCTGGCGCAACGCAGCGCGCAGGCGGCGAAGGAGATCAAGACGCTGATCGAGCATAGCGCGGGCACGGTGAATACCGGGTCGCGGCTGGTGAGTGAGGCCGGGAAGGTGATGCGCGATGTGGTGTCGCAGGTTCAGGGCGTGAGCGCGATGATGAGCGAGATCGCTGAGGCGAGCCTGGAGCAGAGTGCCGGTATCGACCAGATCGGGGACGCGGTGCAGTCGCTCGATCAGATGACGCAGCAGAATGCGGCGTTGGTCGAGGAAAGCGCGGCGGCTGCGGCGAGCTTGAAGCAGCAGGCGGCGGAGTTGACCCGGCTGGTGTCGGCTTTCAAGGTGGATGAGTAAAGTCTGATTCGCGATTTAGAATAGGGCGTTTCTGAGGGACGGCTGCCGTGGGGTTACGGTGGCCGTTTTTGCATGTTTGCGCGGGATTCGGTGACGGTTATAAAAATGAAACGCATTTCCAAGTGGAAGATCGGGGTGGGGGCGGCAGTGCTCGTCGCGGTGGCGGCTGCGGTGGGGGCGAAGGTGATTACGTCGCCTACCGATTCTTACCTTGCCTATCGGGAGAAAGCCGTCGACGCGATTACAGCGGCGCGGATGGAAGATCAGGCGGATCTGGACAAGAAATACACCGCTGAGGTGAATGCGCGGTTGGTTAAGCTTGTCGGGACGGTTAGGGCGAGAGGGTTTTCTGGGAAGGCGGGGAGTAACGTGCAAAGTGTTGTCACCGATGACGGGATGACGCCTGGGCCGGATGGGCTGTTCTTGAAATCGGATGACGAGAAGGTGAGTCTTCTGGTTACCACAGTTCCGCTTTTGAAGGCTTGGGTGAAGAGGGCGGACGCGGGGATAAAGTCCACGGATGATGTTGCCGTTATCTTCGATAACGAGACTTTTTATACGGATGTGTTCGCCGATGATGCGGCGGCGTTTCGGTTTGCCGAGTTGCCGGTGAAGCGGAAGCCAGCTGATGCGGTGGTGAAGGCGTTGCTGCTCGGGGAAAGCCAGGATGGGGTGCCGGAAGGGCCGAACACGTTGGCGGTCTCTGTCAAGCAAGGAGAGAGGGTTTATGTCCTCTGGCGGGAGGTGAAGGTGCCGGGGATTGCGGCTTGTGGAGTCGGGCGGGTGGATGAGGAGAAGCGACAGGAATGTTTCGCGAAGCGTTTGCCTGTGCAAAGGCGATATTCGCAGCTTGTGTCCGAGGCGCAAGTAATGCTGAATGACGTTGTTCAATAGCGAGCAACCGTCTCTGTCCAGTTTTGTCGAACGACCGTTCGGTGTCAGCCAATTTCGTTCATTCGACATCAATGCCGAAATCGTCAACAATTCAACCACTCATTTCCACGTGTCGTTATGCGCGAAGCAATTACAGATGGCGAGGGCTCTACATTTAGAGCCCTTCGCTCTGACGGATTCATGAAAAATGACCAGTAGCGCAATGCGCGATGCCACCTTAGACCGTGTCGAGTCCGCTTTAGTGATGCAGCCGCCTCAAACCAATTCATCTCGCTCAACCCATCTCCATACACTTGCTGGCTCGGTGCGTCTAGACTCTCTTTGCACTCTTAGACGGGCCGCTCTGTTGACTAGCCGACCAAAGGGCCACGACCGTGGAAGTTGTTCGTACACCATCATAACAATCATCACCTGAGTCACCAAACATGCCTACCGCTATTACCGTTTTTGGCCTCGCGGACCCTCAACTCGCCCCAACTGTATGCCATGTCGAACTTCGCTCAGTACGAGGTTCCGGCGCGTATCCGCCACCACACCTACCTAGAGATTTCCACGTCCGGGAAGGTGGATGTATCGCCATACCGGGAACTGAACTTGAGTTAGTCACGTGGGACGAACTCATCACAGCAGATCAAGAAACAAAATTGCTTGCCGACATCGAACAGGGAACCTTCTGTATACCAGACGATTGTCCGATCGCCGGAGGCCAAACAATAAGCGGGCAACCATACGGGCCATTGGTCATTGAAGAGTGGTGGAACAGCGCGCCAATCAGCGGAGTTGGTCTGCTGTATCGTAGTGGTATTGCGACCACTTCGCTGTTGCAGGCGCTAGTTGAGCGCCTGGAAGTAACTCAATTCCACGGGACAGTCCCGAAAGCACTCAAAGCAATCGAGTCCATCGTCGGCTCCATGTCTGGCGTGGCCGGCGTTCTAGGGGCTCGACAATCCTTCGGAAGCATCGCATATTTTTCCCGCTTAGACGCAACTGCAAATGTCGACGGCCCGCTGTTTGACATTGTCCCCGTCAAGCCTGACGCGGCGACAAAGACATCTATGCGATGCGTAGTTGTTCGACGCCGTTCGGCTCCACTAAACAAGGGATATACACTGCAAGTAAGACTTGGAAATTTCGATGAAATTTTAGGATCAGAGCTCGTTCGAATCGCTTCAAACGTCGGAGAGGTCGTTGTCAAGGCTCCTTCTCATATCACCGACATATCAGTTTCAGTCTTTGATGAAAGCGGTCAACTTGTCGACGCAATAAGCAGAAAATTCACTCAACAAATTCAGTTCAATCTATTGGCTTTCGGTCTGGTAGACAGCCTTCCCTCACCGTTTCCCGGCGCGCCCCCAAGCCCCGACCTCGAGAACCGAGCACGCATACATACTGCGTCATTCGTTGGGCCGTCCGCGGAAGACCGCTCTGGCGGTCTTGATATACTCCGGAAAAACCATGCACGTGTAAGTACACTAATCGGACCACAATCTGCCAGTCTTGAAAGCACATGGTTTGAGCAGGGAATTGACGGGCAGCTGGAAGTCATTCGCTGGATAAAAGAAAAGCTTGAGAAACCGGGTTTAGTTAAGGCTTTTCTCGCGGACCCGTACTTAGGGAGTAGCGCGCTCGAACGGGTTGTTGCTCGGCAGGGGAACGAGACGGCCGAGCTTATTATTCTTGTCTCGCCGGGGAAAGTTGACCCAGACGCCGATTCAGCCGCGACGACGGCCACAAATGACTACTTAGAAAAGCTTAAGAGTCTGGCTAAGGAGTGGGAGCCGAAGCTCGCGGGAAAAATATCTATAACTCATATCAAGCGAGGCGACGGAAAAAGGCAGGCTTTTCACGATCGCTACCTTTGTCTTGTAGATCAAAGCAACACACCAAATGTTTTTCTATTGTCGAATAGCCTAAGCAAGGCCGCCGGCGATTGGCCGTTCGCGATCTGCAAACTGGATCAAATTACGGCGTGGCGGGTGTACACCTACATCTTAGAGCTCGTAGGGGGAGAGTTGACGGGTTTGGTGCCTGACGTGATTTGGGAGCGCGACTCGGAGTCAACTGTTCATACGTCAACTTGCGAATGTCAGGACGTAACAAATATCGATGGAGTACCGTCGAAAAATTCGACCGAAATTCTTCTTTCCAAAATATGGAATATCGTCGTCAATCGGATTGACTATCAAGATGAAGTTCAGAAGTTGATTGCTGAATTTTTTGAAAAATGTTCTGAAGATATCGATGTGGAAAGATTTGGTGTCGAGCTTTTTAAAATAATAAGACACCGAGACGCCATTGTGATTTTCGTTTCCTCGCTTATTCGAGATATTGGTAAAATTGATCTTGCAAACCGACTGGACGAGCAATATTTTGCGCAAGTTTTTTCGATGGTTCCAGATGTGGGCAAGCGCAGCGGTTGGTTTTTGGACCCTGATGCACGAGGCGCTGCTCTCACAAATCTCGGCTTAACCATCGCACGAAAGCCAAAGGCTACCAATTTCGTTCTGTCAAAACTTAACACGAAGGTTGCTCGCTATCTTGCGGATGTGGAGACGCAGCGATACGAGCACGCTATCTCTTGGGATGCCCACGTCACGGCATTGTACCTCTCGGTCATAGCATTGAAGGTTTCCGTGCACGCTTCTGCACCCGAGGATCATCGGATCGGAATCGCTACAGATTACATTCATTTCATCGGACGCCTGATGCGTTCCAGAATTGCGGAAAATTCATACATTGTCAGAGAACGCAACCCAAATCCATTTTTGGATCACCTTCCTTTTGTAGCTGCGGAAGTGGCCAATGTACGTCGCTCCCTTGGAAATAAGATTGAACCGGCCATTAACTTAATTTTCGAGGATCCTTGGATTGTGCCTATTTTTGAGAAAGCGCTTCGTGCTGCGCTCGCCTGAAATCATTGGATGTAGACGATGAACATGAAAACAGCTAGTGGTGGTCTTCCGCAGAGCACCGTAAATATGATCTCCGCGAATGGCGACTGGTTAGGAATGCATGGAACGGGGTTCTTTGCGAGACTAGACGGCTACTTGTTTCTGATAACGGCCCGCCACTGTCTCGGAACTTTGGGATCGGATCTGACTGCAACGGCAGCTAGATTACTAGTGCCAGCGGACATAACAAGCAGCGGGATGACGCTTTCGATAGATACCTGCGTTAATTTCACGCACGTTGGGTTGGCAAAGGCAAGTACGAATTTCGATGACTATGTCGGAGCTGACGGCGATATGGATCTTGCCTGTTTGGTTGCCTCGAAGGAGCGACATGACCTCTATGAGATTGCACTACACCGTTCTACGGATCTACACAGTACTCCGGAATTATTGGAGAAAATAGCTTCCTGCGAGGCGCCACCAAAGCTTATCGTGCATGGATTTTCAAGTACGACACCAGACGTAGGCATCGAAGACAATGGGGCACGCCTAGCTTCCGCAAGGCTGCTGGGAACCTACGCTGGTCGTGGCAGATACCCCCACACACATAAATTGCGCATCACGGATCGCGGCGTTATCGACGACCTAGATGGCATGAGCGGCTCTCCTATCTATGCGAAAGTGCCGCCTCCTCCATGGTCGAGAAGAAACCCGTACATTCTGATAGGAATGGCAGTAATAGCTGGCGGTGACTACCTTGAGTTCATCGGTCAACAGGAGATAGTTCGACTCGCCAGAGATGTCCTCGAGAGTGAATGTTTACCGAGGTAGCAGACTTAGAACCAGAAATTGTCGTTTCCATAAGGGCCGGCACGTCGGCGTGGTTCGGATGTGTTCACTCACTCAGTATTAGTGCGGCCCTAGTGATCAACAGGATTGAACGCGGTGCTCCCCGCAATGATGAAATTATCTGACTGTATCGATAATTGTGGGGATCGAGGTCTTTCGTTGAGTTTTCGGTCACACAGTGCAGCGATCGACTGATAGCACAGGAGTGCCGCATTCGATCGCCAAGCGCTTTTCCAACGTCTGCTTTAGGCAAAACGAATGTTCACAACGGGTCGAATGTCGCCGCCCACGTTGGGCGACTGTCGGCCAGGATTGGTCAGTCGCGACCGGCTCCTTTCCGGTGAGCTAGCCGGGGCACGACCCAAGCGCTATCGCCTTCTGAATCCTCACGCGCCCGGATCCGAAACCCACCGGGCGCAGATTGCCGAATCGGTCCCAGCTTTAGGCTGGCTGATCTCAAAGTCGGCTAGCATCTTCCCCGCAGTGAGAGCGTCGTTCACCCACTTTGGCCGGCGCCCCTTTCCAGACCACGTGTTGCCATGCGCGTCCGCATACTTCGGGGGTCCGCTTATGGCGGCCTTCGTGACGGCCATCGTTTTGCGAAAATCGTCTTGCGGCGCCGCGTCAATGCCAATAATGCGCAAAAAGAGAGCGGGGTCCGCAGCTTGCAACTCCAGCGCCTTCCGTTTGAGCAGCGCAATCAAGCCATCAAAATCCAACTTACCGCCAGCCGGGTTGTTCCACGTCCTACGGCGCTGGAGCACAACTACGAAGAAGCCAATCTTCGAGTTCGGAGTCTGCATGTACTGCCCCTTCAGCTGCTCGTCCAAGGCCACGAGGTAGTCGGCAACAGTCCAACGCTCGGACATCTTGAGCTCAACAGTGGCTCGAAGTTCACCTACCTGACACAGCACATCGCGCCGGGTTGCCGCTGGAAGGATTGGCTCCAGTGTCACGACATAACGACCGCCGCTTGCATGATTCAACTCGCTCCCGAGAAGTGCCTGGAAGTCTTCTTCGAGGGCCAGGCCTTCGGTTTCCGTCTTGATGTGCTTCATGACCACAAGATTGAACATACGCCGAAGGCTGAATTCGCCATGTTCGATGTCACGTTGTACCGCGAGCAGGTCGTTGTGGACGGCTTGAGCGAAAGCGGTGAATCCAATGGATGGAGGCGCGAAGTCGCGTTCGAACTTGGCGTAGTTCTGCTGGGTGACTGGAACGACGTAGGCTTCCTCTTCGCGCATCTGAAATTGCAACTGCCTGATGTATTTCGCTCGCGCCCCGCTGGTCTTCTCTCGAAGGTCGTCCAGTACGACGTAGGCCGCTTGGGACTTGGCACTTGAGATTACGGGGAGCAGCGAGTCGCGAAGACGCTGTGCGTGATCACGGGCGCCAACGTGAAACACCCGTCCATCTTCGTGAACGATATCGTCGGGCTCACGCACGACAGTCACCACCCACTCGTAAAGGGCCGCGAGAGCCCTCAGGCCGTCCATGCCTCTCTCTGTTAAGCCGCTCAAACGGCTCCGCTGGTCCTGGCCGACATACGCGGCCAGATCGAATATGAATTCTTCCGCGGCGCGCTGCTCGGCTGCACGCCAACTGTCCCACCGCGCACTGAAGGTTGCCGAGTAATGAAACAGCCAGAACAGCCCCCACACGACCGCGTTTGAGCGGAGGCGCGTCATGGCGCTGATACGGGCCTCAAGATCACTACGCACTTTCTGCTCATCTGTATCCCCAGGTGAGGCGAGAGAACCATGGGTGGGCAGTGGGTCGCGGAAAGCTACAGACATGTGCGACCAAGCTTCGCCTTCGAAAGCGCCTTGGTCTAGATCTGCCCCTTCAACCACCGCGCAGGTCAGGGCAGCTGTAAGCGCATACGAGTCAACGTTCGCTGAGCTTGTCGCGAACGTCCAAGCCGCGCCGGACAGGCCACGCTGAACCGCAGAAGGCGCGTCCGGCAAATGCCGAATCAGAGCATCTGCCTGGTCAGCTGATACCGCGCCGGCGTCTGCCTTGGCCAGTACTTCGTGGAATTCCTCGAGGGCTACCGCCTCATTGGCGCGCACGACGGACCAGAACCACTTCGGATATCCGTTGATTTCAAAGCGCCCGTAGGAGAGAGCTCGCTTAACCTCGGCGGTGGACAGCACCGGAAGCTTGGCGCCATCTCCAAGATCAAGGTGAAGCCCCTGAAGGCCGGCGACGGTCACATAGTATGTGGTGTTGCGCTCGTGCTCCTGAAACTCCGGTGCACGCGTGCGCCATATGGCGCTAAGCCCTGCTCGGGCGGCGTTAGCAAGGTCGACGCCCGCTGCCTTTTCGAACGCCGAGAAGTCGCACTCGCCGTAGCGTGCGTCGTGGTTTGTCCGGCATAGCCAATTGGCAATCCAGGCAAGCGCATTCGTGTTCGAGCCGTCTCTCACGCTACCAATTTCGATCGACAGCGCGTCCTTGGACTGTTTGCCCAGCTCCAGCTTCTCTTGCTTCGCCTTTTGGGGCCGAGTAACCGACTTCTGCGCAGCAGCCTTCTCCTTGAACGTGGATACCAGTTCGGTGAAGCCAGGCTCGGTAAGCGCATCAACATCGCCATCTTGCCAAAGCGAGTACATCCCGTAGGAGACAAACGTCTTCCAGATTCCTTCAGGCGTTCGGTCACTTTGAGCGATGGCTGCTCGAAGTAGGTCCCGGCGAACGGCGTCGGACACCTTCAGCGCAGCGCGGAGCTCAGCCTGCTCGCCGCTTCCAAAGTGGAGCTTGCCGTGCGCCTGGTAGTACGTCAGGCACAGCTTGGTGACGCGTTCGACAGGAAGGCTATCGGTTCGAACAACGAGCGCAATCAACTCTTGAACAGCATCTGCAAAGTTGTCGCACCTTTCTTGGTACTCGTAACGCTTCGCGTCAAAGCTTTTCACCATGCGGCATAGCAACCTCTCGGTGAGCGCCGCAAGTTGCTCCGGGCGTGCGGAGTCAGCGACATCGTGTGTGAGAGCCCAAGTGAGATTGAACCCGCCGCCGTTGCATATGTACTGCTTGCTTGCCAGTTCAGCGATCGTGTCAGCGTCGAATGTCCTCCACGCAAGCTCGCTAAGAAGAAGCTGAAGCGTTCGTTCTTCAAGGTGCGGGCACGTCTTAGCCGCATCAGCGAGTGATTGAGCATCGTCATCTCGTTCGAGCGACATCAGATACACGAGCTCGGCTGGATTTCCTAGCAGCTTCGCGTAGTCGTTGCCATGCTCGGACAGAACCTTGTCACGGAAGACATCCAGACGAGCGTAGGTAGCGATATCGAGAAGCGCGACGCGTGCGTGCCAGTCAGAGCCAACGCTGTCGTAGGCCTCCAGAAGTGTGGGTTCAATTCCGGGCTTCGCGGCTTGCCAGTAGTTCTCCGCCGTCAGAGTGAAATGATTGCGTCCTAGCGTGTCGCCGCAAGTGTCCAGCCGCTCCACGCTGCGCTTCAGTGCTGCGCTCGCGTCCGCCAACGGAACTTGCGTACTGCGCAGGTCACCGAAGAACGCAACGGCCTGCGGTTCAACCTCTAGCAACTCCAACCTGCAGTGCACATTGAATGTGGATAGCCAGCCGGCGAGAGTCAGGTGCGCTCGATGTACTCCACATTCACCAGTCGCTGCCCTCCACGACAGCGCAGCAACAAGCCGGTGCGCGTCTTCGGGCGACTGAACCAGGGACGAGAGGCGCTTTGCGGCGAGATAGGGAAGCAGTTGATCGGGATAAAGCTTGACCTGATGCTGGCCCGAATCGATGAACAGCCTGGAGCCAAGCAGATACGTCAATGAACTTTCAGAGAGCAAAGAACCCACGAGCGGCCGGCACGACAGCACTCCATCCTGCACTCTGAGAACATCCGCTGCCAACTCCATATTTGGCAGCTGACAAACGGCTGAAGCTGCCGCGAGCTTCTCCAAAGCCTCGTTCAGGCACTCCGGGGAAGGCCGTCCCACCAGCGTTTCGCGGCGGTCTGAGCGTTGCTGAGCCTGGACAGCAGAAACCATTCGCTCAAAGACGGAGGTTAGGTCGCTAGGCGGATTGGTCACCGGGTCGACGTAAGCCAGTACGTCGAGACTTCCGGGGCCATCCGCGAGTTCATTTAGCCCGAAACGCCGCGCTGCCTCCAGCAATGCCTTGCCGTTAGCGACACTATGGCGATTCTCGAGGTACAACCTCGCCGCCCTCCTTGAGAGGGGAAGTAACCGGAAGACCTTCAAGTGCTCCTTCGGGGCTGACCTCGACTTAACCGTGCTGCCGGCATCGAACACGGCGAGTCCAGCGCTCGGAGCTTCGGTTACTTCCATTTCTTCTGACGTGTCGTCGGGCGACTCGTCGTTCGCGTCGCCCGCATAGAGCGTTGCACGAAGTTCTTCTTGAACAACATCAAGAACAGAAGGCGTGAGAGTAGCGGGGCGCGACGAGAGAATCCAACTGACATCCGCACCTGGACGCCCAACTGCCCTGGACACCCTACGAAGAGCTGACTGTAGCCCCGACTCCCGGCCTAGCACTGCCTCATCCAGAGAATCAACAAACATGTGCAGTCGCTCGGTGGGCGAGGCCTCCCATGCTTCGAATGCTTTGGCTTCGGTGGCTTCAAGAGCGATTTGAAAGTCGAATTCTTCGAGAAGTCGGTGAAGGGCAACGAACACTGCATGCTGACCGTTGTCACGGAGGCGCTGCGCGCAAGCTCGCAGCTCCGTTGTTTTGCCGAAATTTGCGCGTGCAGTGATGAGCGAGAATCGTCCGGCGAGGAGTTGCTCCCAGCCTAAGTGCTTGCGGCCAAAGATATTCAAGGTCAGAAGCTCCTTGACCGAGTACTCGGTCAAGAGGCTAAAACGTCGTTCTAGGTCGAGATAATCAGTCATCGCGGAGCAGCTCGGTCAGATTCTTCTTCGTTATTGTCGGCTAGGCTGAGTTTGAGCACGGCTGCCTATCTACCTATTTTGGGATTTATCGAAGGTCTGGACAAGCCCCTAGGCTGCGCGGGAGAACTCCGCCGGCGACGTTTCCAGAGCAACTTCCGAAGAACCTGCGCAGTTCTCCGAGGCACGTCTGCTCCCGCGCCACTTACTGCGGAGGTCCGCGTGGCGGCTAGGGATCGATTTCCGACGTTAGCGTTGGCGGTAATCGCGCACGAGTGGCGTTCCAACTCAGTCCTTAAGGGACGGCCGCGTGTGGCCGTTCGTAATTCACGCGTTGAGCGCCAACGATCGTGTGCCATACGGCTTAGTAAGAGTCGAGGTTGAAGTATTTCCCGCAATCGAAATAGTTCTGGATCGATCGGCCCTAGCGATTCATAGGGTACAAGTCCTCCGAATCACTGACATGAAGCATCAGGCACGGACACGCTCCCTATACCTAACGGCCAATCCCCCCCAATCCCCCATTTCTGAGATGCCAGCCCAACTACACTGGTCTTGAAGCCATGCTTCTCGTCATCGGGAGTAGAACGCAGTCCCCTCCGCACCGATGGTCGAAAGAAAGCCGTCTTGCCCAACAAGACCCAGCGAAGAGGGGAGAAAGAAGGGGAAACCCAAGGCATCAAAGAAGCGCGGGCCGCATGGGCGGCAACCCATACGACCCGCTGACCACCACCAACTCACCCAAGGAGTCGGAAATGGCTGACGCCAATACTAAGCCACGTCGTAGAAAGAACAAACCGGTCAACATGCAGAAGACGTTTGAGCTGGTCCTGCGCAACTACCCGGACCTTCCCAAGCGAGGCTGGCCGTATCTGCCGTGGATGAAGGCGATCGACATTGATTTCAAGATCTTCGGATTCAAGCCTGGCGACCGCGTATACGTGGATGCCAACTACGTGACCCGGCAGATCACGATCACGCCGGATTACAGCCAGTTGGCGTTGCGAGAGCAGCCGTACCACGATCCTGACCCTGGACCGTCGCCGCTATAACGCCTGCAAGGGCCGCTTGATGCGGCCCTGGCGAGTGGAATGCAGGCGTTTCCCGAATGCGACTGACTGCCGGGGCGACACCGCCCCGGCCATTGCCGCAAACGCCGCGACTCACACCTCCAGCCACCTTCAACAACTGTCACGACCGCAAGGCCCGTGAGGCGACACGTCGCCTGCCGAAACAGCCGAATGGCGTCAAGTCATCAAATCAACGCCCACCGGCTTGCCGCTTCACAAGCGCCCCCCGCTGCAACACATACTCGACCCGCGCGCCTTCATCGGCCACGACTCCGATATCTTCAAGCGGATTCCCATCCAGCACGACGAGGTCGGCGATCGCCCCCACGGCAACCACCCCAAGCTGCCCCTGCATATTGACGATCTCCGCCGCCACAGTCGTCGCCGACCTGAGCGCTTCCAGATTCCCCAGCACTTCGGCCCGAATCCGAAACTCTCCGCTTTGAAACGCGTGCATTTCCCCGAGCAGATCCGACCCGAACCCCATCTTCACGCCGGCGTTCGCATAGATTTCCAGCGATTCGCGTCCTTTCTGCTGAACGGAAGCCACCTTTGCCACCGATTCGGGCGGCATCCCGAACTCCGCGCCGTGTTTGGCCAGCGCGTCATAAGTGACAAGCGTAGGCACCACAAACGCGCCATGCTCATGCATCAACTTCGCCGCAGTCTCATCCACGAGATTCCCATGCTCGATCGTCCTAACCCCACAGCGCACCGCCCGAGCAATCGCCCGCCCCGTATACGCATGCGCCATCACATAAGTATTCGCGGCCTCGGCTTCATCCACGATCGCCCGAATCTCATCCTCCGAATACTGCGTGTTCGCAATCGGGTCGGTCGGCGAAGCCACGCCGCCTGACGCCATGATCTTGATCTGCGTCGCGCCTTTCTGAATTTCCTCACGCACGGCGAGCCGCACACCTTCGACCCCGTCCACCACCCGAGCGATCGCCCCCGTCCTGAAACAGCAGGAACAAGGCTCCAGCAAATCCCCACGCGGCCGAAAGTCCCCATGCCCGCCGGTCTGAGACAACGCCTTTCCCGACGGAAAAATCCGCGGCCCCGACACGAGCCCGGTTTCGACCGCCTGCATCAAGCTCCAATCCGCGCCCCCGGCATCCCGCACGCTGGTAAACCCACGCGACAACATCGCATCGAGAATCGGCAACGACCGAATCGCGGCAAGAATATTCGGCTGCGTCGCATTCACACCGAGATTCGCATTCGAAGCCAGCACGTGCACATGGCAATCGATGAACCCCGGCATCACGGTCTTGCCGCGCACGTCGATCACCCGCGCATTCGGAAAATCCACCGGCCGATCGGTTACTTCGACGATCCGGTCGCCGTCGATCACGACATGATGATGTTCGAGCAGCACGCCCCGTTCGAGATCGAGTACGTTGCCGCCTTGCAGCACGGTAATGGTCATGGAGAGAGATCCTTATCGATTGACGGAAGCGCCACGCTTGGCGTCCTTCACGAAGCGCGTCCCGATGAAGCTGACGGCCGCCGCAAGCGTCACGTAGAAAGCAGGCGCCATGTTGCTGCCGGTGCGGGCGATGAGCCACGTGATCAGGAACGGCGCGAAGCCGCCGAAGATCGTGACCGCGAAGTTGTACGCGACGGACAGCCCGGTCGACAGCACCTTGGTCGGGAACAGTTCGGCGAACGCCGCGAGGATCGGCCCCGTGTAGGTCGCGATCAGCACGCCGAATACGGCCTGGAACACGATCAGCGACGTGAACCCGGGCGCATGGTTGATCCACGCGAACATCGGCCACGCGAGCAAGAAGATGGCCAGCGCCGATCCGGACAGGAACACGCGCCGTCCCCACACGTCGGCGAGCCGGCCGACGATCGGCGAGCAGCACATGATCATCAGCCCGCCGACCATGCCGGCCGCGAAACCGGTCGATTGCGGCAGATGCAGCGTGCGCACGGAATACGTCGGCATGTAGAAGAGCAGCACGTAGGTGCAGACGGTCCACAGAATGACCATCGAAAAGCTCGCGAACGTCTCGCGCGGGTAGGTGGACAGCACTTCCTTCAGCGGCGAGCTTTCTTTCGCCTGCGCTTCGACGGCGCTGAATGCGGGCGTCTCGTCGATATGGCTGCGGATGTAGTAGCCGACGGGCCCGACGATGATTCCGAGCAGGAACGGCAGCCGCCAGCCCCAGCTATGCAGCGCCTGCACGTCGAGCGACGTCGTGACGAAGGTGCCGGTCGCGGCGCCGAGCAGCACCGCGAAGCCGATGCTCGACTGGATCCAGCTCGAGTAGTACGCGCGCTTCTCCGGCGGCGCGTACTCGGTGAGGAACGCGGTGGCGCCGCCCATCTCGCCGCCGGCCGAGAAGCCTTGCAGCAGCCGCGCGACGACGATCAGCAGCGGCGCGGCGATACCGGCCTGTTCGTAGGTCGGCGCGAGCCCGATGAGCGCGGTGCCGGCGGCCATCATGAGAATGGTGAGCGACAGCGCGGCCTTGCGCCCGACCTTGTCCGCGTAGATGCCGAGCACGATGCCGCCGACGGGCCGCATGAAGAAGCCGACGCCGAACGTCGCGACGGTCAGCAGTACGGACGTCAGTTCGTTGCCAGTCGGAAAGAACAGTTTCGCGATGATGACCGCGAAGAAGCTGTAGACGGTGAAGTCGAACCATTCGAGGCCGTTGCCGATCACGGTCGCGACGATGGCGCGGCGGCGCTGCTGCACGGCCGCGTCGACGGCAGGCGCGGCGCGCGGGGAAAGCGTTCCTTGCATGGTCTCTTCCTCTATCCGAATCAGAAGACGGGACGGCTGCCCCGCGTGAATCCCATGCTAAGGACAGCCGGATTTTTTTCTGAAACGAAAGATTCGCATGCACGCATGCGCTGGGCGCATGCGTTGCGTTCCGGATGGGTCAGGGCGCCATCTGGCGCTCCGCCTGTTCGAACAGCCAGCGTGTGAACAGGCGCGCGGCGTGGTTCTGCGCGCGGTCGTTTGGCGAGATCACGTAATAGCCGCCGCCGTGGCTCGCGGACGCCTCCGTCACGCGCACGAGCAGCCCGGCTTCGATGCACGCGTCGATCATGTAGCGCCAGCCGAGCGATATGCCCTGGCCGAGAATGGTCATCTGCACGATCTGCGGATACGAGTTGATCGTGATGTCCTGCGGCTGCGCCTTCTGCCGGTCGATGTCGTTCTGGTCGAACCATTCGGACCACGACATCCACTGACGCTGCCCGTCCTCGAGGCGCAGCAGCGTCTCGTGCGCGAGATCGGCCGCGTCGAGCGTGCGGCCGGACAGGTAGCCTGGCGCGCAGACGGGAAACACTTCCTCGTCGAAGAGGCGCCGCGCGGTGTATTCGGCGGGCGCCTGCTGGCGCACGTAGTAGATGCCCACGTCGAACTCCGCCGGCGACATCGACGCGAGCCCGTCGCGCACGATCAGCCGCAGCTTGATGTTCGGATACGCGGTGCGAAACGCGGGCAGGCGCGGCGTGAGCCACAGCAGCGCCACGCCGGACGAGCATGCGATCGTCAGTTCGAGATCGCCGTAGGGCTTCATTACGTCGTGCGTGGCTTCCGCGCATTGCGTGAGGAGGTGATGCACCTGCGCCGCGTATTGCTCGCCGGCAATCGTCAGCCGCAGCGAACGGTGTTCGCGCACGAACAGCGAGCGGCCGAGGAATTCCTCGAGCTGCTGGATCTGCCGGCTGATCGCGCTTTGGGTCAGGTGCAGCTCGGCGGCCGCGCGCGTGAAGCTCGCGTGCCGCACGGCGGCTTCGAACGCGACGAGGCACTGGAGGGGCGGCAGGGGCGTGATGCGCATGGCGGGCGTGAGGGTCGTGTGCCTCGCGACATCATAAGCGGGGATCGCGACGGAATCGCAACCCCCCGCATGAGTGAAAGCCCGACCCTCTGCAGCGTGCCCGCCTCAAGCCGCCGGCAGGTAGCGCAGCTTGTACTTGCGTTGAAGCGCGGCAAGCGCGTCGGCGGAAGGCTTGCCGGGGGCCGCCAGCCGCACGAGCTCGCCCGCTTCCTTGAAGAACCCTTCCGCCCCGCCGGGCGTGAACGTCGTCAGGAATCGGCAGGGCGCCGTGCCGGCATTGTGGAATTGCTGGGTGATCCCCTTGGGCGCGACCACATAGCTGCCCGCCTTTGCGGTGTACTGAACCTCGCCGATCTGCATCGTCAGCTCGCCTTCGAGAATGAAATTGTTCTCGTCCTCGTCTTCATGGATGTGCAACGGCACGGTTCCGCCGGGGGGCAGCACGGTTTCCATGAGCGAATAAGCCCCGCCCGTTTCGGCGGCGAAAACCTTGATGTTCATCCGGGCGCCCGACGGATGCAGGACAGGGTGTCCATCGGCGGATTCGATCATGCGCGCGATCGTGGTGGCGTCAGTCATTCGTTCTCCAGTGGCATGGGGCAGGCAGACGGAGGTGTCCGTCATTCGGCATGCAGGTTACTGGAGCGGTAGGCTTGCGGATATCGTGTATTTTGACAAAAAATACGTGTAACTCGACAACCCGTATGTACATCTCCTTGCGCTTCGACCGATGACCTTTTCCGTGACCGCAGCGCGCTTCGGCGCCTTGAGTGAAAGCGTGGCAGGCCGCCGCCATACCCATCCGGACGGGCAGCTGGTTCTGTCGCTTCAGGGTGTGGTGGCTTGCGAGGCGCGCGATGCGCATTGGATCATCCCGCCGCATTGCGCACTGTGGCTCCCCGCGGGGCTGCCTCACGTCAGCCGCGCTTCGCCCGCGGCCGAAGGGTGCTTCGTCTTCATTCACCCATCGGTGACGGGGCTGCCGGATGAATGCCGCACGCTGCGCATCAGCCCGATGCTGCGCGAGATCATCGTCGAACTGGCAAACAGGCCGCCCCAACCCGGCGTCAGGCGACACGCGTTGATGGTCGAGCTGTTGATCGAAGAGCTCGCCATCATGGAGCGGGTGGACACGCACTTTCCGATCCCGAGACATCCTCGTGTCAGGCAGATCGCGCAGGCGCTGATCGCCTCGCCGGGCGATCGCCGTACCGTGGAAGAATGGTCCCGCCACGTCGGCATGGGCGAGCGGACGTTGTCGCGGCGCTTGTTCGAGGAGACCGGCATGTCGTTCGGCAAATGGCGGCGGCAGTTGCATCTGATGGTCGCCCTCGAGGCGCTGGCGAAAGGCAGAAGCGTGCAGCAGGTCTCGGATGAACTGGGCTACGAGGCCGTGACGAGCTTCATCAACATGTTCAAGCAGGCGCTGGGTACGACACCCGCGAAATACCGCGCGCTTCAACCCAGGCCGTAGTGCGCCCCGGCCGCCGAGCGCCGGCATGGCGAAGCGCGCCACCGGAGCCGGTCGGCACGCCAGCGCCGCATGGCGGATGACATTGGGCATCGCGTTGACGGCGGGCTCGTCGCCATACGCGATTCATGCGACGATTGGCGATCAATCTCCATGAATCGAGGCAGACGTGACCCGATCAACCTCCGAGAGCAAGCCGGACACCGGCCATCCGCCGTGGATGCCTGTCGCAATGGCCGAACTCGGCATCCGCCGCCATCCGCCCGGCAGCATCAACCCGCGCATCGTCGAATACAACAACCAGACGAACCTGGTCGGCTACGACGACAAGATTTCCTGGTGCTCGTCGTTCGTCAACTGGTGCATGACGCACGCCGGCGTTCGCGGCACGGGCTCCGCGCTCGCGCGTTCGTGGCTCGAATGGGGCCGGCCGCTGGAGCGCCCGGTGTACGGCTGCATCGCGATCCTGACGCGCGACGATCCCGCGAGCTGGAAAGGGCATGTCGGGTTCTACCTGCGTCACGACGACGAACAGGTGTATCTCTTCGGCGGCAACCAACTGGAAGAAGTCCGCGAGCTCGCGTACCCGTTGACCGAGGTGATCGGATACCGCTGGCCCGACGCCGGATGATCTCGCCGCGGCAGCGGACACAAAACTGCAATCACCACCGCATCGGCTGCTGCTAACCTGTCGCACAACCGCATCGACCCACCCGAAGCCTGTCGGCGCATCAACGAGCCGCCGCCGGCCTTCGCACCCACAAGGAGCCAGCAGTGCAAACCGGTCATCTCCGTCTCTACGCCGATACGCAATATGCGAGCCCTTACGCGATGTCGGTTTTCGTTGCGCTCGAGGAAAAGGCGCTGCCTTACGAACTGGTGACCGTCGATCTCGGCAACCGCGCGCATTTCGCACCCGACTACGCGGCGACCTCGCTGACGCAACGCGTGCCGACGCTCGTGCACGACGATTTCGCGCTGTCGGAATCGTCGGCGATTACCGAGTATCTCGACGAGATCTTCCCGGGCACGCGGCTCTATCCGGTCGAGCCGCGCCAGCGTGCGCGGGCGCGGCAGGTGCAGGCGTGGCTGCGCAGCGACCTGATGCCGGTTCGGACGGAGCGGTCGACCGAAGTGCTGTTCTACGGGCCGTCGAGCGAGCCGCTGTCGAGCCTGGCGCAAGCCGCCGCGCAGAAGCTGTTCGTGGCTGCCGACAAGCTGCTCGCGCCGGGCGCGGCCAACCTGTTCGGCGAGTGGAGCATTGCCGATGTCGACCTGGCGGTGATGCTGAACCGTCTGGTGCTGAATGACGATCCGGTGCCGCAGCGCCTTGCCGACTATGCGCGTGCGCAGTGGGAGCGGGCGTCGGTGCAGCGCTGGGTGAAGCTGAAGCGGCCGCCGTTGTAATTCGCGGATGCAAGGGGCGCGGTGGGAAAGAGCGGGTGCTGGCTGCCCGCGTGCCGCGTCTTGGACCGTCCCGCATGCAACCAAAATCGGCGTGCTAGAGTAAGCCGACTTTCCCCTCCTTTACCCGAATCCGCCCGAACCGCCATGAGCTATCTTCCCCAACTCGCCGCAGTCGGCGGCGTGATGTTGCTGGCGTGCGTCAGCCCCGGTCCCGACCTGATCGCCGTTTCGTCCCATGCGCTCGGCAATCGCCGCGCGGGCCTGCTGGCTGCGCTGGGCATCGCGTCGTCGCATGCGGTCTGGGCCGCGATGGCGATTTTCGGGCTCGGGCTGATCGTCGCGAAGCTTGCGTGGCTGTACGAGGCGATTCGCATCGCTGGTGCCGCTTACCTGATCTATCTGGGCATCAAGACGCTGTCGGGCCTGCGCCAGTCGGCACAGCTGGCTGAAGCCGCGAGCCAGCCGGTCGTTCGCGGCGGCGTGCACGCCTACCGGAAAGGGCTGCTGGTCGGCCTGACCAACCCGAAAGCCGCGGCGTTCTTCGGCAGCCTGTTCGTCACGCTGCTGCCCGCGCAGGCGCCGGCATGGATGCATGGCGCGACGCTGGCCGTGGTCGTCGCCGTATCACTGACGTGGTTCTGCACGGTCGCCGTGCTGTTCTCGACGAACCGTGTGCAAGTCGGCTACGCGAAACTGCGCAAGCCGATCGATGCGGTGATGGGAACGATCCTGCTGGGGCTCGGCGCGAAGCTGGCACTCGACCGATGACGCTGCAATGAATGTGCTCGGCCCGATCCTCATGGTGCTCCTGCTGGCTGCTGGCTGCCGGCGTGTTCGTTGCGATCCGGTTCTGGCACAAGCCCATCACGCGTATCGTCACCGTTGTCGTCGCCGTTATCGCAGGACTGGGCATTGCGTGGGCGGCGGTTTATCTGATCGCGTTGTCGTCGGTCCAATGTCTGGGATCGTGTGGCTGACGAGCGGGGCGCCGGCAAGTGTGGAAGCCGGCGCCGTATCGTGATCACGCCTAGTTCTTCGCCACAGCCCCCACCTGCGGCCCACCCACCGCCTCATTCCTGCTCCACCCACCCCAAAGCGACCGATACAGCGCCACCGCCGCCAGCGCATGCTCGCGCTTGACCTGATTGAGCGAATCCGAATCCCGCAGATAAACCTCCTGCGCGGACAGCACATCCAGAGGGAATATCGATGAAGAAAATCGGTTTGTCCGTCGCGGTCATGGCCGCATCCAGTATCGGATGGGCGGCGCCTCCGAGCGAGGGTGTGGTTAAAAGCTGTGTGATGGGGCAGCCTGTCTCCCCGCTTGCAATCCTATCGGGTCGAGACTGATATATCGCCCCACTTCAGGATCGTAGTACCGATGCCTGTTGTAGTGCAGCCCCGACTCGTGGTCATGGTACTGCCCCTGGAAGCGGACGGGGTTTGCGATTGGAGCTTTGCCTCCGGCCGCTTTCCTGATCGCCTCCTGCGCGACACCCTACGCACGGTACTCCGCGCTCCACGCAATCTCGCTGTGCTCGTCGGTCAACTCCTGCGGTGTGCCGAGGTGATCGCACTGGAACCACGCGACGCTGTTGATCTGCGGCGCACGCGGCGGAGGGCCCCACAGCGGGTCTTCGTCCTGCTGGTAGTAATCGCCGTACTCGGGCTGGTCGAGCAATTCGATGACGTCGTCGCGCACCGCCTGTGCCACCGGCACAATTGGTATGATGCGTTGACCGGCTGGGAGGCTTCGGCTGCCGGCGGGCCTGCTGCGCGCACGCTGACTCCAGCTCAACGCGCGCTGGATGCGCAGGCTCGGCTGGCTACTAGCCGCGAGTTGGGGCATGAGCGGGCGCAGATCATGGCGATGTATCTTGGGAGATAGAGTTGCCCATTGCGCCGATAGTTCGTCAATCGATGATTACTTCTCCTTTCGCACCATTTCCAATCCGAATTTGCGAAGCTCATCGCGCTCAGGCCCCTCTTTGGGTAGCACTAAAGACAAGACATTCACACCAAATTGAGCAATGGTCTGGGAGTGTTTTTCACCGGAAAACCACATTCGGCGGAAAGCACCCAGTGCAACATGGATAGGGTACTTTCTCGCGATCATATCTCCAACGGAGAAACGCAACTTATCGTCATTATATTCTTTTGAATTATTGACCAGTGATTCTAATAGGGCGCTTTTTTGGTCGAGGGTGAGTTTATCAAATTCATTATATAATCCAGAAATGAAGTTATCTGTGCCACTCTTAGAGAAAACTAGAGGATCTGACAGCACCTCCAGATACAGTGAGAATATATCTCTAGGCAGCGGTGCAGCTAATAAAGAAAGATACTCTAGCTCGAACGCAATCTCGGCCATCTCTTTTCGTCTGGAGTTAGCCGGTAAAGCGCGCATCCGAATTCGGAGATCGTTAACAGTAGTCGTCATGGTACAGCCACGTTAGCAGGGAGAGTCCACCGTAGAGGTGGTGCCAAGGATGGAATCATCCGAATAGCTCGGTATGCGGCATAGGTCGCCCCAATGCCCGCAGCAGTTTTGACCACAGTGCCGCCTGACGGGCATGCACGACATGTACTGCTTCCATCGTCCGTATCGTTATCGTCGCAGTCTTTGTCATACTGTTTCTCCCATCGACGAAGAATTGAGTCTTTTTGGTCAATTATGGTTCGATGGCCACGCATTGTTTCAGCAAGGCGTTCGCCGGGTCCGATCCTCTCAGGAAGACCTCCGACCAGTTCCGACCAACGCGTGTCCAGTTCATTTTGCAGCCCCGTCATCTTCTCTCGAATTGCAACGCATTGAGGGTGATTCCTGCCAAATTTCTTCCAGCAGGCCGGTGCGCTTGACGACAGTCTCCCGCAGTTGCTGGAAGCATCCATCGGCCATGATCACACTCAATAACATTTACACGTATAATTTGCGGCGGTGTTTCTAGTTGAATTTGGAAAAGGTGCCTCCAAAACCCCAAACATGCCGCGGTCGCCACAAGCCTCGAGGCATTGATCCTCTCGCTCGTTTATGTTTGGCTCACTACATTTTGCCAAAACAAACAACACCATCAAGGCGGCAAGGAAAATATAAAAAAACAATCTTCACCATTCGCTTCATCTCAATGAATTTCTCGTGAAAGTGAATTTCCTCTTATCCGTGCCCTTAACCGAAAATTTATGTTTAAAATTTCTCCTCCTTGCCTTGCAAGTCAAGTTTGAATCATCGATTGCCTTGTTGTTTTGTAGTGCATCATCCCTGTAATATCATGAATATCAATATGTCTGTGGCTCTTGCTGGCGGAGATTTACTCCCGCCATTGTCCTGGCGGAAGCGCGTCGGATGGGAAGGGAGGATATGTTATTTAGTTAAGTGCGCCCGCCGGGTTGGAATTTTTCATTGGTGCCACCGATGGAAGATCGTGGCGGCCTAATTTGGCTGTCCAACGCCACGGGGTCAGCTTACTGCGTACCTGCCCTTTTGTGTGCATAAGTGCACCGGGCAATCCGGGATAGGCCAATTTAATATGAGATTTAATAGCATTCGCACTCGTAGTTCAGAACAGTCTGTCGCGGAGAATAACTGGAAGGGGCACTCAAGCGGCCAAACATTCCACGCTTGCCACAATCATCTGAGCATCGCTGTCTGGCATCCTGAAAGCTCGGCATGCCGCATTTTGTCGCGACAAAAACCATAACCAGCAAGGATAAACCTGTGTACAAAATAACCGTGATATGATTTTTCATAAATTTAATTTTTGGAAATTTTTACCTTTATACAAGTGAATTTTCTGCCATCTTTTCCTTTGACGGAAAAATATTGACCATCGTTTTGAGGTTTGGCTTTGCAGCTAGATCCAGAATTATCGGTTGGGCGAAGATCTTCTAATGGATCGTCGCCATAGTAGCCTACGGCGCAATATGACTCAGGCATCGTCCATGCCGTGTTTACGCCGACCCATTCACCGGGTACTTGCTGAAGTGGCCAGGGGAAATTAGATATATCTCCCAATGCGCTTCCTACGATAGAGTGTTGTGCTATTTTCGGTAATGGCGGCAAAATATCGGTGCGATACAGATTGCCCATTCCAAGTAGCACTGGCCCCATTGCCTGCAACCCGAGTGGATCAATCCAGATAACAGGGTTTTTGACGTAAGTATAGGCGTTGATCCCGCCACGCAATCCGATCGGATCCTGAATAATATAACGTCCCAAGTTCGGATCGTAATAGCGATACCGGTTGTAGTGCAGCCCCGACTCATGGTCATGGTACTGCCCCTGGAAGCGGATGGGGTTGGCGATCAGTGCCGTCCCTGACGCCTTCCTGATCGCCTCCTGCGCGACGCCCCAGGCGCGGTACTCCGCGCTCCACACAATCTCGCTGTGCTCGTCGGTCAGCTCCTGCGGCGTGCCGAGGTGGTCGCACTGGTACCAGGCCAAGCTGTCGATGGCTGGCGCGGGCGGCGGCGGCAGCCATAGCGGGTCTTCGTCCGGCCGGTAGTAGTCGCCATACTCGGGCTGGTCGAGCAATTCGATGGCTTCCCCGCGCACCGCCTGCGCCACTGGCACAAAGCTACCCGGCTCGTAGACATAGTGCGTGGTGCGCGCACCAAAGCCGTCCTCGTCGGCGATCTTGCTCTCCCACGCCAGCGTGTCGCCATCCCAGCCGTACAGCGTGAAGCCGCATTGTAGTTCGCGGTTGCGCTTGACCCGTTCGGCGCGGTTCCAGTGTGGCCCCGCTTCCCTTCTTTCCTCGTAGTGCGCCTGGCTGTGCTTGGACAGGCGCCGGCCGAGTGCATCGTAGGTGTAGTCGACCTTCAGGCGATCATCTTCGTAGTGGGTGAGGCGGTCGAACAGATCCCAGGTGAAGCGGCCTTCCTTGCCGTTGTGCCAGCGTTGCGTGAGGTTGCCGCGCGCGTCGTACTGGTAGTGGGTGCCGGCGTATTGCTTGAGCAAGTTATCCAGCGCCTTGATGCGCGGCATGCGCTGGCGCTCGGCTTCGCGCTGCTCGGCCGGGTCGATCAGGTTGCTGGCCGGATCGAAGTCGAAGGTTTCGTGGCCGAGCCGGCTTTGCGCTTCGAGCAAGCGGCCCACCGGATCGTAGCGGTAGGCAAGCTGGCCGCGCCGCGTGTCATTGATGTCGGTGAGCTGGCCGCCGGCGTCGTAGCGGTAGCCGCGTACCAGCAGGCGGCTGCCACCTGCGGGTTGCCCGACCGGGCCCTTGGCTTCATGGGCCAGCACCTGCTCGCTAAGCCGTCCCATTGAATCCCACTGCTGCGTTTGCAGCAGCTGGTTGCCTTGCAAGCGTGCGACTTCGCGGTGCAGGTCGTCGCGCTCGTAGCTGACCAGTTCGCGCTCGTCGAGCTGCAGCGCCAGCAGGTGGCCGCTGCCGTAGGTCAGCCAGCTGACGCGGTGACCATCCGGGCGCACGGTGGCAATACGCTGGTTCAGCGCGTCGTATTCGTGCTGCCACACCCCGACCAGCGGCTGGCCCAGGCGGGTGTAATGCTGGTGCTCACGCAACAGGTTGCCGGCCGGGTCGTGGAACCATTGCAGGCGGCTGTCGGCGTTGCTGGCCAGCGCCAGGTTGCCGTTGCGGTCGTAGGCAAAGGTCTCGACCTGCCAGTCTTGCTCACGCGGGGCTGCGTCGCCGGTTTGCAGCGCGGCGCGCCGCTCGGTGAGGCGCCCCATCCGGTCGAAGGTGTAGGCGGTGATGCGCTGCCCGTCGATGGCGCGCGCCAGTTTGCCGGTGGCTTGCTCGTACTGGTAGTGCGTGGTGGCGCCGTCAAAGCCGGTTTCCGCCAGCAGGCGGCCGACCGGATCGTAGTGGAACTCGGCATCGCGGCCGTTCTCGTTGCGCAGCGCGGTGAGTTGGCCGAGCTTGTCCCACTGGTAGCGCAGGCTTTGGCCGGCGGCGTCCACGCGCTTGGCCAGCAGGCCGGCCTCGGTATAGTCCCAGGTAGTCGTTCGACCGAGCGCGTTGCGGTGACAAAGCAACCGGCCCTCGGCGTCACGCTCAAAGTGCTCTTCGCTGTCATCCGGGTGGCGGATGGCGGCGAGCTGGCCAGCCTCGTAGCGGTAGCGAGTGACCTGGCCGGCCGCGTTGGTGAACTGCACGAGTTGGCCGCGCTCGTCGTAGGCCCAGGTGCTGGCCTTGGCCGAGCAGTCCACGTAGCGGGTGAGTTGGCCACTGCTGTTGTACTCGAGCTGCTTGGTCTTGCCGCTGGCATCGGTGATGCCGATCGGCAGGCCCATCAGGTTGTACGCGTATTCGGTCTTGTTGCCCAGCGGGTCGATGGCCTCGGTGAGCCGGCCGCGGGTGTCGTAGTCGCGCAGCCAGAGGCCGCCTTCGGCGTCGCTGATCTTGATGAGCTGGTCCTGGCTGTCCCACGCATAGTGCACCACCATGCCATCCGCGCGGGTGTGTTCCAGCAGGTTGCCGTTCTCGTCGTACGCGTAGCGGTCCTCGCTGCCATCGGTGTGGATGTGGTGCACGACGTTCTTGGCGGCATCGCGGAACAGCCATTCGGAACGCTTGTCCGGGTGGATGATGCGGTAGGTGTAGCCGAGGTGGTCGTAGTAGTGCCGGGTTTCCTGACCATGGGCGTCGGTGACATAAGTCAGGCGGATGTTCTCGTCCCACTCTAGGCGGGTGTCGAAGCTGCCGTCATCCGCCCATTCGCGCACCGCCCGAGCATCGGGCCCATCGCCCTGCCATTGCAGGTTCACGCCGCGCCCGGTGCGATCGGTGTAGCGGGTGACCAAATGGTGCTGATACTGGTAAGTCCACGCGGCGGTGTTCTCGTCCTGGGCGAGCGTGAGGTCGCCCGCCTCGTCGTAGCGGTACAGGCTCAGGCGGCGCAGGGGAGCGTGCTCGCCCATCAGCCACAGGCCGGTGATGCGGCCTGCTTCGCCCACCAGGGTGCTCAGGTGGGTATGCACCTGGCTGGGGTCGTCCTGGTAGGTGATCAGGTCGGACAGCACCGCGCGATTGCCAACGCGGTGGCCGTAGTCCAGCAAGAGGCCCGCGCCGCCGCGCAGTTCGATCCGCACCAGCAGGTAGCGGTCGGCTTGGCGCTGGTAGGTCTCGCGACGTTCGTGGCCACGGCACAGCACCAACTCGTGATCGCGTACACGAACCAGGGTGAGGTCTTCGATGCGATCTTCATGGAACTGTCCGACCTTGGGCATCGGGTAGTCGTGGCTGCGGCCGTCGGCACCGTGGTAGCGCAAGCCTTTGCCGGTCACGTCGATGCGCGTGGTGTACGGGGTGATCCAGCGCGCGCCCAGCTCGCCATCGTCAAAGGCTCCGAGACTGGAGCGGTAGGTGCGTGTCCAGTTGATGGGAAATGGGCCGGATAGAACGAAATCCGTCTGGCTGAGTGCTTCACTCCCGGTGGCAAAGCTGATGCTGCCGCCGGTGCCTGACGGTGCACCGATCTTGCAGGCGTTGGCATCTTGTTCAGCGGGGCGCTCTTTGACGCGCACCTCAAGGGGTTCGCCGGGATGGGCGTTTAGCGCCTGGCTCGTCGTGTCGGTCTTGATGTTGGCGGCGAGCCCACTGCTCGGCCCTCGCGCTTCGAGCGACCGATGCAATCCGGCGACGATCCACCCGACACCACCTTGCGTCCCCGGATTGGCCTGCGCGCGTACCTGCCTGGCCAAGAGCGCGGCGAACTTGCGCAGTAGTTGGGCGTTTGCGGCAATCTTGGCGCGCGCTTCTTTTGAAAGGCTCTGGGCCGCGGGACTCTGGCTTGTGGTTGCTGCACCGTGCTGGAATTGAACTGCCGCGCCATAGAGGTTGGAAAACACCTCGGTGGGGTCGCGCCACGACTTTCCCGACTCGTTCTTGTCGGTCGCTATAGTGACGGCGGCACTCGCCTGACTCAGGGTCTCCAGACCGCTGGCGAGATCCAGCACGAGGGTTTCGCCAAACGTGGCGGCCTCATCCATCAGACCGGGTAGCTCGCGTTGAATTTGCTGAACAAGGTCGTCCAACTCGCCCTTGATGCTGCTGTTCAGATTGACCGCCAACGTGTTGAGCAACGCCTCCCCAATCAGTGGCTTGCCGCTGTTCAGGAGTTCCTGTCGTGCCAGAAACAGGGTAGGCCGCAGCGTCATGCGGGCGGGAGCGGTGGCCGGAGCGGGCATCAGACCGATCAGATTGATGCTCGCGATCGCCCAGTCCGAGGTATCACGGTCCTCGCGTGTGGTGAGGGTGACGATATCGCCCAGCAGGTCTGCCAGATTGAGGATATTCCGGACGGCAGGAAGATTGCCTGCAACGGCGCGCAGGCGACCCAGGGTCACCGCTCCATCGGTGATTGCGCCCAGCCATTGGTCAAAAGCGCCGATGGTCAGTGCCACGTCACTCAGTTGGATCTGGTTGAGCGGAGCGACTGTGACGGGACGTGCGGAGGATGCGGACGGTTCAGGTGCTTGGCTCGCCATAGGTGCTCCAGGGGCCGAGCACCACAACTACTGCCTCCGGTGAAGGAATGACTAGCAGCAGGCGCTCAGCAGATGTGGACGTACATGGAATTCTCCAGACGCAAGCGTGAAGATTTGCTGGCGATGTGAATATGGGATCGATCTGAAAAGCCTTTCAGATAGTCTGATAACTGTACGAAATCAATTGCAGCGCATAGCCGTTCTCGTTGACCCAGGTCGAAAAAGGCACGCGTCAGCAATGCTGGGGGAGCCTCGACCGGGTCCTCGGCTAATATTACGCATGGCGTAGGTCAGCCGATTCGGCGTCGCGAAGGGCGTACAAGGGGCGGCGGTCCTGACACATCCGAGCCTATCCGAACCTTTGTGTGTGAGGCATAAACTGATGGCCAAGGAGCCACTTTATGCCACGCAAACGCAAGGAAGAAGTGACGATTGAGCCGGGCAAGGGCTTGAACCTGGACCCGGAACTCATCAAGCAACTGGTGCCCGGAACGCTGGATCGGGCAACGATCAACGAGCAGTTCGCGGCGCTCAAGAAGGCGATCTTCGAGCGTGCGCTGGGCGGCGAACTGACCCACCACCTTGGCTACGAGAAGGGTGAAGCCAAACCGGGCGGCGGCACGAACCATCGCAACGGCACCAGCCGCAAACGCGTTGCAACCGACGACTACTTGCTCGACGTCGAGATTCCGCGCGACCGCGAAGGCACCTTCGATCCGGTGTTGATCGCCAAGGGCGAGCGACGCTTCACCGGCTTCGACGACAAGATCATCGCGATGTACGCCCGCGGCATGAGCGTGCGGGAGATTCAGGGCTTCCTGCTGGAGATGTACGGCATCGAGGTATCGCCGGACTTCATCAGCACCGTCACGGACGCGGTGATCGACGAAGTGCGCGAATGGCAGAAGCGGCCGCTCGAGCCGATGTACCCGGTCGTGTTCTTCGATGCCTTGCGAGTCAAGATCCGCGACGAAGGCGTGGTGCGCAATAAGGCGATCTACCTTGCACTGGGCGTGCGCCGCGACGGCACACGTGACGTGCTGGGCCTTTGGATCGAACAGACCGAAGGCGCCAAGTTCTGGCTGCGGGTGGTGAACGACCTGAAGCTGCGCGGCGTGCAGGACATTCTGATCGCCGTGGTCGACGGCCTGAAGGGCTTCCCGGACACGACGGTGCAGACCTGCATCGTGCATCTGATCCGGAACTCGCTGGACTTCGCCAGCTGGAAAGTCCGGAAATCGGTCGCAGCCGCGCTCAAGGAGATCTATCGGGCACCGTCGGCCGAAGCGGCCGCCGTGGCGCTGGATGCGTTCGATACGAGCCCGTGGGGTAGGAAATACCCACCGGTTGCCGCCCTCTGGCGCCGGGCCTGGGATCAGGTGATTCCGTTCCACGCCTTCGCGCCTGACATCCGGAAAATTGTAGATACGACCAACGCGATCGAGTCGTTGCACATGCAGCTTCGGAAGATCATCAAGGCGCGGGGCCACTTCCCATCGGACGAGGCCGCGCTCAAACTGATCTGGCTGGCGCTGCGCAACGTCGTGGTCAAGTGGACCGGTTCCCGGCACGATTGGAAGAGCGCCATGACACAGTTCGCGCTGCTTTACCCGGAACGATTCAACATTGGAGTCTGAATCTCAACCTGCCTCACACACGAAATTCCGGATACCTCCACACATCCTCGTGCAGGGCAGTGGCACCACCATTCAGTGACCAGCCAACCCTGCACACCTCGGCGCTTAGTCCTTCGCCACAGCCTCCATCTCCGGCCCACCCGCGGCGTCATTCCTGCTCCACCCACCCCCAAGCGACCGATAAAGCGCCACCGCCGCCAGCGCGTGCTCGCGCTTGACCTGATTCAGCGAATCCGAATCCCGCAGATAAACCTCCTGCGCGGAAAGCACATCCAGAAAATCCGTCGCGCCACCCTTATAAAGCTGATTCGCCAACCCAAGCGCCTTGTCCGACGCAGAAAGCGCACTACCGAGCCTGCGCGACGCCTCATCGGAACTGACGAGATTCGCCCGTGCATCCTCGACTTCCCTCAACGCCTGCAGCATCGTCTGCCGTAACCCGAGTTCAGACTCGCGCATCCGGCTTTCGCTCTGCGCGATATCGGCGGTAATGCGCCCCGCATTGAAGATCGGGCTCGTCGCACTCAATGCCGCGCTGAACAGGTTGTCGGTCAACGTAGGCAACCCGAGATACGAAGCGGCCAGAATTCCGTCCGTCAGGTTCAACGAAAACTTCGGATACCGCTCGGCCTTCGCCACACCGACTTGCGCGGCCCGCCGCTCGACCTGCGCATACGCGGTCAGCACATCCGGCCGCCGCAGCAACGCCTGCGAGGGCAACGTCCCCGGCGTGCCAACCGGCGGCGCAGGAATCTCACCAGCCTGCGCCAGCACCAGACGATCGACCGATTCCGGCGTGCGCCCCGAATACACCGCAATCAGATTGAGCTGATGCGCGATCTGCGCCTGCGTCGGCGGAATCCGCGCTTCGAGTGCATCGAGCTGGTTCTGCGCACGCGTAACGTCGAGCTCGGTCGACAGCCCGAACGCCTGCCGCTTGCGCGTGAGTTCGAGCGCATGCTGCCGGATCTTCGCGTTGTCCTGCAGGATTTTCAGTTCCTGCTGCGCCCAGCGCAAATCGACATACGCGGAAGCCGCATCGGCCGCGAGCGCGAGCCGCATCGCATCTTCCGCATGTTTCTGCCCGACGAGCTCGGCTTGCGCGGCCAGCAGATCGAGCCGTTCGCCGCCGAACACATCCGGCGACCAGCTCAGCGCGAGCCCCGCGCCGGCCCGCCGCACATACCCGAGCGGCGGCGGCGTGTTCTGCCGTGCGTCGGCCGCATGCGCGGTCGCATCCAGTTCGGGCAGCAGCACCGCGCGCTTCTGCACGGTCAGCGCCTGCGCCTGCTTCACGCGTTCGGCGGCGGCCTGCAGATCGAGGTTGCCGTCGAGCACGGTGGCGATCAGCCTGTCGAGCACGGGATCGTGGAACTGCGCCCACCATGCGGCGGCGTCGATGTCCGCGCGCGGTACATCGGTATCCCAACCATCCGGCGCGAGCGTTCGGACCGATTCCTGAAGCGCCGGATGCTGCGCGGGCTGCACCGCACATCCTGCGGCGAGTGCGCTGACGGCGAGGGTGACGAGAAGTTTTTTCATGATGGTGATGACCTCGACCTCAGTGCGCGTCCGGCGGCGGCGCGTTCAGGGAAATGGGTTTGGAGAAGACGACGGCGATCAACGCGACGACGAAGCACAGCGACAGCGCGTAGTACGCATCCGCATAGGTGAGCGTCAGCGCTTCGCGATAGATCAGGTGGTGCAGGTTCGCGAGGCCGGCTTGCGCGGTGTCCAGCGTGTTGCCGGCCACGGACGACCAGTACGCGGCCTGCCGATCGAGCAGCGACGCGACCTGCGGCTGGCCGGCGCTCACGTGCTCGTTCAGGCGCAGGTAATGAAAGTTCAGCCGGTCGTTGAGTATCGTCGCACTCACCGCGATGCCGATCGCCCCGCCGAGATTGCGCATCAGGTTGAACAGGCCGCTCGCCGATTTCAGGCGCGACTGCGGCAGCGAGCCGAGCGCCATCGTCACGATCGGCGGCACGCTGAACTGCTGGCCGATGCCGCGCAGCGCCTGCGGCAGCAGCAGTTCGCGCCAGCCCCAGTCGTGCGTGATCGGCGTGTACAGGTAACAGCCGAGCCCGAAGCAGATCAGCCCGAACACGAGCAACGAACGCAGGCTGAAAAACCGTGCGGCAAACGCATACGCACAAAGCGCGACCAGCTGGAACGCGCCGACCGACAGCAACGCGATGCCGATCTGCAGCGAGCTGAACGCACGCACCTGCGCAAGAAACAGCGGCGTCAGGAACACGGTCACGAAGATCCCGATGCCCGTCACGAACGACAGCAGGCTGCCGATCCCGAAGTTGCGCACGACGAGCGCACGCAGGTCGACGATCGGATCCTTCGCGGTCAGCGCATGCACGATGAACAGGAAGCCGCAGATGCCGGAGATCCACGCGCAGATCACGATCGCGTCGTCGCCGAACCAGTTCTTGCGCGGGCCTTCCTCCAGCACGTATTCGAGGCAGCCGAGGAAGCCCGACATCAGCACGATGCCGAGATAGTCGCCGCGCTTGATGAGGCTGAGGTCGGGTTCGTCGATGTGCACGTAGCGCGGCACGAGTGCGGCCACCGCGATGCCCGGCACGAGGTTCAGGTAGAACAGCCAGTGCCACGACCATTGATCGGTGATCCAGCCGCCGATCACGGGGCCGATCGCCGGTGCGAGCGACGCGAGCGCGCCGATGGTCGTCGACGCAATCAGCCGCTGCTTGCCGGGGAACAGCACGAACGCGGTGGTGAACACGGTCGGGATCATCGCGGCGCCGAGCGCACCCTGCAGCCCGCGAAACAGGATCATCGAGTTGATGTCCCACGCGACGCCGCACAGCATGCTGGTGATCGTGAAGCCGACTGCCGATGCGGCGAACAGCCAGCGCGTCGACATCACTTTCGACAGCCAGCCCGACATCGGGATCACGATGATCTCGGCAATCAGGTAAGCCGTTTGCACCCACGACAGTTCGTCCTGGCTGGCGGACAGGCCGCCGCCGATGTCGCGCAGCGACGATGCGACGATCTGGATGTCGAGCGTCGCCATGAAGAAGCCGATGCACATCAGCGCGAACGCGAACACGCGCTGCTTGGTCGGTTGCGACGCCGGGTCGCCGGAAAACGCGGTGGTCATCGTCGTCTCCCGTTTAGCTCGCGCGGCCGGTATGCACGGTCACGACCGCGGAGAGCCCGGGGCGCAGCACCTGCTCGAGGCCCGGCTGCGGATCGAGATGCACGCGCACGGGCACGCGCTGGACGATCTTCGTGAAGTTGCCGGTCGCGTTCTCGGGCGGCAGCACGCTGAAGGTCGCGCCGGTGGCGGGCGCGAGGCTGTCGACGCGGCCGTGCAGTTTCGTGCTCGACGCATCGAGCGACACGTCGACGCGATCGCCCGCGTGCATCTTGCGCAGCTGGTCTTCCTTGAAATTCGCGTCGATCCACAGGCCGGACGCCGGCACGACCGTCAGCAGCGGTGCGCCGACGTTCGCGAGCATCCCGACGCGGCCCGTGCGGTTGCCGACGTAGCCGTCGACCGGCGAGCGGATCGTCGTGTATTCGACGTTGAGCGCGGCGACGCGCTGCGCGGCAAGTGCGGTGTTCACGCGGGCCCGCGCATCGGCGAGCTGCGCGCCGAGCACGTCGAGCTGGCGCTTCGACGCGAGCAGCGCGGCGTCGCTGCGCTCGACGGCGGCGCCGGCCTTCGAGTAGTCGGCGTCCGCGCGTTCGACGATCTGGTTCGACACGGCGTCGGATTTCACGAGCTCGCGGTAGCGCACGCGATCCGAGGCGGCGCGGGTCAGCTCGGCCGACGACGCGTTCTTGTCGGCCGCCTGCTGGCCGATCACCGCGTATTGCAGTTGCTGCTTCGCCTCGAGTTCGGTCACGGCGGAGCGGGCGCTGTCGACTTCGGCGCTGGCCTGCGCGAGCTTCGCGTCGTAGTCGCGCGCATCGAGTTGCACGAGCACGTCGCCGGCCTTCACGCGCTGGTTGTCGGTCACGAGGATCTTGTCGACGAAGCCGTTGACCTTCGGCGCGAGCACCGTCACGTCGCCGCCGACGTACGCATCGTCGGTGCTCTCCTGGAAACGCAGCACGAACAGCCAGTCGAGCGCGGCGGCGACGACGACGACGGCGACGGCGCCCACCGCGATGCGCATCCACGGCACGCGGCGCTGTTGCTTCGCGGGCTGGTCGAGTGTGGCTGCCTCACGGGATGAGGCAGCGGCTTGGGTCGTATCCATCGATTCACCTATGTATATGCACTTATCAAGTCGATCGACCGCATGTCGTCGATCGGGGAAGGGGCTAGCGTTCCGGCAGGTTGTGCGTGATCCGGAACAATTCGTCTCTCAGGCGGGCCGCCTGCGTCGACCCGAACCGCTGCTCGAACGCTTCCTGCGCGGCGAGCCAGTGCACCTGCGCGTCGGCGACCTTCGTTTCGCCGTGCGCGGTCAGCGCGAACGTCTGGCGGCGGCACCGCGGCTCGATCTGGCCCGCCACCAGCGCCGCGCCGACGAGCGGCTTGAGCGCGCGCAGCAGCGCGGTGCGTTCGATCACCAGCACGGTCGACAGCGTCGCCATCGTCAGGCCCGGCCGGTCGCGCAGCAGCGCGAGAATGCTGTACTGCGACGGCGTCACGCCCGCCCGCGACAGATAGCGCTCGTAGAACTGCGAGATCCGGCGGGCGGCTTGCCGGACCGCGAAGCAATCGTCATCGGTGAGCGTCGTCTTGTGCATGTACACATGTTAGGGGGCAATGCGGCCCGAAGCGAGCGGCAGGGCGCGATCAGATTGTTGTCACGGCTGTACCAATCGGCGTCAGGCTGCAGCCGGAACGATCCAGCCTTCGCGGTCGCAATAGGCGGCCGTGTAGTCGATGAACGCCTTGACCTTCGCGGGCAGCAGCGCGCGGTTCGCGTAAGCCAGTTTGATCTCGACGAACTTGTCGACGAGATCGGCATCCGCGAGCAGTTGCACGAGCGCGCCCGACGCGAGTTCGGCCTGGACGAGCGTTTTCGGCACGACGCCGATGCCGAAGTCGTGCATCACCATCTCGCGGTTGAAGACGGGGCTGTTCGACGAGATGTCGAAGCGGAACGGCACGGTCAGCAGGTCGCCGTCGACGCGGAACGACAACGCGGGCCGGCGCAGCGACGGCGACATCGGCACGAACGGATGGTCGGCGAGATCTGCCGGCGCGACCGGGTGCGAATGGGCGCGCAGGTATGCGGGTGTCGCGACGATCACGAGCGGAATCCGCTCGATCATTCGCACGACGGTCGATTCGTTCGTCAGCATGTACGGCACGACGATGCCGATGTCGTAGCCTTCGCCGACGAGATCGACCGGGCGCTCGGTCAGCGTCACGTCGAGGCGCACCTTCGGGTGTGCGGCCTTGAAGCCGGCGATCAGCGGCACCAGCCGGTTCAGCGCGGCCGTCGTGTGCGCGACGAGCCGCAGCAGGCCTTCGGGCTCGCGCGTCGGCGCCTGTGCTTCCGCTTCGAGCGAGTCGAGTTCGTCGAGCACGGCCGCGCAGCGCTCGTAGATGCGCTCGGCCGTTTCGGTCAGCGACACCTGGCGCGTGGTCCGGTGCAGCAGCCGGCTGCCGAAACGCGCTTCGAGATCCGCGACCGCGCGCGACACGACAGGCCGCGCGAGGCCGTGCATGTCGGCGGCACGCGTGAAGCTGCGCATCTCCACCACCGACCGGAAAATCCGCAGCTTGTCGATGTAGTCCATGTCCGTCTCCTTGACGCGAGGGCCGGCCGCCGGCCTTGTTACGGCGGAGTGTACATTGACTTTATGCATATGCACATTTAAATTGCGAAACATGAACGACACCTCGATTACCCAAGCGTGCCACTGTCTCGCGCTGCGCCAGGCGGCGCGCTTCGTCACGCAACTGTACGAGCGCCATCTGGCCCCGGTGGGCGTCACGCCCGCCCAGTTTTCGATCATGGCGAACCTGACGCGCCAGCCCGGCCTGCTGATGAGCGAGCTTGCCGATGCGCTCGTGATGGATCGCACGACGCTGCTGCGCGCGCTGAAGCCGCTGCAGCGCGACGGGTTCGTCGCAACGGCCGCGTCCGAGCACGATCCGCGTGCGCATGCGCTGAGCCTCACGAAGCTGGGCGAGCGCACGTTCGCCGAAGCGAAAGTCGCATGGCAGGCCGCGCAGGACGAATTCGAGACGCAGTTCGGCCGCGATCGCGCGAAGGCGCTGCGCGACGAGCTGTTCAGTGTGACCGCGGAACGCTAGACGGCGGGCTGGCGGCAAACTGGAACGAAATTCGAGCCATTGATCGCTTCCGTGGCGCTCAGTGGCGTAAATTGGTTTTTGAAACTGTCCGGATAGATGGCGATCTGGACAGTTTTTATTTCCAGTTGTAGAGTCCCCTGACGGATTTCACGAGCCGGCGCCGCCGGCACGCGTCAGAGGAGCAACCGATGCTGCAGTTGAGTGACCGCGACAGCGCCATGCTGCGCGGGGATTTCGGCGACGGCGTCGCGCGCGCGATGCGGATCGTCGCGCGCACGGCGCAAGTGATGTCCGCGCCGCACCTGATCGACATCACGTCCGCGCATATCGACGGCTGCCTTTACCACGGCCAGACCAGCCTCGATTTCGTCGAGTATTTCGTCGATACCGGCGCGAAGGTCGCGGTGCCGACCACGCTGAACGTCGGGTCGCTCGACCTGATCCATCCGGAGCTGTACCACGGCGACCGCACGATCCAGCGCGATGCGCAGCGCCTGATGGACGCGCATCTGCAGCTCGGCTGCGAATCGAGCTTCACGTGCGCGCCCTATCAACTGAAGAACCGTCCCGCGAAAGGCGAGCAGATCGCATGGGCCGAATCGAACGCGATCGTGTTCGCGAATTCGGTGCTCGGCGCGCGGACGAGCCGGTACGGCGATTTTCTTGACCTGGCTGCCGCGATTACCGGGCGTGCGCCGTATGCGGGGCTGCATGTCGAAGCGAACCGCGCCGCGCGGATCGTGTTCAACGCACCGGATTTCAGCCGCCTGGCGTCGCGCGACATCTATTTCGCTGCGCTCGGGCTGCTGATCGGGCGGATCGCGGGCGCGGTGGTGCCGGCGATCGTCGGGCTGCCGGCGGACACCACGGAAGACGAACTCAAGGCGTTGGGCGCGGCTGCCGCATCGAGCGGCGCCGTCGCGCTGTTCCATGCGGTTGGCGTGACGCCCGAGGCGCCCACGCTCGACGCCGCGTTGCACGGGCAAGCGGCGCAACGCACGATCGATGTCACGATGGCCGATCTCGACGAGATTCGCCGCACGCTGAACCACGGCGCGGCCGGCGATCCACTCGTCGCGGTGGCGCTCGGTACGCCGCATTTCTCGCTGGCCGAATTCCGCACGCTCGATACCTTGCTCGACGCGTTCGACGGCAAGCCGGCCTGCGATTTCTACGTGAACACGAGCCGGTTCATCCTGTGGGAGCTGGACGAAGCCGGCCTCGCGGAGAAATTCGCGGCACGCGGCATCCAGATCGTCGTGGACACCTGCACGTACATCACGCCGGTGATGAAGCAACTGTCGGGGCTCGTGATGACCAATTCGGGGAAATGGGCGTCGTATGCGCCCGCGAACATCGGCGTGACGGTCGCGTACGGCAGCATGCGCGAATGCGTTCGTTCGGCATACGAAGGAAAGGTGAGATTCGATGACTGACGCCACGCGCAAGGGTTTGACGGGCGATACGCTCGTGCCGGGCAGCGCGTGCGCGCGCCCGTTCGTGCTCGACAAGCCACTCAGCTTCTGGGGCGGCTACGACTCCGGCGCGGGAAAGATCGTCGATCGCGGGCATCCGCAGGCCGGCGCGAGCCTCGCCGGCAAGGTGATGGTGATGCCGCACGCGAAGGGCTCGAGTTCGAGCAGCAGCGTGCTCGCGGAAGCGGTGCGCAACGGCGCGGGGCCGGTCGCGATCGTGCTGAAGGAGCGCGACCTGATCATCTCGATCGGCGCGATCGTGGCCGCCGAGCTGTATGCGATCGCGGTGCCGGTGGTGTGCGTGAGCGACGACGTGTACGACGCGATCATCGCCGCGGCGGGGGAGGTGCGGATCGAAGCGGAAGAGGGGGATGGCGGCGCGAGGATTTGCGTCGACCTTTGACGTTTCGTGCGCGGGATCGGCTCAGATGAAGCGAATGTGCGACGTTTCTTCGTTCGAGAGCGACAGTGCGTGCCGGGCAGCATTCATCTCGCGCTTGCCGCCTGGCTGCCTGAGCCGCCGGATCTCGGGCCACAAGATTGCGCCGAACACGGTGCGCAGGATCGTGCTCAGCATGAAGAGCGCGATCGCGGCGCCGCCGAACCACGTGGATATTTCCAGCACGCTGTCCGTGCTGCGTTCCGTCGCGGACACGAGGCCGATGGTGATGGCCATGGCGACCAGCATGCCGATCGTTACGACGATATCCATGCGGGCAGCCGCGACTTTCGCGGTGCGAACGAGATATACCGAGCCGTCGGTCGCGTTCCGGATAGCGTAGATGGCGCGGCGATCCCGATCTTGCGTGTATGCAACGGTCAACCGGTCGCCCGCGACGATGAACACGCTTCGCGTGCTGTCCGTCCTGAGCGTGAGCGGTGCGTCGACCGTGTCGAGCTGGAGCGCAATCTCCTCGATGCTTTGCGTGGTCATGCCGAGGTTGTTGCTCCAGACCTTCGTACTGATCGTGTTCTGGCTGACCGACGTCACGCAACCGGACGCGATCTGCATGGTGCGATCGCTCATCTGTTGCTCCTTTCCGCCGTGAAACTGGCCGGTTCGTATTGCCACTTTTCCTGGGCTTCGCGCCGCTGGGGCCGGAAGACCAGCTCGGACAGGCCGGCGATCGCGAGCAGGGTGCCCAGCAGGCTGATGATGCCGACGACCAGGGTCACCGCGCCGACGAACGCCCAGCCCGATTTGAAGGCGGCGCCGTCGATCAGCAGGCTCAGCATGAAGATGCATGACGCCCAGATGAGGAGCGACACGTTGCTGCTCTTTTGTCTGAACACGTTGTAAGGAGCGATTGCGACGTCGTTGCCTTTGATCCACGCGATGCTGCGGCGACCGCGATCGTCGAAGACACATGCACGCACCGCCATCCCGGGCTTCAATCGATCGATCTGCTTGAACGCCTCCGCATCGATATCGTCCGCCGCGATGAAGTAGCACGCGCCCTGCATCGTCAGGCGATACAGCGGCACCTTCTTGATATCGGACGCGACACGAATGAGGTTCGTGTCGATACGGTCGATCGTCGCATCGATGAGGGTGATGTGATTGGGCATGGGGCGGGAGAGTGCGCCGGTGGGCGCCGCTTTGGCGTGGCATTGATCATACCGATGAAATGCCGCGCAGGCACGTCGTGCCGCCCGCAGCCCCGCATCATTCGTGCGACGTGTCCGCGGCGGCGTCCCGATACGCACTCGGCGTCTGCCCGGCCCAGCGTCGGAACGCGCGCGTGAAATTCGCCGGGTCGGTGAATTGCAGCCGCTCGGCGATCGTCTTCAGGTCGAGATCCGATGCGGCAAGCAACTGCTTCGCGTCGCGAAACCGCGCTTCGTCGAGCAATTGCCGATAGCTCGAACCGGCTTCTTCCAGCCGGCGCCGCAGCGTGCGTGTGGATACGAGCAGCGCGTCGGCGAGTGTCTCCGGTCCCGGGTAATCGCCGGCGCCGCGTGCCAGTTCCGCGCGCACGCGTTCGACCAGATCGCCTTCCTCCTGGCGCACCTGCGCATATTCACGCTCCACCTGCACGAGCGCCTGCCGGTGCGCGACTTCATCCGCGAGCGGCAGCGGCCAGTCGAGCACGTCGCGCGCGATCCACAGCGCGTTGGCGGCGCAGCCGAATTCGACCGGCGGGAGCTGGTCGCGATAGCGCGCGAAATAGGAAGGCTCCGGCCACGCGAATTGCAGCTTGATCGGCGGCGACACGCGCCCCGCCCATTGAGAGATGTTCTGCGCGAGCCCCGTCAGTACAAATTCGAACATCACGTGATGCTGCAGCACGGGGCTCGCCTGCACGCCGTGCAGTTCGAGCGTCGCGCCGCGTTCGTCTTCCGCATAGGTCAGCCGATATTGGCGGTTGCGCATCCGGAAGTAACGCTGCGTGACGGAGAGCGCTTCGCGGATGTCCCGCGCGGTCAGCGTCGCATAGCCGAGAAATCCGTGCACAGTCGGCTTCAGCAGCAGCCCGAACGCGAGCCCGATGCCCGGATCGCCGCCGATCTCGATCGCGTTGAGCACGAGCCGCCCCCATTGCGACGGCGCGACGCGCGCGTCCGGTTCGGCCAATACCGCGTCGCGCAGGCCGGTACCGGCGCGCGCGGCGGCCGGGTCGACACCGCGCGCGGCCAGCGCCTGCAGCAGCAGGCGCGGATAGGCGACCGGAATCGTCGGCCGGCGCAGCCCGAGGCGATCTTTGGCGAGAGGGGAGGTCATGTCGTCTTGGCCGGAAATGACAAGCATTATGGCTGTTTGCCCCCTCACGTTCAAGGCGGCGCGCGCCTACGATGTCACGCATCGCTCATTGGCACGAATTGGCACGCTCATCATGACCACGACCTTTCCCCACCTGCTCGCCCCGCTCGATCTCGGCTTCACGACGTTGAAGAACCGCGTGCTGATGGGCTCGATGCACACGGGCCTCGAGGACAGCCGCAAGACGCTGCCGCGGCTCGCCGAATATTTCGCCGAACGCGCGCGTGGCGGCGTCGGCCTGATCGTGACGGGCGGCTTCGCGCCGAACGTGGCCGGCTGGACCAAGCCGTTCGGCGGCACGCTGATGACGTCGGCCGCCGCGCGGCGGCATCGCGAGATCACGGAGGCCGTGCACGCGGAGGACGGCAAGATCGCGCTGCAGATCCTGCACACCGGCCGCTACGGCTATCACCCGTTCGCGGTCGCACCGTCGAAGATCAAGTCGCCGATCTCGCCGTTCGCGCCGCACGAACTGAGCGCGCGCGGCGTCGAGCGGCAGATTCGCGCGTTCGTCCGCTGCGCGAAGCTCGCGCGTGAAGCCGGGTATGACGGGGTCGAGATCATGGGCTCCGAAGGCTACCTGATCAACCAGTTCATCTCGATGCATACCAACAAGCGCACCGACCAGTGGGGCGGTTCGTACGAGAACCGCATCCGGCTGCCGATCGAGATCATCGAGCGCACGCGCGAAGCGGTTGGCCGCGATTTCATCCTGATCTACCGGCTGTCGATGCTCGACCTGATTCCGGACGGCAGCGACTGGAGCGAAACCGTGCAGCTCGCGAAGGCCGTCGAGCGCGCGGGCGCGACCATCATCAACACGGGGATCGGCTGGCACGAGGCGCGTGTGCCGACGATCGCGACGTCGGTGCCGCGCGGCGCGTTCGCGTGGGTGACGAAGAAGATGAAGGGGGAGGTCGGCATTCCGCTCGTGACCACCAACCGGATCAACCGCCCCGAAGTGGCCGAGCAGATCCTCGCGGACGGCTGCGCGGACATGGTGTCGATGGCGCGCCCGCTGCTCGCGGATGCCGAGTTCGTGGTCAAGGCCGCGCAGGGCCGTGCCGACGAGATCAACACGTGCATCGGCTGCAACCAGGCGTGCCTCGATCACGCGTTCAAGAACAAGATCGCGTCGTGCCTGCTGAACCCGCGCGCGTGTCACGAGACGGAACTGAAATACACGCCCGCTGCGCAGCCGAAACGCATCGCGGTGGTCGGTGCGGGGCCGGCCGGGCTCGCATGCTCGACCGTGCTCGCGCAGCGCGGCCATCAGGTCGACCTGTTCGACGGCGCGGCCGAGATCGGCGGCCAGTTCAACATGGCGAAGCGGATTCCCGGCAAGGAAGAGTTTCACGAAGCGTTGAGCTACTTCGGCCGCCAGATCGAGCTGACCGGCGTGAACCTGCACCTGAACCGCCGCGTCGACGCGAACGACCTGATCGCGGGCGGCTACGACGAGATCGTGCTCGCGACCGGCGTCGCGCCGCGCGACCCGAAGATCCCGGGGCAGGACGGGCCGAATGTGCTCAGCTACATCGACGTGCTCGCGGTCAAGCAGCCGGTCGGCCGGCGTGTCGCGGTGGTCGGGGCTGGCGGGATCGGCTTCGATGTCGCCGAGTATCTGGTGCAGGAGGGTGAGTCGCCGGCGCTCGACCTGGAAGAGTGGAAGGCCGAGTGGGGCGTGACCGACCCGGCCACGACGCGTGGCGGCGCGACGCGTGCGCAGGTGTCGGCGCCCGCGCGCGAAGTGACGTTGCTGCAGCGCAAGGCCGCGCCGCTCGGCAAGGGGCTCGGCAAGACGACCGGCTGGATTCACCGCGCGACGCTGAAGATGAAGCAGGTGAAGATGATCGGCGGCGTGAACTATGAACTGATCGATGCGCGCGGGCTGCACGTGTCATACGGCGAGCAGCGCACCGATCACGAGCTGATCGAAGCCGACACGATCGTGCTCTGCACGGGGCAGGAGCCGCAGCGCGCATTGCTCGCGCCGCTGCAGGCGGCCGGGCGCTCGGTGCACCTGATCGGCGGCGCGGAACTGGCCGCCGAGCTCGACGCGAAGCGCGCGATCGATCAGGGCTCACGGCTCGCCGCGCGGCTGTAACGGGCGGCCGCCGCAATGGCCACCCGGAGGCACGCCGCGCGGCGGTTCCTGGCCCTTCGGTTGATGCACTGATTCGCGGGCGCAGCGCTGCAATGAGCAGCAGCGCCGGCCGCGCCGCCACGCAACGTGGCGGCGCTACGCCGACAGGCCGTGACCGCGAACGGTCATCACATCGCTCACGCCGCTTCGGCGCGTTCTTCCTCTTCCGCTTCCAGCATCGCCTTGACGATCAGGTAGATGGCCGGCAGATCGTCATCGTCGCGGCGCCAGTCGACCGGCTCCTCGACATCCGCGGCGACCAGGCGGCTATCGCGCAACCGGATGAACGCATCGACGACGGCCGGATCGTTGCGGCTCAGGAAGCCGGCATTCGAGAATGCCAACTCTTCGACGTTCAGCAGTGCCTGCCAGCTCATCGTGCGGACGGCCGCGGGATGGGTGCGTCGCCGCAGACCAAGCGCCCGCTGTGCGGGGCCACCCGCGACACGCTGCAGATCGACGACCGCCCGCTGCGCGGCGCGCTCGAAGTGGACGGGGTTGAAGCCGGGTTGCTCGGGATCGAATGCGGATGCCTGGAACATGGTCGCCTCACAAAAGTCCGTTCGTCTGTGAATGACGGAATTCGGGTCAAATGGTGCAAAAGCACTGTAAATATATACAGTGTTTGGCGCGGTTTCAAGCCCCGGATGAAGGATTTCGTGCGATGGCGATCGACGCGGCCGGCAGTACCGGGCAGGCGACCGATCTACACTGCTGCCGCGATCGTCTCCCGCAACCACCGATGCGCCGGATCGCGATGCACGCGTTCGTGCCACAGCATCGACATTTCGTAGCCGGGCACGTCGACCGGCGCTTCCACCACCCGTAATCCGGGCACGTCGCGCACCAGCCGCTCGGGCACCATCGCGACGAGATCGGTGCTGGCCACGGCCGACATCACGAACAGGAAATGCGGCACCGACAGCACGACGCGCCGCGTGGCGCCCACCTTCGCGAGCGCTTCGTCTGTCACGCCGAAGAAGCCGCCACCGTCGGGCGACACGATCACGTGCTCGAGCGTGCCGAACTGCGTGAGGCTCGGGCGCCGCTTCAGCTTCGGGTGCCCGGCACGGCCGATGAGCACGTAACGCTCGGTGAACAGCGGCAAGCGCCGCATGCCGGGCGGCGACCCTTCGGTCGTATGGAAGGCGAGATCGATGCCGTTTCGTTCGGCATCCTGCTCGATGCGCGGCGGCACCAGCTCGACCACGGCGACGCGTGTGGCGGGTGCGGCCGAACGCAGCGTGTTCAGCGCGGGCAGCACGATCGTCGATTCGCCGTAGTCGGTCGCGGCCACACGCCACGTGTTCGTCGCGGTCGCGGGATCGAACGGCGTGGCCGGAACGACCGCGCGCTCGACCGCTTCGAGCGCATCGCGCAACGGTTCGCGCAGCGCTTCCGCGCGCGCGGTCGGCCGCATTCCACGCGGCCCCGGCAGCAACAGCGGATCGCCGAACACGTCGCGAAGTTTCTGCAATTGCACGCTCACCGACGGCTGCGACATGTTCAGTTTTTCGGCCGCACGCGTGACGTTGTGCTCGGCGAGCAGCACGTCCAGCGTGACGAGCAGATTGAGATCGAGTCGCCTGAGATTATTCATGGCTATACCTGGAATATCAGGAATTCATTTCAAATATACCGTTGGCGGCAGCATCCTGCAGTCATTCAATCAACGGAGTACCGAACATGAATGTGCTGATCGTCTATGCCCATCCCGAACCGCGTTCGCTGAACGGCGCATTGCGCGACTTTTCCGTTGCGCATCTCGAAGGGGCCGGCCACGCGGTGCAGGTGACCGACCTGTATGCAATGAACTGGAAGGCTGCGTTCGACGCGGACGACTTGACCGGGCGTGAGCCGGACGCGCGTTTCGACCCGTCGAACGACTCGAAGCACGCGTTTGCAACCGGCACGCAGCGCGAAGACATCGCGCGCGAACAGGACAAGCTGCGGTGGGCCGATGCGGTGATCCTGCAGTTCCCGCTGTGGTGGTTCTCGATGCCGGCGATCATGAAGGGCTGGTTCGAGCGCGTGTATGCGTGCGGCTTTGCCTACGGCGTGGGCGAGCATTCCGATACGCATTGGGGCGATCGTTATGGAGAAGGCTCGTTTGGCGGCAAGCGCGCGATGGTGATCGTCACGGCAGGCGGATGGCAGTCGCATTACAGCCCGCGCGGCATCAACGGGCCGATCGACGACGTGTTGTTCCCGATCCAGCACGGGATGCTGTATTACCCGGGCTTCGACGTGCTGCCGCCGTTCGTGATCTACCGGACGGGGAAGATGAACGACGTGCGCTTCGACGAAACGCGTGCGGCGCTCGGCCGGCGCCTGGACGAACTGTGGACCACGCAGCCGATCCCGTTCCGGCGGCAGAACGCGGGCGATTACGAGATTCCGGCGTTGACGCTGAAGGACGAGATCGTGCCGGGGAAGGTGGGGTATGCGGTGCATCTGGCGCACGAGCATGGATGATGCATGGCGCGGCCCGCGCGAGAAAGCGACGCGCGGGCATATCGACACCTGCGCCCAAATCAAGTAGTTTCCGGAGACCGACGCGATTCATCTGCACAATAGGCCGGCATGGCCCTCGCAGCGAATCCGTCTCGACGGAGAACAACAACGATGACTTTCGAACCACCGGGCCACGCAGAACCGATCGATGACAACCGTGCCGTCCTGCTGATCGAACTCGAAGCCGGCGGCTATCTGACGGAGGAGCAGGCGGCACGCGTCACCCAGCGACTGCGGGACGCACCGGCCGAGCTTCCGGACACCGATTCCGCGCGCAAAATGCTCGACTGGCTGATCGCCGAGGGCTACACGACGGCGGACGCCGAAGCGAAAGCCACGCACGAACTGCTGGACGGCCGCTACGCGAGCGGCAACGCGAAAATCGTCCTGATGACGGTGCTGGAGGAGATCGATCCGCCCCGGTTCGAACGGTGTCGGAACGAAACGATCGCATCGATGCAGCGCGAGCAAAAGAAGAAGCAGATGCTGATCGGCTTCGGCGGCCTGGCTGCCGCACTCGCGGTGGGCGCTTACCTGTTGTGGCCCGCATCGGCGCCCGCGTGCGGTGCGTCGAGCACTACCAAGGCGCTGAATTCGCTGTTGTTCGACGCGCGCAGGGACATGATGCGCAACAACCCGATGCAAATGCTCGATCCGGGCAGCAAGTCGTTTCCGCATATCAGCAACCCCCGTGAAGTCGGCTACGACGAGGCCAATCGCGCCCGCGGCTGCCTGGTGGATGTGAGTATCGCCGATGAGCACGCGACGATCGGCTATGTGGTCCGGCGCGACGACAAGGACAAGAGCGCCTTTGTCGTGCAGATGTTCCCGCCCGGATACGTGACGGTTCGCTACAGCGCGCAGGGCCTTGATCCGAAGCTCGGCGCACCGCTCGGCCGCGACGTCATCAACACGGCTTTCATGGCGGGCGTCGCGCAACTCGACAAGGACGTATCGGCGCGCATGCCGAGCTACGGCAAGCCGATGTTCGGCGACGACAAGCCGACGACGCTGACGAGCAGCGTGCTCGGCGTCATGCCGGCCTCCGACTGCAAGCAGATCGACGGCGACCATGTGTCGTGTCCGTTGCTGATCGATTATCGCGACCGGCTGCTCGGTGCGATCGGCGCCCCGTCGATGCTGCAGTTGAAGGGCGATTTCACGTTCGTCAAGGATGGCAGCGGCTGGAAGACCACCGACGATTTCGACAAGACGCTGATGGAAGCGATTGTCGCGCGACGCGTCGCGAAGGTGTATGGCGACGAAGTCGCCGACAAGATGGAGGCGGAGAAGCAGAAGTAGGCTGCGCGGCAACGTGATCGACCGCTGCGGATGACGAAATGAAACGGGCGGCCTGCGAGGCAATCGCAGGCCGCCCGTCTTTCTTGTTGGTGCTCGACCGTGTGCTTACCGATCGTCTTCCCGCACCGAAGAAGGATGCCGGCACAGCGCCCGCACTTCCATCTCCATATACGGAAACAACGGCAGCTGACTCAACAGGTCATGCAGCTGCTGCACGCTTTCCACATCGAAAATACTGACGTTCGCATACTGCCCGGCGATCCGCCACAGATGCCGCCAGGTTCCTTCGTTCATCAGCCGCTGGCACATCGCCTTTTCTTCGGCCTTCAGCGTGGCCGCCTTGACCGGATCCATGTCCGTCGGCAGACGGACGGTCATTTCCACATGAAACAGCATCCTGCACTCCTTGCGTTATCGGTTCGTCGAATCGGCAGGCCACTCACGCCTGCGCGCGGGCCCGCTCGACTTCGCTGCCCGGCACGTCCTGCTTTTCCTTGAGCAGCGAGAAATCGAAGTCGATCAGCGCGAACTGCCCGTCGACGCCATACGGCTTGCCTTCCGCGCCTTCGGCCTGCTTCACCGGCGGGATCAACCCGTCGCGCGTCGCGAACGCGAAGTCGTCCCACAGATGCGGATCGCCATCGATGTTGATCTGCGTCGTCAGCTTACGATAACCGTCCGCCGAAACGAAGAAGTGAATGTGCGCCGGGCGATGGCCGTGGCGGCCGAGCTGGTCGAGCAGTTGCTCGGTCTTGCTGCCCGGCGGCACGCTGTAGCCCACCGGCAGCACGCTGCGGAAGCTGTAGCGGCCTTCGGCATCGGTACGGATCGAGCGGCGCAGGTTGAACGCAGGCTGCGACTGATCGAAGTACGAGTAGTTGCCGAGATGGTTCGCGTGCCACACCTCGACCAGCGCGTTCGCGATCGGCGCGCCGTCCTGGCCCAGCACCTGGCCGCGCATGATGAGCGTCTGGCCGGGATCGGTGCCGTCGTCGAGACGCGCATGGCCGACCGATTCCGGCGCGCCGGCGACATACAGCGGCCCTTCGATCGTGCGCGGCGTGCCGCCCTGGATGCCGGCCTTTTCCTCGGCTTCGTCCATGCGCACGTCGAGGAAGCGCTCGAGGCCGAGGCCCGCGGCGATCAGCCCGAATTCGCGGCCGGCTTCGTTCAGGTAGTTCAGCGCCGTCCAGAATTCGCTCGGCTGCACGTCGAAGTCCTCGATCGTGTAGCAGATGTCCTTCACGATCCGGTTGACGATCGCGCGCACGCGCGGGTTGCCCGGCTTCTCGGCGGCGTCGTCGAAGGTCTTCAGCAGTGCGTCGATGGCTTGCTTGTTCATCTGTGTCTCCGGTTTCGGTTGTCGTGTGGGGTCAGCGGGCGTCGCGTCGCATCCGTTCGATGCGGGCCCAGTCGAAGGTGATGCCGAGGCCGGGCGCGGCCGGCAGGTGCAGCTTGAAATCCGCGTAGCGCAGCGGCTCGACGAGGATTTCCTCGGTGAGCAGCAGCGGGCCGAACAGTTCGGTGCCCCATTTCAGCGAGTCGAACGTGCTGAACAATTGCGCGGACGCCATCGTGCCGGCCGCGCCCTCGAGCATCGTGCCGCCGTACAGTTCGATGCCTGCCGCCGCCGCGATCGACGCGACGCTCGCCGCACCCTGCAGGCCGCCCGACTGCGCGATCTTCACCGCGAACACGTCGGCCGCGCGATCCTGTGCGAGCGCGAACGCATCGACGGGGCCGTGCAGCGCCTCGTCGGCCATGATCGGCACCTGCGCCAGTTGCGTGAGGCGTTTCAGCCCCGCGCGGTTGGTCGCGGCAATCGGTTGCTCGACAAGGCTCACGCCGGCTTCGGCGAGTCGTGCGCCGGCCCAGATCGCGTCGGTTTCACTCCATGCCTGGTTCACGTCGACGCGCACGTCGCCGCGTTCGCCGAGCGCACGCTTGATCGCGATCACGTGCGCGACGTCGTCGGCCACTGCGTTCGAGCCGATCTTCAGCTTGAACGCGCGGTGGCGGCGCGCGTCGAGCATCGCTTCGGCTTCCGCGATGTCGCGCTGCGTATCGCCGCTCGCAAGCGTCCATGCGACATCGACCGCATCGGTCCGGCGGCCGCCGAACAGTTCGGACAGCGGCACGCCGAGGCGGCGCGCCTGCGCGTCGAACAGCGCGGTCTCGAGCGCGCACTTCGCGAAGCGGTTGCCCTGGAACAGCTTGCGGGCGCGCGCCAGCGCGGCGCCCGGGCGGGTCGCATCCATGCCCTGCAGCAGCGGCGCGAAGTAGGTGTCGATGTTGACCTTGATGCTCTCGGGGCTCTCCTCGCCGTACGCGAGACCGCCGATGGTCGTCGCCTCGCCGACGCCTTCGATACCGTCCGTGCATCGAACACGCACCAGCACGAGGGTCTGGCAATTCATCGTGGCGACCGACAATTTGTGGGGTCGGATCGTTGGCACGTCGACGAGCAGCGTCTCGATGCGTTCGATGGTGGCGGCAGTTGCTATCATGCGATTCCTCCTGTTGGTGCACATGGTAGGAATTCCCGCCCCGCGTCGTCCAACACTCTTTCCGACTACTTCCATACCTTTGAGGCATGAAATGGAATTGCGTCAGCTCCGCTACTTCATCGCCGTCGCCGAGGAAATGAACATCACGCGGGCCGCGGAGCGGCTGCACATGACGCAGCCGCCGCTCAGCCGCCAGCTCCAGGCGATCGAGGACGAGATCGGGCTGCCGCTGTTCGAGCGCGGTGCGCGCCCGCTGAAACTGACCGATGCGGGGCGCGTGTTCTACGCGCAGGCGAAGCGCCTCGTCGACCAGGCCGACGAGCTCGGCCCGCTGACACGGCGGCTCGCGCAGCTGTCGGAGCGGATCGTGATCGGCTTCGTGCCGTCGACGCTGTACGGCGCGCTGCCGGACGTGATCCGCGCGTTTCGCGAGGCGCAGCCGGACGTCGAGTTGTCGCTGATCGAAATGTTCACCCTCGAACAGCTCGGCGCGTTGAAGGGCGGGCGGATCGACGTGGGCTTCGGCCGGCTGCGCTTCGACGATGACCAGCTGGTGCGCGAGGCGCTGATCGAGGAAAAGCTGATCGCCGCGCTGCCGGTCGGGCATCCGCTTGCCGATCCGGCCCGGCCGCTGACGCTCGCGGATATCGCGAACGAGACGCTGATCGTCTATCCGAGCACACCGCGGCCGAGCTTCGCCGATCAGCAACTGTCGGCGTTGCGCGACGGCGCGCTGGTGCCGGCGGCCGTTCACGAGGTGCGCGAGCTGCAGACGGCGCTCGGGCTCGTGGCCGCGCAGGTCGGCGTGTCGCTGGTGCCGGAGAGCGTGGAAGGGGTGCGCGTGAAGGGCGTGGTCTACCGGCGGTTGCCGGAGCCGGCCGCGACGTCGCCGATCATCATGAGTCGTAGGCTGCACGGCGAAAGCGCGGCGACGGCTGCGTTCTGTGCGATTGCGCGGGCAATGATCGTGCCGGCGGGGTGACAAGCGTTATTCACTTCATTGAATCGCAACTAACGGTCTGTTTCGGCAGACGCGCGCAAATGCGGGGAGGGCGTCGCGATTTCATGCCCTGTCGATTGAGGGCTTTCCCGGTTACGCAAGCCGCCGGCCGCGCGAGCGTGCGCGACGACGTTACCGCTTCCTGTCGAGCGTTTCAGACGGCGATTCCCCGAACTTCTCCCGATACGCGATCGCGAACCGCCCCAGGTGGGTAAATCCGCAATCGAGCGCGACATCGGCGATCCGCCGCTCGGACGCCGCGCCGCGCAGCAGCTCGCGCGCATGGTCGAGCCGCGTCGCGCGCAGGTATTGCATCGGGCTCATCCCGCGGAACTGCAGGAACGCGTCGCGCAGGGTCCGTTCAGGCACGTTGGCGGCCTGGACGATATCGGCGAGCTGCAGCGGCTGCGCGTAGTGCGCGTTCACGAACTCCTGCGCGCGCCGCACGAAGCCCGGCGCCGGGTCGCGGTGCGACGCCTGCAGCACGGACGGCGGGTGGCCTTCGATCAGCAGGTCGATCAGCAGGTGCTCGAGCTGCGACGCGACGCGCGGGTTCGCGTTCGCGCGTTCGAGCAACTCGGGCGAGCGTGCGACGAGCATCAGTTGCTGGCGCCATGCGGCAAGCGCGGCGTCGCTGACGTGCAGCACGGGATCGAGCGTCGCGCGCGGGTCGCCGGTCAGCGAGCCGACGGTCGCCGCGTCGATGCGCAGCACGAACTGCTCGCAATCGGCCGAGAGCACCGCGTCGAAGCGCTCACCGGGCGCACACAGCACGCCGGTCTGGCCGTCGACGCCGAGCTGCCGTCCCATCGCGCGCACCTCGGCCTGGCCGGACAGGCAGAACATCAGCAGGTAGTAGCCGTCGACCGCGTCGACCTGCACGCGCATCGCGTCGCCGAACGCGATCGTGCCGATCCCGAGCCCGCCCAGCCTGACGAAATCCATGTGCGACGCGCCACGCGTGCGGCCGTTCGGCAGCAGCGCATGCGGCTGCATCACGCGCGAGATGCGCTCGCGCGTCTCGTCGAGATCGCGGGATTCGAACAGCCGGTGCGCGCGCAGCGCGAGCGGCTCGAACGACGTTGGGGACATGGGCATCAGCCTTGGTGTGGACGGCGAGCGCTTCGATCCGATCAATGGGTCGCGATCGTGCGCCGGGTCGTGTGTGTCGTCATGCTAGCGCAGAAATCCGCCGAAAGTGGATATTGCACCGCCGCAATCGCACTTTCCGGATAGACGGCGAATATTAGCTTTTCAAAAATCGGCTCCATGCAATCAACGCAACGGATCGACAAGGAGTCCGACATGGAGCAGACAGAATCGCCCGTCGTTTTCGCCACGCGCGACGACGCGTCCGACGTGACCTTCCCGCACGACGACGGCTCGCGCGTGCCGTACAAGGTGTTCAGCTCGCGCGCGGTCTACGATCGCGAGCAGGAACGCATCTTCCGCGGCCCTACGTGGAACTTCGTCGCGCTGGAAGCGGAAATCCCGAACGCCGGCGACTTCAAGAGCACGTTCGTCGGCGATACGCCGGTGGTCGTCACGCGCACCGAGGACGGCACGCTTTCCGCGTGGGTGAACCGCTGCGCGCACCGCGGCGCGCAGGTATGCCGCAAGTCGCGCGGCAACGCGAGCTCGCACACGTGCGTCTATCACCAGTGGAGCTTCGACAACTCGGGCAACCTGCTCGGCGTGCCGTTCCGGCGCGGCCAGAAGGGGATGTCCGGGATGCCGGCCGACTTCGATCCGAAGCAGCACGGGCTGCGCAAGCTGCGCGTCGACAGCTATCGCGGCCTCGTGTTCGCGACCTTCAGCGACGACGTGATGCCGCTGCCCGACTATCTCGGCGAGCAGATGCGGCCGTGGATCGACCGGATCTTCCACAAGCCGATCGAGTATCTCGGCTGCACGCGCCAGTATTCGAAGTCGAACTGGAAGCTGTACATGGAGAACGTGAAGGACCCGTATCACGCGAGCATGCTGCACCTGTTCCATACGACCTTCAACATCTTCCGCGTCGGGATGAAGGCGCGCTCGATTCCGGATGCGAACCACGGGCTGCACAGCATCATCACGGTGACGAAGACGGGCGACGACACGTCGGCCGCGTACAAGCAGCAGAACATCCGTTCGTTCGACGAAGGCTTTCATCTGGAAGACGAATCGATTCTCGATCTCGTGTCGGAATACGACGAGGACTGCACGAACCATATCCAGCCGATCTTCCCGCAGCTCGTGATCCAGCAGATCCACAACACGCTGGTCGCACGGCAGATCCTGCCGAAAGGCCCCGACAACTTCGAACTGATCTTCCACTTCTTCGGTTACGCGGACGATACGCCCGAGCTGCGCGCGCTGCGCATCAAGCAGGCGAACCTCGTCGGGCCGGCCGGCTACATCTCGATGGAGGACACGGAGGCGACCGAGCTCGTGCAGCGCGGCACGGTGCGCGACGGCGACGCGACGTCGGTGATCGAAATGTCGCGCGGCAATCCGGACCAGCAGGACACGGTGATCACCGAAAGCCTGATCCGCAAGTTCTGGGTCGGCTACCAGAAGCTGATGGGCTATTGAGCGGGAGCACGCAATGATGGAAAACCTGACGGAAGACATGAAGACGTGGTTCGAGATTTACATGCTCCAGAACCGCTATATCGGGCACCTCGACAACAACCGGCTCGAAGCCTGGCCGACGATGTTCACCGAGGACTGCACGTACGAAATCGTGCCGAAGGAAAACGCCGACCTCGGGCTGCCGGTCGGGATCGTCCACTGCACGAACCAGCGGATGCTGCGCGACCGCGTGGTGTCGCTGCGGCACGCGAACATCTACGAAGAGCACACGTACCGGCATATGACGTCGGGCCTCACGATCGTCGCGGAACGCGACGGCGAGATCGACACGGAGAGCAACTACGTCGTCGTGCAGACGCGCAGCAACGGCGAGTCGAACGTGTACCAGGCCGGCAAGTACTACGACACGGTCGTGCGCACGCCGGACGGGCTGCGCTACAAGACCAAGCGGGTGATCTACGACACGTCGCGCGTGCAGACGCTGCTCGCCACCCCGATCTGATACGGAAGCAAGGAACAGACATGACCGAAGCAACGCTGGCCGAGTGGCATCCGCTCGGCGCTTTCGACGAATTCTCCGAAGACGAACCGGCGGCGCGTGTCGCCGGCCAGAAGCCGATCGCCGTGTTCCGGATCGGCGACGAACTGTTCGCGATGCACGACCTCTGCACGCACGGCCATGCGCGGCTGTCGGAAGGCTATGTGGAGGACGGCTGCGTCGAATGCCCGCTGCACCAGGGGCTGATCGACATCCGCACCGGCGCGCCGAAATGCGCGCCGATCACGGAACCGGTGCGGACCTATCCGATCCGGATCGTCGACGGGCAGGTGGAAGTCAATGTCGGCTGATCCGTTCGTGATCGTCGGCGCCGGGCATGCCGCGCGGCGCACGGCCGAAGCGCTGCGCGAGCGCGACGCGGCGGCGCGCATCGTGATGATCGGCGCGGAGCGCGAGCTGCCGTACGACCGGCCCGCGCTGTCGAAGGATGCGCTGTTGACGGAAGGCGGCGAGCAGCGCGCGTTCGTGCGTGACGCGGCGTGGTACGACGCGCAGCGCATCGAGCTGCGGCTTGGTACGCGTGTCGACGCGATCGAGCGCGATGCGCAGCGCGTGCGGCTCGACGATGGTGCGACGCTCCCGTATGCGCGGCTCGTGCTCGCGACAGGCTCGCGGGTGCGCACGTTCGGCGGCGCGATCGACGAAGGCGTGACGCCGCATTACGTCCGCACGGTCGACGATGCGCGTGCGTTGCGCGCGCAGCTTGCGCCGGGTCGCCGCGTGGCGGTGCTCGGCGGCGGGTTCATCGGGCTCGAGGTCGCGGCGGCGGCGCGCCAGCTCGGGTGCGACGTGACGGTGATCGATCCGGCGCCGCGCCTGCTGCAGCGTGCGTTGCCGGAAGTGGTCGGTGCGTATGCGCATCAGTTGCACGATGCGCGCGGCGTGGTTTTCCAGATGGCGACATTGCCGCGCGAGATCCGTCGCGCGCCGGGCGGCGGCGCGATCGTCGAGACCGATCACGGCGACGTGCCGGCCGATCTCGTCGTGGTCGGTATCGGAGTGGTGCCGAATGTCGAGCTGGCGCAGGCGGCCGGGCTCGATGTCGACAACGGGATTCGCGTCGACGCGGGCTGCCGCACGGTCGATCCCGCGATCTTCGCGGCGGGCGAGGTGACGATGCACTTCAATCCGCTGCTCGGGCGCCACGTGCGGATCGAATCGTGGCAGGTCGCCGAAAACCAGCCGGCCGTCGCGGCCGCGAACCTCCTCGGCGCCGACGAGGCCTATGCCGAGTTGCCGTGGCTGTGGTCCGATCAGTACGACTGCAACCTGCAGATGCTCGGGCTGTTCGGCAGCGAGCGCACGATCGTCGTGCGCGGCGATCCGGCGAACGGGCCGTTCACGGTGTTCGGGCTGGGGGATGACGGCAGGATCGTCGCGGTGGCCGCAGCGAACCTGGGGCGAGACATCGGCGCATCCCGCCGGTTGATGGCGGCGGGGGCGGTGCCGGACCCGCTGAAGCTTGCGGATCCGGCGGTGAACCTGAAGACGTTCATGTAGCAGGTGCACGGTCGTCCGGCCCGGCATGCGGTGACGATGCCGGCCGGCGCCGTGTGTGATCCGCCGGGACGATCCGGCGGTGTGCGTGTCGCTCGGCGCGCGTCGCAATGTTTGTCGGCAGCCCGGCATCCGGTGCATATTAGCGGCATCGTTCGCCCGACCCGTTGCCCATGACGCCAGACAAAGCCCTCGAACTGAAACGCAGCAAGCGCCGCGCGCTGTGGCTGCTGCTGGCCGCCGTCGCGGTGTTCGTCACGACGATCCTGCTGCCGCGCGGCCCGTGGGTCGACGGCATCAAGGCCGTGGCCGAAGCCGCGATGGTCGGCGCGCTCGCCGACTGGTTCGCGGTCGTCGCGCTGTTTCGCCGCGTGCCGATCCCGTTCGTGTCGCGCCACACCGAGATCATTCCGAAGAACAAGGACAAGATCGCCGACAACCTCGCGGTGTTCGTGCGCGAGAAGTTCCTCGGCCCGGATGCGCTCGCCGCGCAGATCCGCCAGCACGATCCCGCGCAGAAACTCGGCGCGTGGCTCGGCGAGCCGGCGAACACCGAGGCGCTCGGCGGCTACGTGACGAAGCTGATGAGTTTCGCGCTCGACATGACCGACGACGCACGGATCCAGACGTTCGTGCATGACGCGTTTCGCGCGGTGATCGACCGGATCGACCTGTCGCAGTCGGCCGGCGCGATCCTCGATACGCTGACGAAGGACGGCCGCCACCAGGCGCTGCTCGACGATGCGATCGAACAGGTGGTGGACGTGCTCGACAAGGAGGAGAACCGCGAGGTGATCGCGGGCTTCATCGTCGAATGGCTGAAGACGCAGTACCCGAAGGTCGAGAAGATCATGCCGACGCAGTGGTTCGGCGAGAACGGCGCGCGGATGCTCGCCAGCGCCGTGAGCCGTGTGCTGGAGGGCGTGGCGGCCGACCCCGAGCACGAACTGCGGCAACGCTTCGACCGGACGGTCGTGCGGCTGACCGAGCGGTTGAAGCACGACCCCGCGTTCATCGAGAAGGGCGACGAGATCAAGCGTTATATCCGCGACGGCGCCGCGTTCAACGACTATGTGCGCGACCTGTGGGATCAGTTGCGCGCGTGGCTGAAGGCCGATCTCGCGCGCCCCGATTCGGCGCTGCACCGGCAGGCCGCGATGCTCGGCGGCTGGCTCGGTGCGCGGCTCGCGGAGAGTCCGGCATTGCGTGCGTCGCTGAACGAGCACGTCGAGAAGGCCGTGCACGAGATGGCGCCGGATTTCGCGGATTTCCTGATGCGCCACATCCGCGACACGGTGCGCAACTGGGACGCGCGCGAGATGTCGCGGCAGATCGAGCTGAACATCGGCAAGGATCTGCAATACATCCGCATCAACGGCACGCTGGTCGGCGGGCTGATCGGGCTCGGGTTGTATCTGGTATCGCTGGTGCCACGCTGGGCAGCCGGCTGGCTGCACTGACACGGCCGCGCGTATCGCGCGGCGGGCGCGACGGGCCGAGCCCGCGCATCATGCGTGCGCTTTCGAGCCGTGCAGTTGCAGGCCGAGCGCCTTGATGACCTTCAGGATCGTGCCGAAGCTGGGGTTGCCGTCGTGCGACAGCGCCTTGTACAGCCCTTCGCGCGACAGGCCCGCATCGCGCGCGACCTGCGACATGCCGCGTGCACGCGCGATCACGCCGAGCGCATGTGCGATGAAGGCCGGATCGTCGCCGGCTTCCTGCAGGCACGCTTCGAAGTAGTCGGCCATGTCGTCTTCGGTTTTCAGATGATCGGCCGAATCCCACGGCCGGGTGCTGATCTTGTCCATCGGTTACTCCATGTCGAGATGCGCGAGCATCGCGTGCGCGGCGCGGATGTTGGCCTGTTGCGTCGATTTATCGCCGCCGCAGAGCAGGATGACCCAGATCGTTCCGCGCCGGACGTAGTGGACGCGATAGCCCGGGCCGTGGTCGATCCGCATCTCGACGACCGGCGAGCCGGCGGACTTCCAGTCGCCCGGATTGCCCATCGAGAGGCGGTCGATGCGTGCCTGGATGCGGCGCTTCGCGACGCGATCCTGCAGGCCGGCAAACCAGGTGTCGAAGACGTCGGTGGTCCGGATGCTGAACGTAGGCGCACTGTAGGGCATGGATTGCAGTATGTCAACCATGGTTCACAGGCTCGATGGGTTGAATGTCGATGCCGCTACGGTAGGGCCGCACGCTTCGCTTGTGTGCCGAATGGCCGTTCGGCCGAAGTCGGGATCTTCCGAATCCGTCTACAATCAAAAACGTCTTTGCCGCCCGTGCGTGTTTGCCGTGCGCGGGCGGGTCCGTTTGTCCTCCGGTATCCGGAGGCGCCGCCGTGCATTGCGGGTTGCGCGGCGGGCAGTGCCGTGGTTTGTGTCCAGTAGGTAAAGCGTCCGCGTGCCGTAGGCCGGCGCGCGTTCTGAACGCTGCGTGTCCGTAGGCCGGGCAGGCGGCATCAACCGAGAGTCCCCCATGAAAGCATCGGATCTGTTCGTGAAGGCGCTGGAAGCCGAAGGCGTCGAGTACGTGTTCGGCATTCCCGGCGAGGAAAACCTCGATCTGCTCGAATCGCTGCGGCGATCGAAGATCAAGCTCGTGCTGACCCGGCACGAGCAGGCGGCCGGGTTCATGGCCGCCACCTACGGCCGCCTGACGGGCCGCACCGGCGTGTGTATCGCCACGCTCGGGCCCGGTGCGACGAACTTCGTGACGGCCGCCGCCTATGCGCAACTCGGCGGCATGCCGATGCTGATGATCACCGGGCAGAAGCCGATCAAGTCCAGCAAGCAGGGCCACTTCCAGATCGTCGACGTGGTCGACATGATGCAGCCGCTCACGAAGTTCACGCGGCAGATCGTGTCGATCGGCAACATCCCGTCGGCCATACGCGAGGCGTTCCGCCGCGCGGAGGAAGAGCGCCCGGGCGCCGCGCACCTCGAGCTGCCGGAAGACATCGCGCACGAGGAGGGCGACGGCAAGCCGATTCCGCGCAGCTACAGCCGGCGACCGGTGGCCGAGGAGAAGGCGGTCGCGCATGCGGTCGACGCGATCCAGGCCGCGCGCCATCCGCTCCTGATGATCGGCGCGGGCGGCAACCGCAAGACCACCTGCAAGATGCTGCTCGAATTCGTCGACAAGACGGGCATCCCGTTCTTCACGACGCAGATGGGCAAGGGCGTGATCGACGAGACGCACCCGCTGTGGCTCGGCAACGCGACGCTGTCCGACGGCGATTTCGTGCACCGTGCGATCGAGCATGCGGACTGCATCATCAACGTCGGCCACGACGTGATCGAGAAGCCGCCGTTCTTCATGCGTACCGACGACAAGACCGTGATCCACGTGAACTTCCTCGGCGCGCAGGTGGATCCCGTCTATTTCCCGCAGATCGAGGTGGTCGGCGACATCGCGAACGCGGTGTGGCAGATGAATGAGGCGCTCGCGCCGCAGCCGCACTGGGATTTCGCGCGCTTCGCAATGATCAAGGAGCATTTCGACGCCCATCTGGAGAAGGGCCAGCACGATCCGCGCTTCCCGATGTACCCGGTGCGGATCGTCAACGATCTGTACAACGCGATGCCGGTCGACGGCATCGTCTGTCTCGACAACGGGATGTACAAGATCTGGTTCGCGCGCTACTGGCGCGCGCACGAGCCGAATTCGCTGCTGCTCGACAACGCGCTCGCGTCGATGGGCGCGGGCCTGCCGTCGGCGATCGCGACGAAGATCGTGCATCCGCAGCGCAAGGTGATCGCCGTGTGCGGCGACGGCGGTTTCATGATGAATTCGCAGGAGCTCGAAACGGCCGTGCGGCTGAAGCTCGACCTCGTCGTGATGATCCTGCGCGACGACGCGTTCGGGATGATCCGCTGGAAGCAGGAGAACATGAATTTCCCCGATTTCGCGATGACGCTGCAGAACCCCGATTTCGTCGCGTATGCGCAAAGCTACGGTGCGCACGGGCATCGCGTCGAATCGGCCGACGATCTCGAGCCGCTGCTGCGCGAGTGTTTCTCGTCGCCGGGCGTGCACGTGATCGACGTGCCGATCGATTACTCGGACAACGAGCGCGTGCTGAACCGCGAGATCAAGCGCCTGTCGGCGCAACTCTGAATGTCCCGTTCACAGGAAGGAGTCGTTCCATGTTGAAGGAAACCTATCCGTACTACCTCGCCAACGAAGCCGTCTACGCGAACACCGATCTGGACGTGACGGACAAGTTCAGCGGCAAGGTCGCGACACGCGTCGCGCTGGCCGACGCGAAGGCCATCGACGCCGCGATCGGCGCGGCGGTCGATGCCGCGAAGCCGATGCGCGAAATGCCGGCCTACAAGCGGCAGGCCGTGCTCGACCATTGCGTCGCGCGTTTTCGCGAGCGCTTCGACGAGCTTGCCGAGGCGCTGTGCATCGAGGCCGGCAAGCCGATCAACGATTCGAAGGGCGAAGTGACGCGGCTGATCGACACGTTCCGCGTGGCGTCCGAGGAATCGGTGCGTATCGACGGCGAAATCATCAACCTCGAGATCTCCGCGCGTGCGCAGGGCTATACGGGCTACACGAAGCGCGTGCCGGTCGGCCCGTGCTCGTTCATCTCGCCGTTCAACTTCCCGCTGAATCTCGCCGCACACAAGGTCGCGCCCGCGCTCGCGGCGGGCTGCCCGTTCGTGCTCAAGCCGGCGAGCCGCACGCCGATCGGCGCGCTGATCATCGGCGAGGTGCTCGCGGAAACCGACTTGCCGAAGGGCGCATTCTCGGTGCTGCCCGCGCATCGCGACGGCGCCGACCTGTTCACGACCGACGAGCGGTTCAAGCTGCTGTCGTTCACGGGTTCGCCGGCCGTCGGCTGGGCGCTGAAGGAGAAGGCCGGCAAGAAGAAAGTCGTGCTGGAGCTCGGCGGCAACGCGGCCGCGATCGTCGATGCGGATCAGCGCGACCAGCTCGACTACGTGGTCGAGCGTCTTGCGTTCGGCGCGTATTACCAGTCGGGCCAGAGCTGCATCGGCGTGCAGCGGATCCTCGTGCATGCCGACCTGTACGCCGCACTGCGCGAGAAACTGATCGCGAAGACGCGTTCGCTGAAGATGGGGGACCCGAAGGATCCGTCGACGTTCGTCGGCCCGATGATCTCCGAATCCGAATCGCGCCGGCTGTCGGGCTGGATGGATGCGGCCGTCGCGGCGGGCGCGAAGATCGTCGCGGGCGGCAAGGTCGATGGCGCGATGTTCGAGGCGACGCTGCTGGAAAACGTCGGGCACGAGCAGGACCTGTATCGGAAGGAGGCATTCGGCCCCGTCGCGATCCTCGAGAAGTTCGACCGGTTCGACGATGCGCTCGCACGCGTGAACGACAGCGACTTCGGGCTGCAGGCCGGCGTGTTCACCGATTCGCTCGCGCATGCGCAGCGCGCGTGGGACGAGCTGGAGGTCGGCGGCGTCGTGATCAACGACGTGCCGTCGTTCCGCGTCGACAACATGCCGTACGGCGGCGTGAAGGATTCGGGCCTCGGCCGCGAAGGGATCCGCTACGCGATCGAGGACATGACCGAGCCGCGGCTGATGGTCGTGCGGCGCCGGTAACGCGCGGGCAGGCAGCGCGGTGCCGCGACGGCACGCGGGCGGGCGATCGGGCCGGCCCGCGTGCCGTTTTCCATGGCGCTGCATGCGTCGCGCCGGCATCCCGCCTGCACCGTACCCGCAGCGCGTGCAGCGCTGCCCGAACAGGCTCGACTGCGGGCCTCGCCTCATGATGTAATCGCGCGAAACTGCCGACCGGGGTACGACACCGGAAAGCGCGAATTCATTCTTCACGAGGTCGATTCATGTCCCCCGTCTCGGCATTCAAGCTGGTTTTGTTGTCATTTCTCGCGATCGTCGCGCTCGAATGCATCGCCAAGCGGCTGCGGCTGCCGCCCGCGGCCGCGCTGCTGATCGGCGGGATCGGCATCGCGTTCATTCCCGGCCTGCCGCCGATCAATCTCGATCCGGAACTGGTGCTGCTGGTGTTCCTGCCGCCGCTGCTGATGGACGGCGCGTACTTCTCGGTATGGGAGGAGTTCAAGCGCAACGTCGGCGGCATCCTGCTGCTCGCGATCGGCGCGGTCGTGTTCACGACCTTCGCGGTCGGCTTCGCCGTGCACTGGGTGGCGCCGTCGCTGCCGTGGGCCGCGTGCTTCGCACTCGGCGCGATCGTGTCGCCGCCCGACGCCGTTGCGGCGAAGGCCGTGCTCGAACGCGTCGCGCTGCCGCGCCGGCTGATGGTGCTGCTCGAAGGCGAAAGCCTGCTGAACGATGCGGCCGGTCTCGTGCTGTTTCGCTTCGCAGTCGTCGCGGCGCTGTCGGGCACCTTCAGCCTCGGCCATGCGGTCGTGGGTTTCGCGGAGCTCGGGCTCGGCGGCGTGGTGGTCGGCTTCGTGGTCGGCAAGCTCGTCGTGTGGTTCCTGAAGCTGCTCGACGACGACTACCTCGTGATCACCGTCGCGGTGATCGCCGGCTGGATCGCGTACATCGCCGGGGAGATGGTCGAAGTGTCCGGCGTGATCGCCACCGTCACGGCCGGCATGATCGTCGGCTGGCATCAGCACGAGGTGTTCTCGGCGGCCGTGCGCACGCGCGGCACTGCGTTCTGGCAGGTCATCGTGTTCCTGCTCGAAGCGATGGTGTTCGTGCTGATCGGGCTGTCGCTGCGCGGCGCGATCCACCGGCTCGGCGGTTTCGAGCAGGTGCTCGCCACGATGGTGCAGCCGACGCTCGCGGTGCTGGCGGCGGTGATCGTGTCGCGCTTCGTGTGGATCTACGCGGTCGAGGCGCTGAAGTGGCCGGTGCGCGGGATCGCGCGGCGCGGCGAAGCGCCCGACTGGAAGGCCGCGACGATCATGAGCTGGGCCGGGATGCGCGGCGTCGTCACGTTGGCGATCGCGTTGTCGCTGCCCGAGGCGATGCCCGGCCGCGACGTGATCCTGGTCGCGTCGTTTGCGGTGATCCTCGTCACCGTGCTGCTGCAGGGCACGACGATCGGGCCGCTGATCCGGTTGCTGCGCCTGCCGCAGCGTGAAGACCGCGCGTCGCACCACCTGACCGAGCCGCAGACGTGGGCGTACGTCGAGGCGGCACAGCTCGCGGCGATCCAGCCGCTCGTGCGCGACGAGAACGGGGTCGTGATCCATCCGCGCCTGCTCGAGCAGTACACGTATCGCGCGGAGTTGACGGAGCGGACGAAGAACGAGCCGACGTATCCGGCTGAAGTGCGCGCCGCGCACTACGACGTCGTGCTGGCCGCGATCCGGGCCGGGCGCGCGGAACTGTTGCGCCTGCACCGTTCGGGGCGCATCCACGACGAGATGCTGCACGCTCTCGAACGCGACCTCGACCTGCAGGAAGTGTCCGCGCAGCACGCGCGCGGGTAAGGCCGCACACCTTCGTCACCTCGCCATCGAGCGGCCGGCGCCAGCCGGCCCGAAGCGCGCCCGGGCCGATCGTTGCCGGGCGCGCCTTTTTTCTTTCGCGCGCCCACCGATTCGGCGGATTTTCATCCGGCCCTCAAATGCGGCGGCAGCCAGCCTTGCAGCGCATGCAAACCTTATCGCGCCGTTCTCGCAAACGTTATCGTCTTCCGAATCCGGAAATGATCCGATTTAACTGTTTCCGTCTCTTTCTGCATATTTGGCAAAACTAAACCGGATTGAGATAGATGCTGTGTTCTAATTTCATTTAGAATCAGCCGGTTATGTTTATTGAGAGAAAGGATGCGGAGGTAATGCGGCCGCCAACGGGGAGAAAATCGGCGTCCGAAACCCTGCAAGGCGGTGCCGACAGGCCAATTCGGCGGAATCAGGCGGGGTTTTCAACCGCTGAAATAAGATAGCGTCCAAGTCTGATAAACAACTCCTATGAAAGAATCGATTGGAGAATCGGCGTTTGAAACTGTATTTATGAAAGAATCGAGCGGTGATAATGCCTCGGATTGTCTTGAATCGGGGTTATCGGTCCTTCTCGTCGACGATCAACCGTTCGTCGGCGAAGTAATCCGCCGCGCGCTGCGCAGCGAACATGACATCGACCTGCACGTGTGCACCGACGCGCACCGGGCGATGGCGGTCGCACGCGACGTGAAGCCGACTGTCATCCTGCAGGATCTCGTGATGCCGGAGATCGACGGCCTCGATCTGGTTCGCGCGTGGCGTGCGGACGCCGGCACCGCTCGCGTGCCGATCATCGTGCTGTCCGCGAAGGAGGAGCCGATCGTCAAGCGCGAGGCGTTCATCGCCGGCGCGAACGACTACCTGGTGAAGCTCCCCGACGCGATGGAGCTGGCTGCCCGCATCCGCTATCACTCGAATTCCTACCTGATGTCCCGGCAGCGCGACGAGGCGCTCGATTTCCTCTCGCACGACATGCGTTCGCCGCAGACGTCGATCCTGGCGCTGCTCGAAGTCTACCGGAGCGAGCACGGCGAAATGCCGGCGATCATGGAGCGCATTGCCGGCCATGCGCGGCGCGCGCTCGCGCTGGCCGACGGCTTCATCCACCTGACCCGCGCGCAGTCCGAGCGCCGTGCGCACGAGGTCGTGAGTCTCAACGAGATCGTGCTCGACGCCGTCGACCAGCTGTGGGAGAAGGCGGCCGGGCTCGGCAGCCGGGTTGCCGCGCACGTGCCCGATACCGAGTGCGTGACGATGGGCGACCGCATGATGCTGACGCGCGCGGTCGCGAACCTGATCGACAACGGGCTGAAGTACGGCCCGGCGGGCACGGACGTGCACTGCACGCTGGGCAGCGAGGACGGCGCGTGGCTGATCGGTGTCGAGGACACCGGCGCGGGAATCGCGCCGGAGCAGCGCACGGCCGCGACGGAGTCGTTCGTGCAGCTCGAATCCGCGCATGGCGCGGCGCGCGGCGGCTTCGGCCTCGGGCTCGCGTTCGTCCGCGCGACGGCGGCGCGGCATCGCGGCCAGATCCTGATGCGCAATACGGCGCGCGGCTTCATGGTCGCGCTTCGGCTGCCGGCGCAAGCGGAGCGGTGATTTCGCGGCGCGGCCTGCCGGCGCCGCGCTGCCCGAGAGACCCTGATGCGCTCGTGGCGCGCCGTCCGGCGCGCAGGCGGGCGTGGATTTTTTTAACGCTGATTTTATAAAGCCCATAACGAACATGGCCACCGTGACGCCCCGCGCGACCAATGAAAGCCTGCATCCGACGATCGGCGCTGCCCGGCTGACGCTCGGCAATCGCATCCTGCTCAGCTTCGGCGTGCTGTTCGTGCTGATGCTGGTGACAGCCGGCGTCTCCTACGAGCGACTGCGAGCGATCAACAGCGAGGCCGTCAGCATCGAGCGCGACTCGCTGCCCGGCGTCTACCTCGCGGCATCGCTGCGCGCGTCGGTCAACGAATCGTTCGTGCTGCTGCAGCAGGCGACGTTCGTCGAGACCGATCCCGATGCCGTGCAGCGCGATCTCGCGAAGATCGCGGATGCGACGAAACAGGTCGAAGCGCTGTCGATCGACTATCAGGCGTCGATGTTTCGCGACGACGACCGTGCGCGCTTCGCGACGTTCCGTGGCGCGTACGACCGCTATCTTCCGCTGTTGAACGATGCGGTGCAGAAACACCGCGCGTCGCGCGACGACGCAGTCGGCGCGTACGCCAAGGCGCTGCCGCAGTGGAACGAGGTCGTGCAGGATGCGAACATCCTGGTGCAGGAGAACCGCAGGTTCGCCGATCAGTCGGCTAAGTTGATCCGCGAATCGGTGCAGGACACCGAGGCGGTGCTCGCGACCGCGCTGGCGATCATGCTGCTGTCCGCGCTCGGGCTCGGCTACGTGCTGTACCGTTCGGTGACCATGCCGATGGCGCGGCTCGTCGAGGTGCACGACGTGATGCGCACCGGCAACCTGACGCGCCGCCTCGACCTGCGCCGCCGCGACGAATTCGGCACGCTCGAGACGGGCTTCAACCGGATGGCCGACGAGCTGACCGAGCTCGTCGCCCGCGCGCAGCAGTCGTCGCTGCAGGTGACGACGTCGGTGGCCGAGATCGCGGCGACGTCGCGCGAACAGCAGGCGACCGCGAACGAAACCGCGGCGACGACGACCGAGATCGGCGCGACCTCGCGCGAGATCTTCGCGACGTCGCGCGACCTGCTGCGCACGATGAACGAGGTGGCCGGCGTGGCCGAGCAGTCGGCGACGCTCGCGGGCGTGAGCCAGAGCGGGCTCACGCGGATGGGCGAGACGATGCGCAGCGTGATGGACGCGGCCGGTTCGGTGAACGCGAAGCTCGCGATCCTCAACGAGAAGGCGCTGAACATCAACCAGGTGGTCGCGACGATCACCAAGGTGGCCGACCAGACCAACCTGCTGTCGCTGAACGCGGCGATCGAGGCCGAGAAGGCCGGCGAATACGGCCGCGGCTTCGCGGTCGTCGCGACCGAGATCCGCCGCCTCGCCGACCAGACGGCGGTGGCGACCTACGACATCGAGCAGACGGTGAAGGAAATCCAGTCGGCGGTGTCGGCGGGCGTGATGGGGATGGACAAGTTCTCCGAGGAAGTGCGCCGCGGGATGCTCGACGTGCAGCAGGTCGGCGGGCAGTTGTCGCAGATCATCGCCGAGGTGCAGACGCTCGCGCCGCGCTTCCAGATGGTCAACGAAGGGATGCAGACGCAGGCGAACGGCGCCGAGCAGATCACGCAGGCGCTGTCGCAGCTGTCGGAGGCCGCGCAGCAGACGGCCGAGTCGCTGCGCCAGTCGTCGCAGGCGATCGACGACCTGACGCTCGTGGCGAACCAGTTGCGCACCAGCGTATCGCGCTTCAAGGTCGACGCGTGACGCGCGCCGACCCGCAGAACGGCGCCCACGCGCTGTTCCTGATGTTCGAGCTCGACGGCGAACGCTATGCGCTCGACGCAGCCGGCATCGACGAGGTGCTGCCGCTCGCGGTCACGAAGGCCGTGCCCGGCGCACCCGAATGGATCGCCGGGCTGCTGATGCGCGGCGGCCAGCCGGTGCCGGTGATCGACGTGCCGATGCTGGCGCTCGGGCGCCGCGCGCATGCGCTGCGCTCGACGCGGCTCGTGATGGTCCGCTACCGCGCGGACGAAGCGGGCGGCGAGCGCACGATCGGGCTGATCGTCGAGCGCGCGACGCAGACGATGCGGATCGACCGCGCGGCGTTCCGGTCGAGCGGCATCTCGACCGCACGCACGCGCTGGCTCGGGCCCGTCGCGAATACGCCCGATGGCGTCGTGCAGCAGGTATCGGTGTCCGACCTGGTCGACGACGTCGCGCGCCTGTATCTGTTCGACGGCCTGCCGGGCCACGGGGGAGAGTCCGCATGAAAGAGTCCGAATCGCGATTTCGCGGCTGGCTGCTGCGCGAGACCGGCATCGACCCCGATTCGCTCGGCAACGATTTCCTGACCCGCGCGCTGACGGAACGCGTGCATGCGCTGCAGGCGGACGGCGAGCGCCTGCTGTCGGCGGCGCGGCCGCCCGTGACGCAGGACGCGCTCGACGCCTACTGGCAGCAGCTCAACGCGTCGGCCGACGAGCGGCGTGCGCTGATCGAGCTGTTCGTCGTGCCCGAGACCTGGTTTTTCCGCGACCGCGAGGCCTTCGCGACGCTCGCGCGGCTCGCGACGGAACGGCTCGCCGCGCTGCCAGGCCGCGTGATCCGCGTGCTGAGCGCGCCGTGCTCGACGGGCGAGGAGCCGTATTCGGCGGCGATGGCGCTGCTCGACGCAGGGCTCGACCCGGCCAGCTTCACGATCGACGCGATCGACCTCAGCGCGCGCGCGATCGAGCAGGCGCGGCTCGGCTGCTACGGGCGCAATGCGTTCCGCGGCACCGCGACGGAGTTTCGCGCGCGGTACTTCACGCCGACCCGCGACGGCTGGCTGCTCGACGAGCGCGTGCGTGCATGCGTGCAGTTCAGTCAGGCGAACCTCGTGGAGCCGGCCGTGGATACTGGCATTCGCTACGATTTCGTGTTCTGCCGAAACGTGCTGATCTACTTCGATCGCGACGCGCAGGATCGCGTGATCCGCTCGCTCGACGAGCGCCTGGCCGACGATGGCATGCTGTTCGTCGGGCCTGCCGAAACGGGCGTCGCGATGCGGCACGGGATGCGCTCGGCGCGCGTGCCGCTGGCGTTCGCGTTTCATCGCGAGGCCGCCGCCGCGGCGCCCGACGTATTCGCGGCCCGGCAGGCGGCACCGCTGGCGGCGGCAGCACCGTACCGGCGCGCGGAGCGTTTCACGGTTGCACCGCTTGCGGCGGCACGCTCGGTGCTGGCGGTCGCGCCGCCGGCCTGGCTCGACGACACACGTCAGCCGTTCGCGGCGGCGCCGCCGGCCATGCGCGCGGCCGCGCTCGACACACGGGGCGACCTGCCGGTGACGGCGGCCGAATCGGCCGAATCGGCCGGGTCGCTCGCACCGGTGGCGGAGCGACCCGCGCCGACGCTGGAAGAGGCGCAGGCGCTGGCGAATGCCGGCGCGTTCGACGAGGCCGAGCGCGTGCTCGCGCAGTTCTCGGCGCGCGTCGGGCCGCATGCCGATGCGTTCTACCTGAACGGGCTGATCGCGGATGCGCGCGGCCGCGCTGCGGAAGCCGGCGACTTCTACCGGAAGGCGCTGTACCTGCGGCCCACGCACCACGAAGCGCTGACCCATCTCGCGACGCTGCTCGACGTCGGCGGCGATCGTGCGGGCGCGCAATGGCTGCTCGAGCGCGCACGGCGCTCGGCCGGCTGACGAGACCATGGGTTGGGGACCGACACCGTGATGACCAGAGGATTCCATGAACCGCGCCGCCGCTGCCTTTGACGAGACGACGATCGACGTCGACGATTGCTGGAACCGGATCGGCACGCGCGGCGACCGCACGTGCGAGCGGCTGAACGACTGCCTGCGCTGCCTGAACTGTCCGGTGTACGCGTATCACGCGGCGAAGCTGCTCGAGCGTCCGCTCGACGGCGCCGAGATGGCCGACACCACGCGCCGGATGAGCGCGCCCGGCGCGCCGCACGTGCACGACGCCGACGCCGATGCGCACCATGCGGCGCTGGCGTTCCGTGTAGCCGACGAATGGCTCGCGCTGCCGATCGGCGTGCTGCGCGAGATCGCCGGCACGCGCCCGATCCATTCGCTGCCGCATCGGCGCAATTCGGCCGTGCGCGGCGTGGTCAACATCCGTGGCACGCTGCGCATCGCGATCTCGATCGGCGCGCTGCTCGGCCTCGATGCCGGCCAGGGCCGCAACGACGGTGACGACGACCGCTTCACGCGGCTGCTGGTGGCGGCGCACCAGGGCGAGCCCGTCGTGTTTCCGGTCGACGAAGTCGAGGGTGTGCTGCGCTTCGGCGCCTCCGACTGGGTGCCCGTGCCGGCGACGGTCGGGCGCGCGAGCGCCGGCCTGTCGCGCGGCGTGCTGTCGTGGCGCGGCAAGTCGGTGGGCCTGCTCGACGACGACCGCCTGTTCGACGCAGTCACACGGAGCATGCGATGAGCGGCGATGACGACCTGAGCCACCTGTCGCTGCTCGAGCTGTATCGCGAGGAGACGCGCACGCAGACCCAGGCGCTGTCCGAGCGGCTGCTCGCGCTCGAATCGGGTGAACCCGATTCCGTCGCGCTCGAGGCGTGCATGCGCGCCGCGCACTCGCTGAAAGGCGCCGCGCGCATCGTCGGCGTGCCGCTCGGCGTCGACATCGCAGGGCGGATGGAAGAGTGCTTCGTCGCCGCGCAGGCCGGCACGATCGCGCTGACGGCCACGCACGTCGACGTGCTGCTGGCGGGCGTCGATCTGCTGGTGCGCGTCGGCGATCCGCAAGGGCAGCCCGTCACGCAGACGGAGATCGACGTGTTCGCGGCGGCGCTGACCGGCGCAGACGGCGCGCAGACGATGCAGGCGGCGGCCGCGGTCCCGCCGCCGGTGCCGCCGTCGATCGTCCCGTATCGGGAGCACGACGGCGCCGCGAACGAACCCGTCGGGGCGAGCGCCGCGGTGCTGCCGCTTGCGGTATCGGGCGGGGTGCCCGATCCGGCCCAGGCCGGCCGCGTGGCCGGCGCCGGCGCGATGCGCCGCGTGCGTGCGGACACGCTGAACCGGCTGCTGAGCCTGTCCGGCGAATCGCTGGTCGAATCGCGCTGGCTCAAGCCGTTCGCCGAATCGATGCTGCGCGTGAAGCGCGCCCAGCGCGACGCGGCCCGGTCACTCGATTTGATGTACGAACAATTTGCCGACGATCTCGACCCGGGCATGCTCGCATCGATGAACGAAGTGCGGCACATGCTCAACGACCTGCAGCGTTCGCTCGCCGAGCGCATGGACGAATTCGACCGCTTCGAGCGGCGCAGCACGCATATCGCCGAGCAGCTGTACGACGAGGCGCTGCAGTGCCGGATGCGGCCGTTCGGCGACGCGACGCGCGCATACCCGCGCATCGTCCGCGATCTCGCGCGCTCGCTCGGCAAGCAGGTGCGTTTCTCGATCGTCGGCGAGGGCACGCAGGTCGACCGCGACATCCTCGACCTGCTCGACGCGCCGCTCGGCCACCTGCTGCGCAATGCGATCGACCACGGCGTCGATTCGCCGGAGGCGCGGCGAGCGCGCGGCAAGCCGGCCGAGGCGAGCGTGACGCTGGAGGCGCGCCACAGCGCCGGCTCGCTGCTGGTCAGCGTGATCGACGACGGGCCGGGTGTCGACATGGACGCGCTGCGCGCGGCCGTCGTGCGCCAGCGCCTGACCGACGACGAGACGGCCGCGCGGCTGTCCGATCCGGAACTGCTCGAATTCCTGCTGCTGCCGGGCTTCTCGATGCGCGATGCGGTGACCGACGTGTCGGGCCGCGGCGTCGGGCTCGACGCGGTGCAGGAGATGGTGCGCGGCGTGCGCGGCGCGGTGCGGATCTTCAACGAACCGGGCGCGGGCATGCGCTTCGTGCTGCAGTTGCCGCTCACGCTGTCGGTGATCCGCAGCCTGCTCGTCGAAGTGGGCGGCGAGCCGTATGCGTTTCCGCTCGCGCACGTGCGCCGCACGCTGGAGCTCGCGCACGACGATATCGACGTGCTCGAAGGGCAGCCGCATTTCCCGTTCGACGGCCGGCGCGCGGGCCTCGTCGCCGCGCACCAGTTGCTCGATGCGGGCGAGCCCGACGTCGGGCGCACGAGCACGGCGGTCGTGGTCGTCGGTGCGGAGCCGGAGTTGTACGGCGTCGCGGTCGACCGCTTCCTCGGCGAGCGGATGCTCGTCGTGCAGCCGCTCGACAGCCGCCTGCACAAGATCCAGAACATCGCGGCCGGCGCGCTGCTCGAGAACGGCGACCCGGTGCTGATCGTCGACGTCGAGGACCTGATCCGCTCGGTCGACAAGCTCGTGCGCGGCGGGCAGCTCGCGCGGCTCACGCGTGATCCGCAGCTCGCGCTCGCCGACCGGCGCCGCCGCGTGCTCGTCGTCGACGATTCGCTGACGGTGCGCGAGCTCGAACGCAAGCTGCTGGAAAAGCGCGGCTACGACGTGACGGTCGCGGTCGACGGGATGGAAGGCTGGAACGCGGTGCGCAGTGATGCGTTCGATCTCGTCGTCACGGACGTCGACATGCCGCGGATGGACGGCATCGAGCTCGTCACGCTGATCAAGGGCGATCCGATGCTCAAGCGCCTGCCGGTGATGATCGTGTCGTACAAGGATCGCGACGAGGATCGCCGTCGCGGGCTTGATGCGGGCGCCGACTACTACCTCGCGAAGAGCAGCTTCCACGACGAGGCGTTGCTCGACGCCGTGCACGACCTGATCGGAGACGCGCGCGGTTGACGTCCTCCACCGCCTAAAGGCGGAGGATTCCCACACCTGGCGATGCACGTCCGCATCGGAGAATGTTCAGCGCAGCGTTGATATCACGATCATGCTCGACACCACAGTCACTGCAGGCCCATTCTCTTATTCTCAGTCCTGCGATACCTTTCGGCCGCGCCGTGTTGTCTTTCGATCCGCACGCCGAACAGGACTGGGTCGAACCGCTTTCGTCGACTTCCTCGAACGTGGCCCCGTGCACGATCGCTTTGTAGCGGAGCTTGTTTCGGAAGGACGACCAGGACGCGTCGTAGACGCTCTTCGCCATCCTGATTCTGGCGAGTTTGACAGGCGACACGTTGCCGACCGCGATGTAATCGAAGCGCCGCACCAGATCGAGCGCGAGTTTATGCTGGAAATCGGCACGGGCATTCGCCACCTTGGCGTGCAGCTTCGCGATATGCCGCTTGTGCTTTCGTGCCCGTTGCGCTTTCGCCAGCTTCTCGGCCGCGCATCGACCGAACCGATCGTTAGGCAGTCTCTCGCCCGTCGAAAGTGTGGCGAAGTCTTTCAGGCCGAGATCGATGCCAACACCAGAACGGATCGCTCGAGCCTGAACATCGGGCACCTCGATCACGATGTTGAGGAACCAGTTGCCGCGTGCATCCTGTGCAAAGTTGCTCCCGTCCTTGATCTTGCCTTCGGGAAGCGCCCGGCTGTTGAACACGCGGAAGGTGTTGCCGGCAAAGCGAAACGCTTCGCCTTCGCGCTTCAGGTCACGGCCCTTCAGCGGCACCCAGCCCAGCGATTTTCTGCCGCGATAGCGCAGGTAAGGGCGTCGGTGTTGGCTGCGCGACTTCGCATATTGCTCGCACGTCGCGTTGATCGTGCCGGAGTGGATGCCGAGTTCCTTGCTGCTCCCCGTCGTCAGCACGTTCAGATCAAACCCGGTCGGCCACTTCTTGCTCCACTTGAGCGCGTGCTTCTGCGTGTCATTGCAGAAGTTCCAGACGTAGTTCACCGCACGGCTCTGCTTGTTGAGCAGTCCGTTGAGCGACTTCACGCGGTAGCGGTAGACAAGGATCATGCCGGTGATCCTAACCCGTCGAAGAAGCTGCCTGTCAACAGCATTCCTTTCCTTCCCGCCATCCGCCCCGAAGGAAGTCCCCTTGGGGGAAATGGCGGGGTTCCTCGGAGCAAATCCTGATGAACATCGGCATCGTCAACGACTTGCCGCTGGCCGTGGAGGCACTGCGCCGCGTGATCGCGCTGCGCACGGATCACCGCGTGCTGTGGGTCGCGACCGACGGCGACGAGGCGGTGGATTTCTGCGTCGCGCATCCGCCCGATGTCGTGCTGATGGATCTCGTGATGCCGAAGGTCGACGGCGTGGCCGCGACGCGCCAGATCATGGCGCGCGCGCCGTGCGCGATCCTGATCGTGACGGCGAGCGTCAGCGCGAATACATCGTCGGTGTACGAGGCGATGGGCGCCGGTGCGCTCGATGCGGTCGATACGCCGACGCTCGCGCTCGGGCTGTCGACGGATGCGTCGCCGCAGGCGCTGCTCGCGAAGATCGACCAGATCGGCCGGCTGCTCGAAAGCCGCGCCACGGCCCTTGTGCCGCCGGGGCCGGCGCCCGAGCGCGGCCAGCCGACGCTCGTCGCGATCGGCGCGTCCGCAGGCGGGCCGACTGCGCTGACTGCGCTGTTGCGGGCGCTGCCGGGTGATTTTCCGGCGGCGATCGTGATCGTCCAGCACGTCGACCAGGCGTTCGCGCTGGGAATGGCCGAGTGGCTCGACGGCTATACGCGGCTGCCGGTGCGCGTCGCGCGGCAGGGCAGCGTGCCGCAGGCCGGCGAAGTGCTGCTCGCGGCGACCAACGATCACCTGACCCTGTCGCCGCGCGGCGTGCTCGGCTATACGCGGCATCCGGTCGAGACGCCGTACCGGCCGTCGATCGACGTGTTCTTCAACAGCGTCGCCGACGGCTGGCAGGGCGAGGCGTTCGGCGTGCTGCTGACGGGCATGGGGCGCGACGGCGCGCTCGGCCTGAAGGCGATGCGCGCGAAGGGCTGCTACACGATCGCGCAGGACGAGGCGACCAGCGCCGTCTACGGGATGCCGAAGGCGGCCGCGGCGATCGGCGCGGCGTCGGCGATCCTGCCGCTCGAGCGGATCGCGCCGCAGCTGATCTCGCGCATCACGCGTCCGCTGCGCGACTGACGGCGCCCTGCGGCGCGCGTGACGCCGTTGCCGTGCCGTGGCCGCATTGCGGGCGGCGCGGGGCGTCGCGTACAATGGCGGCCTGCGGAGATGGCATGCCTCCCTGCGGTCGTAGTCGGCGCGTTGCGCACGGTGCGGCCCTCAACCGCCGGTCAGCCCGGCTGATGATGCCTGCGTGTTCCTGGGTCGTCAGGAGGTCGCAGGCCGTCCATGCGGGTTTCTGCCGCCCAGGTTTTGATGTTCCGTCGAATCTGGAAATCATGTTTTTCACGACTTCTGCCGATCTTCTCGCGACCGTGCGCTATGTGTGCCGCTGGCTCGCGCTCTCGGCCCTGCTTGGCACGCTGGCCGGCACGGCTTCCGCCCTGTTCCTGATCGCGCTCGACTGGGCGACCGGCACACGCGTCGCGCATCCGTGGCTGCTGTGGGGGCTGCCGGCCGCCGGTTTCGCGACCGGCTGGATCTACCATCGCTTCGGCCAGTCCGTCGCGCGCGGCAACAACCTGCTGATCGACGAGATTCACGACCCGAAGGCGCTCGTGCCGAAGCGGATGGCGCCGCTCGTGCTCGTCGCGACCGTCGTCACGCACCTGTTTGGCGGTTCGGCCGGGCGCGAGGGTACCGCCGTGCAGATGGGCGGCGCGCTCGCCGATCGCGTCACGCACGTGTTCCGTCTCGATCGGGAGCATCGCCGCGTGCTGCTGATGGGCGGCATCGCGGCCGGTTTCGCATCGGTGTTCGGCACGCCGCTCGCGGGCGCCGTGTTCGGGCTCGAGGTGCTCGCGATCGGGCGCGTGCGGTACGACGCGCTGCTGACCTGCGTTGCATCGGCCATCGTCGCGGACGTCGTCTGCCGCGCGTGGGGCGTGCATCACACGGCCTATGCGATTCCGTTCGTGCCGGCCGTGTCGGCGACGGGGCTGGCCGTGACGGTCGTCGCGGGCATCGCGTTCGGCGTGGTCGGGCGGCTGTTTGCGTTCGCGACGCATGCGCTGACCGCGTGGTTCCGCAAAGTCGTCCGCTATGCGCCGCTGCAGCCGGTGCTCGGCGGCCTGCTGGTCGCCGCGGCCGCCACCGCGCTGAACGTGCCGCAGTATCTCGGCCTCGGCATCCCGACGATCGAGGCCGCGTTTCATGGCCCGTTGCCGCTCTACGATTTCGCGGGCAAGTTCGCGTTCACCGTCGTCACGCTCGCGTCGGGGTTCAAGGGCGGCGAAGTGACGCCGCTGTTCTACATCGGCGCGACGCTCGGCAACGCGCTCGGCCAGGTGCTGGCGTTGCCGGTGCCCGTGCTCGCGGGGCTCGGCTTCGTCGCGGTGTTCGCAGGCGCGGCCAATACGCCGATCGCATCGACGATCATGGCGATCGAACTGTTCGGCGCGGATATCGGCGTGTATGCGATCGTCGCGTGCGTGGTCGCGTATCTGTTCTCGGGGCACGCGGGGATCTATCGCGCGCAGCGGGTGGCGGTGGGGAAGGGGGCGCAGGTGGAGGCGGAGTGAGCGTGAGACAGCATGACCGCTGCTCATCTCCGTCAACCGTGCGCCGATGCCATTCACGGAATGCCGGAAACCCGTCAGGGAGCACCCAATGACGCTGGAAGACTTTCTGATCGAAGCGCGGCGCCTCGCCAGGCCATCCCATCAATACCGCTTTGCGGAAGATGGCGAGCCCGTCACCGGCTATTGGCATGGCGTCGAGGCGGGCGCGTTGTGCCTTTCCGTCGAGCGTGAAGGCACGTGGCTGAACGTGTATCTCGACGCGGACGGAGCATCAGGCCGCGTGGAAACCGCTACGCAACCGGTTCGGTCCGAACGCCCGCTGTACCGAACCGATGCAACGTCGCTCCCGCCGATCGAAGCGGTGTTCCGCTTCGGCTCCGCCGCGATCGACGCCTATCTCGACGCGCACGGCTGGCAACGCGACTGGGGATTCAACAGCAACTTCAAGGGCATCGCGGCGCACGACTACGAGCGTGAGTGGATGGCGCAATGCCCGCTGTACACGGGCGGGGTGGTGGCCGTCGCGGGCGGATGGAACATGCCCTGGCCCGACGACGACGAACTGATCGGCCTCGATCTCGTCCTCTGGACGTTCGAGGAATCGGAGCCGTGGGTCGAGGTGTTTTCCGACGGCGGCCGGTACTCGGTGATCCAGCGGATCACCTAGCTTCCCGGCAGCCGTTACTGCTTCGGCAGCCGCGCGACATGCCGCGCCAGCAGTTCCTCGATATCGATGCCTTTTTCCGCCAGCAACGCGGTGACGACGCCGTTCAGTTCGCCGAGCGTCTCCTTGACCGCTTCCCGGATCGTATCGACGACCACCTGCGTGCTGCGCTCGATCTCGATGTTGACGGTGTCGTTGACGCCCTTCGCGTCGAAGGTCGTCGCGCGGCGCGTTTCGGGAATCAGCCAGACATCGAACCAGCCTTCGTCGCGGTTGACGTCGGACACCGTCAGGCTGCAGCCGTTGATCGCGATATAGCCCTTCGCGAACACATACCGCTTGAACGCCTCCGGCACGCCGATGCGCACCATCCGGTTGTGTTCGGACATCGCGATGTGCCGGATGGTCCCGGTGAAATCCACGTGGCCCGACAGCGGATGCCCGCCGATCTCCGCGCCGTCCTTGGCGGCCCGCTCCACGTTGATGTGCGCGCCCGTCGTGAGATCGGCCAGCGTGGTGATCCGCAGGCTCGGCAGCATCACGTCGAAGTCGATCAGCTCCGGCGAATGGATGGTCGTTACCGTCAGGCAGACGCCGTCGACCGACACGCTCGCGCCGATCTCGATATCGTCGGTAAAGTGCTCCGGGAATTCGATGCTGAAGGTTCTCAGTTCCCCGTGATCGGCGATGCGCTTGATGGTGGCAACGCCCTGGACAATTCCTGTAAACATGGTCGATCCCTAGTCGCAAATTTCCTGGTCGACATGATAAGGGATACCGGAAAAGGGCACGTCGTGGCGCGCGGCATCGGGGCGGCAGGCGCGAGGCGCGAGGCGCAGGCCAAAAAAAGACCGTGCACCTGGCACGGCCTCGATCCGGATCCGTTTGTCGACGCGCGCCGGCGGTGATGACCGCACCGTCGGCGCGTGCCGCGCTACGCTTGCGTCACGCCTCGGCCGGCTCGCCGAGCGGCCCGGCATCGTCGTCCGCCGTGCGCCGCGGCGAATCGGCGAGCCCCTTCGCAAGCTCCAGCGCCTGCCGCTCGAACAGCCGGCGATAGGTGCCGCCGTCGATCCGGATCAGCGCGTCGTGGCTGCCTTCCTCGATCACCTTGCCGCGATCGAGCACCAGCAGCCGGTCGAGCGCGCGCACGGTCGACAGCCGGTGCGCGACCACGAGCGTCGTGCGGCCGACCATCAGCCGCTCCATCGCCTGCTGGATCAGCAGCTCGCTTTCGCTGTCGAGGCTCGACGTGGCTTCGTCGAGGATCAGGATCGGCGCATCGGCGAGGAACGCGCGTGCAATCGCGACCCGCTGGCGTTCACCGCCCGACAGCTTGATCCCGCGCTCGCCGACGAGCGTGTCATAGCCGTCCGGCAGCGTGGCGATGAAGTCGTGCGCGCTGGCGAGCCGCGCGGCGCGCTCGATGTCGGCCCGGCTCGCGTCGGGGCGCGCATACGCGATGTTCTCCGCGAGCGTGCGGTGAAACAGCACGGGCTCCTGCTGGACGATCGCGATCTGGCTGCGCAGCGAATCCTGCCGTACCTGCGCGATGTCCTGGCCGTCGATCGTGATGCGGCCGCCCGACACGTCGTACAGGCGCTGGATCAGCTTGATGAACGACGTCTTGCCCGACCCCGAGTGGCCGACGAGGCCCACGCGCTCGCCCGGCGCGATCCGCATCGAGAAATCGTCGTACAGCGGCACCGGATGGTTGTCGTAGCGGAACGTCACGTGCTCGAAGCGGATCTCGCCTTGTTCGATCCGGATCGCCGGCGCGCCGGGACGATCGTCGATGCCGAGCGGCTGGCGTTCGAGCGCGACGAGTTCTTCCATGTCGTTCACGGAGCGCTGCAGGTTGCGGATGTGCATGCCGACGTCGCGCAGGTAGCCCTGCAGCATGAAGAACATCGTCAGCGCGAACGCGATGTCGCCGACGCTCGCCTCGTCGTTCACCCACAGCCGCAGCGCGACACCGATCATCGCGGCCTGCATCGCCACGAGCATCGCGCCCTGCAACCCGCCGTTGAGCGTGCCGCGCACCCACGTGCGGCGCGTGCGTTGCCGCCACTTGCCGATCACGCGCGCGAGCCGCGCTTCCTCGCGCGTTTCCGCGCCGAACGCCTTGACGACCGCGTTGCAGCTCACGGCATCGGCGAGCGCGCCGCCCATGCGCGTGTCCCACAGGTTGCCGAGCCGCGCGGCCGGCGCGACGATGCCGAGCGACACGGCCACCGTTACCGTGATGTACAGCAGCGAACCCGCGCCGACGACGAGCCCCATCACGGGCCAGTGCGTGCCGAGCAGCACGGTGGCGCCGACGAGCATCGTGACCGACGGCAGCAGCGCGATCAGCACGGTGTCGTTCAGCAGGTCGAGCGCCCAGATTCCGCGCGTGATCTTGCGCACGGTCGAGCCCGCGAAGCTGTTCGCGTGCCAGTCGGTCGAGAAGCGCTGCACGCGATGGAACGACGCAGCCGCGATCTCGCTCATCATCTTCAACGTGAGCGTGATGATGTTCAGGTAGACGCCTTGCCGCAGCACCGTCGCGCCGAGGCCGAGCGCGGCGAGCGTGCCGAACGCGACGAGCGCCGCATGCCACGCGGCGGCGCGATCGGACAGGCCGGTCGACAGCGCGTCGACGAGGCGGCCCGCGAACAGCGGCGTGAGCACGTCGGCGAGCGCGGCGAGCAGTGCGAGGCTCGCGACCAGGGCGGTGCGTGCCGGCTGCTTGCGCCAGTAGCGGAAGGTGAAGCCGAAGACGGCCTGGAATGCCTGGCCGCCCAGATGGGAGGTTTTTCTGGTCATTTATCGTTGCCCGGCGCATCGCGCGACGGGACTTTCCGGTTCGGAGAACATCGAAAACGCAACAGCCGGGCCGCGCGAAAATCGCGGGCGGAAAACGAAACGGGCTGTCGGGAAACGGCGCGGCTGACGGGTTAGCGGAAAACTCGGGAGCCGGCGCGGACGGCGGGCTGGATCAGCTGAGCCGTGGGACCACGTTCGGGAAGGTTGCTGGCATTCGGAACATCTGCACCTCCCCTGAAGTGAACGGTTGAAAAGACGCCGAAAAGACGCGAAAAGATTTTATCAGCAGTGAAGGGCGCGCCGCAACGTCTGACGAATGCGGCGTTGCAGCGTCGATACGTTAGTATTCAGGGTTTCGGCCCTTCTTTTGGTGCCTTTCCCCAGTGCGGCAGCGCAAGGGCCGGCACGCGCGTCGATTACACTTCGGCGTCTGCGGCGCACGCCGCCGCGGCCCTCGCAGATTCACCACGATACATTCCTGAGGAAACGATGAGCGACGTTCAGCAAGGCATCCTGGCCCCGATCGATTCGGCGGCCCGATACCTCACTTTCACGATGTCGAATGACGGCAATGTGGCGGCGGCGCTGGCCGCGCTGCGCGAGATCGTCGACGGACGCGACACGGTGGTCGGGTTCGGGCATGCGCTGGCGGCGTACCTCGGGCGTCCGGTGCCGGGCCTGACCGAATTCCCGGCGTTCGCGGTGAAGGACCGCACGCTGCCGGCGACGCCGGCCGACGTGTGGGTCTGGCTGCGCGGCGACGATCGCGGCGAGATCGTGCTGCGCGCACGGGCGATCGAACGCGCGCTGGCGCCGGCGTTTGCGCTGCAGGACGCGGTCGACGGTTTCCGCTATTCGAACGATCGCGACCTGTCCGGCTACGAGGACGGCACGGAAAACCCGGAAGGCGACGAAGCGGTGGCCGCGGCGATCGTGACGGGGCAGGACGAGGGGCTCGACGGGGCGAGCTTCGTCGCGGTCCAGCAATGGCTGCACGACTTCGACCAGATGGAGCGCATCCCGTCGGGCGACATGGACAACATCGTCGGGCGCCGCCGCTCGGACAACGAAGAACTCGACGACGCACCCGAGTTCGCGCATGTGAAGCGCACCGCGCAGGAAAGCTTCGAGCCCGAGGCGTTCATGCTGCGCCGTTCGTCGCCGTGGTCGGACGCGCGTCGCGCGGGCCTCTACTTCGTCGCGTTCGGCTGCTCGTTCCGCGCGTTCGACGTGCAGATGCGCCGGATGAGCGGCGCGGAAGACGGGATCGTCGACGGCCTGTTCCGCTTCACGCGGCCGCTGACGGGTGCGTATTTCTGGTGCCCGCCGCTGAAGGACGGCAAGCTCGACCTGTCCGCGCTCGGCCTGTAAGCGCCTGACGGGTTCGACGAAACGGGGGGCCGCGCATCGTGCGCGGCCCCCCGTTTCTTTTTTGCGCGGCGACCGTGTGCCGCGTGCGTTCGTGCGTGGCGTGTCAGTTCAGCGTCGTGTCGATCCGCGTGCCGCGCTTGATGAACTGCGTGACCGGTGTTTTCTCGCAGATTTCGGCGAGGCGCTGGCGTTGCGCTTCATCGAGCGGGCCGTCGAGCGTCACGACGCGGCGCACGTATTGCGTGCCGTCGCGATCGGCATGCAACTCGGTGCGCACGTCGATGCGCGTGGCCGGCCACGTCTTGCGCTGCATATACATGCGCAGCGTCGCGGCCGTGCATTGCGCGAGGCCGGCCAGCACGAACTCGTACGGCGCCGGCCCGCGATCCTGGCCGCCTTCGCGGGGCGCTTCGTCGCCGGTCATTGCGTGCGTGCCGGCCTGCAGCTGGACGACGTAGTCGGGCGCATCGGCGTCGAAGACGGCGGCGGCATGGATGAGCGACATGGGTATTCTCCGGTCAGCGGGAAGAGGGAACAGGGAAGCGGGCGCCGCGTGGCGGCGTGCAGCCGTCAGCATACCGTCCCGATCTTGAAGGCGTGCGCCGCGCGCTATGCGTCGGCGGCGCCGGCGCTGCTGCGCACGAGCGTGGCGATGCGCTCGCGCACCCACTGGTGCGCGCGATCGGCATCGCGCGATTCGTGCCAGTACGCGAGGAGCGGGAACGGCTTGAGCCGCAACGGCAGCGGCCGCACGACGATCGGCAGCAGCGCGGCCATCCGCAACGCATAGGTGTGCGGCAGCGTGACCAGCAGGTTGCCGGTCGCGGCGATCTGGCACGCGGCGAAATAGTGCTGGCAGGTGAGCCGGATATCGCGGAAGCGGCCGTCGTTGCCGAGCAGCACGTCGAGCGATTGCGGCTCGCCGAGCGACGACACCGAGACATGCTGCGCCGCGAAATAGTCGGCGCGCCGCAGCGGTTCGCGCGCAAGCGGATGATCGCCGCGCAGCGCGACGACGAGCGAATCGTCGAGCAGGTGTTCGGTGGCGATGCGCGGGCCGGTCGGCACGCGGCGATCGACGGCGAGATCGAGATTGCCCGATGCGAGTTCGCGCTCGATGTCGGCCACCGCGATGCGGCGGCTCACGAGCCGCAGGCCCGGCGCTTCATCGGCGAACGCGGCGACGATCCGCGGCAGCGCGATCGATTCGAGCACGTCGCGAATACCGACCGCGATGCTCAGGTCGAGCGTCGCGGGATCGAATGCCGACGGTGCGCGCGCGGTGCCTTGCAGGCCCGTCAGGTGCAACTGCACGTCCGCGATGATCGACCGCGTGCGTTCGGTTGCGACGACGCGATTGCCCTGCCGCACGAACAGCGGATCGTCGAAATGCGCGCGCAGCCGGTTGAGCGCATGTGTGACGGCCGGCTGCGTGAGGTGCAGCGCGCGGGCGGCCGCGCCGATGCCGCCATGCACGTAGACGGCGTCGAGCACGCGAAACAGGTTCAGGTCGAGACGGTGATCGGCGGGCACGGGGCGCGGGTGGCGTGGTGAAGGGTGGACCGATTCTAAAGGATGCGCAGGCTACGGATGCGGCGGGTTTTCCTGTGTGGCAATCGATGGCATGGGATACGAATCGATATCGTTCGAGCCGATATTCGGTTGTGCATTTATCCGGATATCCGACGCAATAAGTCGCAATGAAATGCGCGGATTGCGACACACACAATCGCAATAATGGGCGATATCGGCCCGGGCAATTCCATACAGGGCCGTCAGCAAACCGTAACAGCCTGTAGTAATCCGCCATCATGCTGTCCACGTCGGCCATTTCGCGCCAAAGGCGCGACCCGTTCGGCTAAGATGCCGTCGCTTCATATTTCGGGATAGCCGTCCTGTCGCACGCATTCAAACCAAATATAAGCCTGACAGTTCGACGGTATTAGAAGAAGTCGAACAAGTCGGGGGCTTGGCCAGTGAATGCAGCAGATCAGAGATGGGTCGTTATCTATTTGAGTACGGGATTTTCGTTGGCCCAGGCCGCGCGTCTTGGCGAGGCTTTCAACCTGGCGAATCGCCTGCACGCATACAGTGCTGACTACCAGCTGAAGTACGTATCCGAAAGCGGGGGGCTGTTGCAGTCGTCATCCGGCGTGAGCATTGCGGCGGAGCCGCTCGGCGACGAGCACGGCCGCCGCGCGCTCGCGTTCTTTCATCTTCACGGCGACCGCGCGGCCGTCAACTGGGACGACGCACTGCGGCGTCGCCTCTCGGACATTCGCCGTCATGCGCGCTGGATCGTCGACGGGATGGACCTGCCCACGCTCGCGGCCATGCCGCGTCCGTCGGCGGCGATCGACGGGCAGCCCGGCCGCGGCGCGCGACGGGGCGCCACGACGGTCGAGCTGCAGGCCGGCGAAACCGACGTATTCGCCGCCGTGCTCGACATGTTCCGCGTCGAGCTCGGCGACATCGCCGCGCAGGAGATCGCCAGCAACCTGCTGCGGCCGGTCGAGCAGCGCTATACGCAGTCGATGTGGGCCTTTCGCGAGCTGAGCGCGAGCCCGTCGATCCGGATGTCGGCGCAGCGGCTGCGCGCGCAGAGCGTGAACCGCATCTCGATCGCGAACGCGGCCCAGGCCGCCGCGATGAGCGAGCGCAACTTCCTGCGGCGCTTCAAGAAGGAAATCGGCGTGACGCCGACCGAGTTCGTCCAGCACGTGCGGCTCGAGCGCGCATGCCACATGCTGGTCCACACGACGCTGCCGGCGGATAAGGTCGCGCGCCGCACCGGCTTCGGCAGCGGCGAGCGGCTCGCGAAGCTGTTTCGCCAGCGCATGCTGATGTCGCCGACCGAATTCCGCGTCACCGAGCGCGAAAGGATCCTCACCCGTGGCGTGAGGCCGGCCGATGCGGGCGAGGGGGCCGGCGACGGCACCGAGGGGCATCGCGCCGCGTGAGACGCCACGCGGGAGAAAATCGGGCGGATACCCGTAGAATCGTCCTGTCACGATCTCGAGCCCTGTTTTCCATGTCCTTCCTTCCCACTACCGCCACCGCCCCTTTCTGCCCGTCGGAAGTCAAGGGCAGCATCACGATCGATGCCGGCGCGCCGCGCTGGCAGAAGCTCAAGCGCTTCTTCGGCCCCGGCCTGCTGGTCGCGATCGGCTACATGGATCCCGGCAACTGGGCGACCGACATCCAGGCCGGCTCGCAGTTCGGCTATTCGCTGCTGTGGGTCGTCGCGTTCTCGAGCCTCGCGGCGATCTTCCTGCAGATGCTCGCCGCGCGGCTCGGCCTCGTTGCCGGCAAGGATCTCGCGCAGGCCAGCTACGACCGCTACGGCCGGTTCGGCCGCCTCGTGCAGTGGGTGACCGCCGAAGTGTCGATCATCGCTTGCGACATCGCGGAAGTGCTCGGCTGCGCGCTCGCGTTCAAGCTGCTGCTCGGCGTGCCGCTCGCGTGGGGCGTCGTGCTGACCGCGCTCGACACGGTGATCGTGCTCGGCCTGCAGGGCAAGGGGTTCCGGCAGATCGAGGCGATCGTGCTCGCGCTGATCGCGACGATGGCGTTCTGCTTCGTCGCGCAGGTCGCGATCACGCCGCCCGACTGGCACGCGGTGGTCGGCGGGCTGGTGCCGGGCGATCCGGGTCACGACCGCAAGGACGCGATCGTGCTCGCGCTCGGCATCGTCGGCGCGACGATCATGCCGCACAACCTGTACCTGCATTCGTCGGTCGTGCAGACGCGGCACGTGGTCGGCGGCGCGCGCGGGATGATCCGCGACACGCTCGCGCTGGTGCGCATCGATACCTGCGTGTCGCTGTTCGTTGCGATGCTCGTCAACGCGGCGATCCTGGTCGTCGCGGGCGCAGCGTTCCACGCAACGGGCCAGCACAACGTGACCGACATCGAGCAGGCCTACAAACTGATTACGCCGATCGCGGGCGGCGCGGCCGCGCTGCTGTTCGGCATCGCGCTGCTCGCGTCGGGGCAGAGCTCGACGCTGACCGGCACGATCGCCGGCCAGGTCATCATGGACGGTTTCCTGCATACGAAGATCCCGTGCTACCAGCGCCGGCTGATCACGCGCGGGCTCGCGCTCGTGCCGGCACTGATCGGCGTGCTGTGGCTCGGCGACGGCTCGGTCGGGCAGCTGCTCGTGTGGAGCCAGGTGCTGCTGAGCCTGCAGCTGCCGTTCGCGATGTGGCCGCTGATCCGCTCGGTCAGCGATCGCAACACGATGGGCGAGCACACGATCGGGCGCGGGATGCAGATTGCCGCGTGGGCGCTGTTCGTCGTCATCACCGGCACGAACCTGCTGCTGATTACCGGTGTCGCGGGCTGATACAGCCTGTCACAGGCTGACACAGGCGCGCGGCGCGCATGCGGTAAACTGCGGCCTTTCGATCGTCGTCCGAAGTCCGTTATGTGGAGTGAAATCAGCAACATCGGCGATGCCGCGCTGACCTTGCCGATCGCGCTGACCTGCGCGGCGTGGTTCGCACTGACCGACTGGCGCCTCGCCGTCCGCTGGGGCGTGCTGCTTGCCGCCGGCATGGGCCTCGTCGGCGCCACCAAGATCCTTTATGCCGGCTGCGGCATCGAGCTGCCGCAATTCGATTTCCGCGTGATCAGCGGCCATACGATGCTGTCGACGTCCGTGTGGACCGTCGCGCTGTCGATGCTCTGGCAGGCGTTCCGGCCGGGCAAGGCGCCCGGCATCGCGGCCGGGCTGGCCGTCGGCGCGGTCACGGCCGTCGCGCGCGTGTTCGATCATTCGCACACCGTTCCGGAAGTGATCGTCGGCTGGATGCTCGGCGCGCTGGTCGCGCTGGTGTTCCTGCGCGGCTACGACAGCGCGCGGCAGCGGGCATTCTCGCCGCGCGTCGCGGCCGTCTGCCTGCTGCTCGTGTCGGGCATCGCGTACGGGCACCGTGCGCCGTTCCAGCAGATGATCGACACCCACTCGCCGCAACTCTGCGCGTTCGTGCGCGCGCCGTCGGGCGACGGATTCTGACGGAAGCCTGTCGCGGCGCCCCGGCGCTGCCTTATTGCCGCCGGCATTCGCCCGGCGGTTGCACGATTCCACACCGTCAGTCTTCCCGGCCGCTTTCGCGTCGACGCGGAACGCCGCGCCTCGTCATTCCCTGAATCAACGAACCGGCCGGTCGACATGATCCGCAGGTGCCGCCGGCCCGTGCATGCGCATCGACACGCGAAGGTCATGAACAGGGCCTATGACCGGGCATAACGATTATTCATTTCATCGATTGGCGGCATTCGCGTACGCTGGCTGTCGTTCAACCGGGGCACGCGGCTCGGCGCGTCCGGCACGCGTCAGGTTCATGTCGATATACTCGCGGAAACCGTGCGGCGCCTCGTGATGTCGAGGCACGGTCAACCGGCCCGCGTCGGCCGGAACAGGCACGGCCCACCCGTCGCGGCAGCGTTCCGCGACGACGATTCACGATAGGAGCAGGTCACATGACAGTCGTTTCTTCGCGCCTTGCCGGCAAGTGCGCATACATCACGGGCGCCGCGGGCGGCCTCGGCCGCGCGATCGCGCGCCGGATGGTCGAGCAGGGCGCGCGCGTGTTCGTGACCGACATCGCGGAAGCCGCGGTGCTCGACGCATTCGCGCAGGAACTCAACGCGGGCCATGCGACGCCGGTCGCGTTCGCCGCGACGCAGGACGTGCGCGACGAAGCACGCTGGCAGGCGCTGCTCGCGCAGGCGGTCGATGCGATGGGCGGGCTGTCGGTGCTCGTCAACAACGCGGGCGTCGGCTCGATCGGCTCGCCCGCGCAGATCGAACTGGACGAGTGGCGGCGCGTGATGGCGATCAACGTCGAGAGCATCGTGCTCGGCTGCAAGCACGCGCTGTCGTATCTGGCCGAAAGCCATCCCGCGTCGATCATCAACATCTCGTCGGTCGCCGCGTTCAAGGTCGAGCCGGATTTCACCGCGTACAACGCGTCGAAGGCGGCGGTCGCGTCGTTGACGAAGTCGGTCGCGATCGACTGCGCACGCCGCGAGATCGACGTGCGCTGCAATTCGATTCACCCGGCGTTCATCCGCACGGGGATCGTCGAGCCGCTGTTCCAGTCGCTCGGCGAACGCGACGCGACGCGCAAGCTCGCGCGCGGCATTCCGCTGCGCCGGCTCGGCGAGCCGGACGACGTCGCGCACGCGGCCGTGTATCTCGCGTCAGACGAGAGCCGCTTCGTGACGGCCGCCGAACTCGTGATCGACGGCGGCATGTGCGCGGTCTGACGCGCATCCCGAACTACAACGACCGGAGGAGAACATCATGTCCACACCCGTGAACCGCCAACTGTTGCTGAAGACGCGCCCGGAAGGACGGGTCGGCCGCGAACACTTCTCGCTCGTCGAGACGCCGGTGCCGGCGCTTGCCGACGGCGAGGTGCTCGTGCGCGTGCTGTACCTGTCGATGGACCCGACCAACCGCGTGTGGATGAGCGACGTGCCGCAGTACCTGCCGCCCGTCGCGATCGGCGAGGTGATGCGCGCGCTCGGTATCGGCCGCGTGGTCGCGTCGCGCAACGCGGGTTTCGCGGAAGGCGATCTCGTGCAGGGGCTCGTCGGCTGGCAGGACTACGCGGTCGTGCCGGCCGAGCAGGCCGCGCAGCTCGTGAAGCTGCCCGCGCAGTCGGGCCTGCCGCTGCCGACGCTGCTCGGCGCGTGCGGGATGAGCGGGCTGACCGCGTACTACGGGCTGACCGACATCGCGCCGGTGCAGCCGGGCGAGACGCTCGTGGTATCGGCGGCGGCCGGCTCGGTCGGCTCGATCGCCGGGCAGATCGGCAAGATCCACGGCGCACGCGTGGTCGGCATCGCGGGTGGCGCGGACAAGTGCCGCTACCTGACCGAGACGCTCGGCTTCGACGCGGCCGTCGACTACAAGGCCGACGATTTCCGTCAGCAACTGAAGGCGGCGACGCCGGACGGCGTGCACGTGAACTTCGAAAATGTCGGCGGCGAGGTGATGCGCGCGGTGCTGTCGCGGATGGTGATCGGCGGGCGTGTCGCGCTGTGCGGCGTGATTTCGAACTACAACAGCGGGCGCGCGGCGGACGACGTCGGCGTGCTGATCTCGAAGCGGCTGACGATGCGCGGCTTCCTGATCCTCGACTATCGCAAGAGCCGTGAAGCCGTGCAGACGCTCGCGGGCTGGCTGCGCGACGGCCGGCTCAAGGCCGAGGAGACTGTTGCAGACGGTCTCGAGAATGCACCTGACGTGCTGAATCGCCTGTTCGACGGCGACCATCGCGGCAAGCTCGTGCTGCGCGTCGATCCCGGCGCGTGACCGGCCTGCCGCGCAGCGTGCGATGCCGTTCGTACGCTGTCGCGAGGGCCGTGAACGCAGCGGGTTCGATTTGTCGGGCCTTAGTTTCGGACTTGTCCCATATATTGTCCGGACGTCTCTCCCTAAAGTGATTGCCAGCAGACAGGCGGCGTGACCGACGCGTCACGCCGCCTTTTTTTCTGGTCACGCGCAAGAGGAGAGGGAACATGCGAAACGACGCGAAGCGGGCGGCATCGGTGGCGATGCGCAATCGAACGGTGCGGTGTGCCGGTGCCGTGCGGCAGGTCGCAATCGGGCTTGGCGTGGCGTTCGCGATGTCGAATGCGGTGGCGGCCGGGCACGCCGCGTCGGACGGCATCGTGCGGTTCGCCGGCGCGCTCGTCGATCTCTACGATGTGACGCTCGACGCACCGTCGGGCGTGGTGGTCGAAGGACGAGAGGTGGCGAACGGCGGGTCGGCTGCAACGCTGCGATTCGATGCACATGGCCGGCGTTTGCCGGGCGCCCATGTGGCGCTGGTCGGGCCCGACGGTGCGGCGTTCTCGCCCGATGTCGCGGCGCGCGTGCGTGCAACGTGGCGCGATGCGCACGACGATCGAAGCGTGCCGCTGGTATCGGGCCGCACGTATCGCGTGGGCCCGTATGGCGGCGTGATGAGGCTCGCAGCGGATGAAGAAACGGGCGCCGAGGCGCCCGTCGTGATCCGCATTCGCCATCCATGACGGCGCGTGCTGGCAGGTGCGTGGCATGCGGCCACGCGATGCGTCATTCGCCCTGTTCGGCGCGCGCGTAGATATCCCAGCTCGCCATGAACAGCGCGGCGACGAGCGGCCCGATCACGAAGCCGTTGATGCCGAACAGCGCCATCCCGCCGAGCGTCGAAATCAGCACGACCCAGTCGGGCATCTTCGTGTCCTTGCCGACGAGAATCGGGCGCAGCAGGTTGTCGACGAGGCCGATCACGCCCACGCAGAACGCGACGAGGATCACGCACTTCCAGACCGCGCCGATCATCAGGAAGTAGAGCGCGGCCGGCACCCATACGAGGCTCGCGCCGATCGCGGGCAGCAGCGACAGGAACGCCATCAGCGCGCCCCACAGCACCACGCCCTCGATACCGAGGATCCAGAAGATCAGGCCGCCGAGCGCGCCCTGCACGAGCGCGACCGCGATGTTGCCCTTCACCGTTGCGCGCACGACGGTCGTGAACTTCGCGAGCAGCAGGTTCTTGTGCTCCTCGTCGAGCGGCAGCGCGCGGCGCACGCGGCGGCCGATCTCGCCGCCGTCGCGCAGCAGGAAGAACACCATGTACAGCATCACGCCGAAGCTCACGACGAACTGGAACGTGTTCTGGCCGATGCTGAGCGCTTGGGTGGCCGCGAACTGGCTGATTTGCGCGGCGCCGTCGGTCAGCTTCTTCTGGATGCCCGGGATGTTGGTCAGCCCGTATTTCTGCAGCAGGTTCTGGATCGACGTCGGCAGCGCGTGAATGATGTCGTGGAAATACTGCGAATAGTTCGGCTGGGCGTCCTTGAGCTCCTGGTACACGTACGCGATTTCCTGCACGAGCGTCGCGGCGACGAACACGAGCGGCAGGATCACGATCAGGACGATCAGCGACAGTGTGACGAGCGCGGCCAGGTTGCGCCGCTTGCCGAAGCGGGCGGCGAGCCAGCGCTGCACGGGCTGGAACAGGATCGCGAGAATGGTGCCCCAGAACACGGCTCCGGAAAACGGCGCGAGGATCCAGCAGAGTCCGACGGTGACCGCGGCCAGCAGGAAATAGAAGAATTTTTGGTGGTCGTGTCCGCTTTCCATGGATGACGTTCGCGCAGATTGATGCGTGGTTTGATTGAATCTCGTTGCCCCGCGCGCGATCGGTTCCCGATCGTCACGGGTTCGCGGCGAAATGCGACGCAGGGCGGCCCGAAGCGGAGTATGCCCGCAAAGGCGCCGCCATCATAGCCGCTGCGCGCGGCCCATGCGAAAACGCCGCGGCCTGGGCCGCGGCGCTGCCGGGAAGCAAACGCGGCGTGACGCCGCGTGCCGCATCGTCAGATGTTGAGCTTCGTGACCTTGGTGCCGTTCACCGACAGGTCGCCCATCAGGCCCGCGTTGGTCAGGATCAGCACCTCGACCGGGGCGGTGGCGGTATTGGAGTCGACCGCGCCGTTCGCGCCGACCTTCACGACTGCGACCGAGGCGTCGGCGCCCGCGGCCCAGCCTTCGGACTTGCGGAACGAGTCGAGCGCATCCTGCGTCATGAACAGGAACACGATCGCCTTCGACTGCGCGCCGGCCTGCAGGCCGACCGACAGCGACGACGTGTTGTAATAGCCGACCGTGCTGCCGCCTACGCGCAGCGCGCCGTTGCCGGACTGGCCGCCGACGATGAAGCCGGCTTGCAGCACGTTCGGGAACACGAGCACGCCGCGTGATTTCGCGACGAGTTCACGCGAACCCGGCACCGTCGAGTAGAGGCGCGACAGCGTCGCGTTGACGCTGGCGTCGATCGACTGGCGCTTCGACGCGCTGGCCGCGGCGCCATCCGGTTTGTCCGGGGTGGTCGTGCAGCCGGCGAGCGCGAGGCTGCCGAGCAGGACGGCGGCGGCGGCTTTCATGGCAAAGGTCTTTTGCATGGCGTTTCTCCTTCGTTTGTCTGATTGAGGACGGACGGGGCGGGCGCGTGGCAGCCGGCTCCGCTCAACGGCGGGCAAGGAGCAGGCCCGCAACGAACGCGAGGCCGGCGACGACGCCGGCGGTTTGCCACGGGTTGTCCTGCACGACCTGCGACACGCGTTCGGCCGAATCGCGCAGCCGGGCGGCCGCGCTGCCCGACGCGTGGTCGAGCGCGCCGCGCGCTTCATCGAGTCTGGATTGCACGCGCTTGCGCAGCGCGGCGATATCGCCGTCGCCATCGTTTTTCAGCAGATCTTCCAGTTCGTCGACCAGCCCGCGCAGATCGTCGGTGACGTCGGCATGCAGGTCGCGGGCGGCCGAGCGCGTCGTGCGCCCCACGCGCCGGCCCGTGCGACGAATGTCGGAGAGGCCGCGGTCCAGCTTGTGTTCGATCGAGTCGGTGAGCGCCATGGTGTTTATCCTCCTTCGATTACAAGGCAAATTTGAAGATAAGACGAATCCCAGCAACCTGTGTGATTCACTTGGCCCGATTTTGTTTCGAGACAAATTTTCAATTCGTCGGCAGGATTGCCGCAAAGCCCCGCCGCACGGGGCGGCGCGGCGATTGAAAAAAATTCGCATTCCGGGCGAAGCGGCGTATCGGGCTTCGGTACACGGTGAAGGTCCGGTAAATATCGCGTCGCCAGGGCCATCAGGTAAATAGTGCCGTTGCAAGCCTCGTGCTGATGCAAATGCACTAATCGACGCCTGCTGGAAGAGCACGGTTCGTGCCCGGGGCTGCTGGCGTGCCGCCATCGCCAAGCGCGACGTCGATCACGACGGGATCGTGATCCGATGACCGATACGCGTCGGGTGCGTAATAAATCGACCGATGTGCGGACGTTTTGTAATCGGGCACGGGTTGCAGGGCGGCCGGCTCGTCGGCATTGATGCGCCAGACGTGCACGGCCCTCACACGCGCGGCGAGCGCCGGCGTGGCCAGCGCGTGGTCAAGGCTGCCCGCTTCGCCGCGAAATACGTAGCTGTACGCAGCATCGCCGACGAAGCGGGCCACCAGGTTCTCGTAGCTGCGCGACTCGAGCGCGCGCACCGGGTCTTCCTTCGCGTAGCTGTTCAGGTCGCCGATCAGCAGCACGCCATCGGCCGTGGTGCCGGTCGGCGATGTGGCGAGCCAGTCGGCGACGCGCGCGGCGGCTCGCGTGCGCGCCGCATTCCAGCAGCCCTGGCCGTCCGACTGGTCACGATCGGCGCCGGTCGCGTTCGGGCAGTTCTTCGATTTCAGGTGATTGACCGCGACCGTGAAGGCGCGCGTGCCGCCGATGCGGCGGAACGTCTGCGCGAGCGGCGGGCGGTGCCGGCCGCCGAGTGCGACGGTCGCGGCGTGCCCGGCCGGCTCGACCGTGCGGCTGTCGTACAGCAGCGCGACTGCGATCGCATCGCGGCCGAGGCGCGCGGTGCCGGGTTCGACCGCGCGCCAGCCGTCGCCGAGTTGCGCGGCGAGACGCTGGGCGGCGCTCGCGTTGCCGTGGCCGTTGTTCGCGATCTCCATCAGCCCGATCACGTCGGCACGCAGCGCGCGCAACGCCGCGACGATCTTCGTCTCCTGCCGCGCAAACGCGGCGGGCGTTTTCGCGCCGCGGTTGGCCGGGGCATCGAATCCGCCGCCGCTCCCGTCGCCGTTGAAATAGTTGAATACGTTGAACGACACGATGCGCACGTCGGCATCCGGGTGCCGGGCCGGCGCCTCGGTACGCGGGTTCGGGGCGGCATCGAACACCGGCGCCGCGCCGGCAACCGGTTGCAGCCGCCATGCGCCGTAGCGCAGTTCGAGCACGCCTTCGACGCCTCGTACCGTGTAGCCCGCACGCAGCGTGTTGACGGCGCTCAGCGACGGCGGCGGATAGCGCACGATTGAGGGATCGCGGCGGCTCGAGCCGTCGTCGAGCACGATGCGGTTGCGTGCGTTGGCGGTCGCGATCGCGGCAGCCTCGGCCGGCGGTGCGACGTGGGTCGGGACGCGCAGCCGGCCATGGCTGAGGACGATGCTGCCGTAGCGGCCGAGTTCGTGGGTATCGCTGACGGTCAGGGTTTGCGGCAGGCGCACCCGCATGCCTTCAAGCGCGGCCAGCACCGCCTCGGTGGCGACGGGCAGCGTGAGCGTTGCGGGCGTGACCTTTTGCCTGCGGGCGCAGACGGCCACGCCGCCAGACAGCGTGAATTGCGTCCGGCCGTAGCGCTCGTCGACGCGGCCCGTGAGGTGCACGAGATCGCCGGCCTTCGCGCTGGCGTTTGGCGCGTATACGAACATGCCTTCGGGGACGCCCGGCCGGTGCCGGCGCTGCGCGTCGGCCTGCTGGACGAAGAAGCCGCCGAGGCCGTGGGCGCCGCCGAACGCAGCAGTGACGACCGCTTCTATCGAGGTCGTTTGCCCGGCCAGCGGCGACGGGCCGCCAGCGCGGCGAAGGTCGGCAATGGGCGTGGTTGCGCCGCCGCAGCCGGCGCTGACCGGCGGCGCGGCCACGGCCGGCCGGGCAGGGGGAGCGGCCAGCGCGGCGAGGGCGATGAACGGTGCAATGGCAAGCGGCACAAGCAGGCGTGACATGGGGCGGTCCACAGGAAGAAAATCCGACGGTTCGGGAAGGCATCTTGACGGCAAAATGTCAGGAAGCGGTCGAAATGGCCGTCCGGCCAGTTGCCGATCGGCCGACGATGCAAGCCGCACGGCGGCTGCTACGCTTTTGCATCGGCCGGCGCATCCCGATCGCGCAGCGAACGCCGCCGCGCCCCGTTCCCACAGGAGAAATCCATGTCTTACATGCTGTTGATTGTCGAGCCGACCGACCAGCGCGCCGAACGCACGCTCGACGAAGGTCAGGCGTTGTACGCGCGGATGGTCGATTTCGCCGAGACGCTGAAGGCGCGCGGCGTGCTGCGCGGCGTCGAGTCGCTGGAGCGATCCGAGCGCGGCACGCGCGTGCAGGTGCGCGACGGCGAGACGCGCCTGATCGACGGCCCGTTCGCGGAGGCGAAGGAGATGGTCGGCGGCTTCTTCATCGTCGACGTCGACACGCGCGAGGAAGCGATCGAGATTGCGCGCCAGTGCCCGGCCGCGCAATGGTGCACGGTCGAGGTGCGGGCGGTCGGCCCGTGCTTCCTGTGAAGGTCGCGACTCGGTATTTACCCTGATATGTCGCGGAATATGTCGATCCGGTCGTCTTCCGGCCGTCGTCCGGATAAGGCACCGATGAATCGGCGCCGCCTTCCACCGACGACAAGGAGTGAACGATGCGATTCATGATCATGATCCGGGCGAACGCCGTCAGCGAATCCGACGCATTGCCGGACAACCGGCTGGTCGAGGCCATGACCGTCTATCACGAAGAACTGGCCAGGGCCGGCGTGCTGCTCGACGCGAACGGGCTGCGGCCAAGCGCGCGTGGGTGGCGCGTGCGCTACACGGGCGGCAAGGGCACCGTGATCGACGGACCGTTCGCCGAAACGAAGGAACTGATTGCCGGCTATACGCTGATCCAGGTGCGGTCGCGCGATGAAGCGCTCGAATGGACGCGCCGGTTCCCCGCGCCGTTCGGCGCCGAGATGGATTGCGAGATCGAGGTGCGGCCGCTGTTCGAGCTCGACGACCTCACGCCGAGCGACGCGGTCGAGCGGTTCCGCGAACTCCACGTCGGCCGTCCCGGCGCCTGACTGATTGCCCGCCTGAATCCAACCTCACCGGGAGCACCCGACATGCACAAGATGGTCTTCATCAACCTGCCCGTGGCCGACCTGCCGCGCTCGAAGGCGTTCTACCAGGCGCTCGGCTTCGAGGTCGTACCGGCCTATACCAATGACCAGGCCGCCTGCATCAAGATCAGCGACGCGATCTTCGCGATGCTGCTCGTGCGGCCGTTTTTCCAGACGTTCACCGGCAAAACCATCATCGATCCGGCAACGCAGGTGCAGGTCCTGTCGTGCCTGTCGTGCGACAGCCGGGCCGAGGTCGACGCGATCGTCGCGAAGGCGCTGGCGGCCGGCGGGTCCGCGCCGCAGGCGCCGCGCGAGTACCCGAACATGTATGGCCATGGGTTCGACGATCCGGACGGCCATGCATGGGAACTGATGGCCATGCCGCTGGACGCTTCCACCGAGGGGCAGGCGTCGTGACGCGTGAGGCGACTCACCGTGCGATCGAAGCGGTCTGGCGGATCGAGGCGCCCAAGATCATCGCGCGCGCCGCGCGCGTGGTGCGCGACGTCGGCGTGGCCGAGGAACTGGCGCAGGACACGCTCGTCACGGCGCTCGAGCACTGGCCCGTCGACGGCGTGCCCGACAACCCGGCCGCATGGCTGATGACGGCCGTGAAGCGTCGCGCACTCGATCGTGTCCGGCAGGAGTCGCTCCACGCGGCGAAGCGCGACCAGCTCGGCCACGAGATGGACGCGCTCGAAGCGCACGTCGTCCCCGACATCGCGGAGGCGCTTGCCGACGCGAGCGACGACGACATCGGCGACGATCTTCTGCGGCTGATCTTCACGTCATGCCATCCGGTGCTGTCGACCGATGCGCGCGTGGCACTCACGCTGCGGCTGCTAGGCGGGCTGACGACGGGCGAGATCGCGCGCGCCTTCCTCACGCCCGAGCCGACGATCGCGCAGCGGATCGTGCGCGCCAAGCGCACGCTCGCGGCGGCGCACGTGCCGTTCGAGGTGCCGGCGGCCGATGCGCGGCCCGCGCGGCTCGCGTCGGTGCTCGAAGTGATCTATCTCGTGTTCAACGAAGGCCATGCGGCGACCTCGGGCGACGACTGGACGCGCCCGGCGCTGTGCGACGAGGCGTTGCGGCTCGGCCGGGTGCTGGCCGGGCTGGCGCCGGACGAGAGCGAGGTGCTCGGGCTCGTCGCGCTGATGGAGCTGCAGGCGTCGCGCATGCATGCGCGTACCGATGCGCAGGGCCGTCCCGTGCTGCTGCTCGACCAGGATCGCAGTCGCTGGGATCCGCTGCTGATCCGGCGCGGCCTCGCGGCGCTCGAACGTGCGACGAAGCTCGGCGGCGTACGCGGGCCGTATGCGCTGCAGGCCGCGCTGGCCGCCTGCCATGCGCGTGCTCGGCAAGCGTCGGATACGGACTGGGCGCAGATCGTCGCGCTGTATGACGCGCTCGCCGAAGTCTCACCGTCGCCCGTCGTCGAGCTGAATCGCGCGGTGGCCGTCGGGATGGCGTTCGGGCCCGCTGCGGCGCTCGAACTCGTCGACGCGCTGCGCGACGATCCCGCGCTTGCGCGCTATCACTGGCTGCCGAGCGTGCGCGGCGACCTGCTGGCGAAGCTGGGCCGTGCCGACGAGGCGAAGGCCGAATTCCGCCGCGCGGCGGAACTGACGCGCAACGAGCGCGAGCGCGAGTTGCTGCTCCGGCGCGCGACGGACGCGTGACGCGCGCGGCTCTCGGCGCACGCCGAGAGCCACGAGCCACAAGCCACGAGCCACAAGCCACAAGCCACAAGCCACAAGCCACAAGCCACAAGCCACAAGCCACAAGCCACAAGCCACGAGCGAACCCGGCACACCGTGTGCCAGCCGCCTCCCAGCGGCGCTTGCCACTCCGCGCTCCCCGCACCGCTCGCCGCTCCTCTGCCAAGCACTATCACCCGGATTGAAAAAGCCTATTGGGGGATGCGAACGCGAGCGCCTAGATTGAAGAGCACGATGCGCGCGCCGCGGCACCCGCATCGTTCCCCACATACCTGATCGGCCCGGCTTCGCACGCGGCCGCGCCGACTCGAACGGAGGCGCAAATGGCTCAACTCAAGGGCAGCAAAACCGAAGAGAACCTGAAGGCCGCATTCGCGGGCGAATCGCAGGCGAACCGGCGTTATCTGTATTTCGCTTCGAAGGCTGACGTCGAAGGCCAGAACGACGTCGCCGCGCTGTTCCGCTCGACCGCCGAAGGCGAAACCGGCCATGCGCACGGCCACCTCGAGTACCTGGAGGCCGTCGGCGATCCGGCAACGGGCTTGCCGTTCGGTTCATCGCGGCAGAATCTCGAATCGGCGATCGCCGGCGAAACGCACGAATACACCGACATGTATCCGGGCATGGCGAAGACCGCGCGCGACGAAGGTTTCGACGAAATCGCGAACTGGTTCGAGACGCTCGCGAAAGCCGAACGCAGCCACGCGAACCGCTACACGAAGGCGCTGGACAGTCTCGTCGACTGACGGGCCGCCGCGGGCCGCACGGCAGGCCGTGCGACCGGCAAGCGGCCGGCTGTTCGTTCATCGCTGCCCGCATCGGGCGGGCGGCGCTGGCGCGCATGCGCGCCACGCTGGATGGAGCGCCCCATGCCCCACAAGGAAGGCAGTCTCGAAGCCCCGACCCGGCATCCGCTCGACTGGCAGTCCGATGCGTTCTACGACCAGGCCGCGATCGATGCGGAAATGACGCGCGTGTTCGACATCTGCGCCGGGTGCCGGCGCTGCGTGTCGTTGTGCGGCGCGTTTCCGACGCTGTTCGATCTGGTCGACGACACGCCGATGGGCGATATCGAGGAGGTGCCGAAGGCCGCGTTCGGCAAGGTCGTCGACCAGTGCTACCTGTGCGACCTCTGCTACATGACGAAATGCCCGTACGTGCCGCCGCATGCATGGAACGTCGATTTCCCGCACCTGATGCTGCGCGGCAAGGCCGCGCGCTACAAGCGCGGCGAAGCGACGTTGCGCGACAAGGTGCTGTCGAACACCGACGCGCTCGGCCACTTCGCCGGCATTCCGATCGTCACGCAGGCGGTGAACGCGGTGAACCGCACGCCGCCTGCGCGCCATGCGCTCGAGGCGACGCTCGGCGTCGATCGCGATGCGTGGCTGCCGGAATTCGCGCCGCGCAAGTTCCGGCGCACGGCGAAGCCGTCGGACGGCTTGCCGGTGCGCGACGGCGAACGCACGCCCGGCAAGGTCGCGATCTACGCGACGTGCTACGTGAATTTCAACGAGCCCGGCATCGGCCACGACCTGCTCGCGATCCTCGCGCACAACGACATTCCGTACGAGCTCGTCACGCGCGAAGCCTGCTGCGGGATGCCGCTGCTCGAGCAGGGCAATCTCGCCGGCGTGGCCGCGAAGAAGGACGTGAACCTGCCCGTGCTCGAACGCTATGCGCGCGAAGGCTATGCGCTGATCGGCGCGATCCCGAGCTGCGTGCTGATGTACAAGAGCGAACTGCCGCTGATGTTCCCCGGCGACGAAGCGGTGCGCGCGGTGGCCGAAGCGTTCTGGGATCCGTTCGAATACGTGATCGCGCGGCATCGCGACGGACTGCTGAAGACCGATTTCAAGACGGGCCTCGGCACCGTCTCGTATCACGTGCCGTGCCATGCGCGCGTGCAGAACATCGGCCGCAAGACGGCCGACGCGCTGTCGCTCGTGCCCGACACGCGCGTGAATGTCGTCGAGCGCTGCTCGGGCCACGCGGGCACGTTCGGCGTGAAGAAGGGGTTTCACGCGGACGCGATGCGGATCGGCGGCCCCGTGTTCAAGGCGATGGCCGAGCCGCAGCCGGATTTCGTGTCGTCGGACTGCGCGCTGGCCGGTCATCACATCGTGCAGGGCATCGACGACAAGGGGCTGCCGTCCGCGCCGCTCGCGCATCCGCTTACGCTGCTGCGCCGCGCATACGGCATCTGAGCCGCCGCCGGCCGATCCACGAGGACCTCCCATGACGTTGACCCGCGATTCCCTGCTGACGCTCGAAGCGTACGCGAAGATCCGCAAGGCCGAACATGCGCGGCTCGTCGCGTACAAGCGCCGCCGCGCGGTGGCGCTGGGCAACCACCTGCGCTTCCTGTTCGAGGACGAAACGACGATCCGCTATCAGATCCAGGAGATGCTGCACATCGAGAAGATCTTCGACCAGGCCGGCATCGAAGGCGAGCTGGACGCGTATCTGCCGCTCGTGCCCGACGGCACGAACCTGAAGGCAACGATGCAGATCGAGTACGAGCACGAGATCGAACGGCGCGCGGCGCTCGCCCGGCTGATCGGTGTCGAGGATCGCGTGTACCTGCAGGTCGACGGACACACGCGCGTCTACGCGATCGCAGATGAGGATCTCGACCGCGACACCGCCGAGAAGACGTCGGCCGTGCACTTCGTGCGCTTCGAGCTCGACGCGCCGATGCGCGCGGCGCTCAGGGGCGGGGCGTCGCTGTCGATCGGTTGCGATCACCCGGCGTACACGATGCCGCCGCAGCGCGTGGACGCGGACGTGACCGCAGCGCTGGCCGTCGATCTGCGCTGACGCGTCCGCTGCAACGTCCGGCATCGCCCATCCACCGGTTTTTCCTCTTCCGTTCCGACCCGAAACGGCATTGCCGCCTCCGTTGCGGCGCGATCGCTCGCCCGCCGCCCCGAAGATGTAACAGACGTCACGAGTTTGCGCGTGGCGAAAAATGTGCATCGCATGTCACAACGCTTTCATCACTCGCAGAGAAACAATAAAAAGATTGTGCACGGAGATAATTAAAATCGGTCGAATTTGAATGATTTACCGATTCGTGAATATCTTGTTACGCTTTTCACCCTGATTTACCGATGTCGGGCAGCAATGCGCGGGATTGTTGCCGGCAGGGGTCGGAGCAGCCCGAAAATGCCCATGAAAAGCCATTCCTCATACGCTGCGGAGCCCCGCCAGACGGGCCTTTGCAGCGACGGGCATAAAGATCCCGCAAAAAAATTCAAGCGTAAATACATTGCGCACCCGTGGCAGGTTGTTTCAGTGCGTAACATTAAGTCATTGTCATATTGAGATAAACCCTAGGGATGGTATGCTTCGTGCACAAAAATTCCCACATTGGAGTGAGACCGTGATTTGTGCGTCATTGCCGGGAATGTCGGCACCGTGAAAGTGCGGTGCCGCACCGGGATGCACAACTCCGGATAACCATAATGTGCAACCTGGCCGCCCTGCGACGCGATGTGTCGTGACGGCGCCGCCAATCGCAGCCCCGGCCTGGCTGCGTGGAGAGATCTACTATGTTCTTCGATGAGCTTACCGATGAAGAGTGGTTTCGTCTTTCAACGCTGATCGCCGATGAACCCATCCGGCTGAACCGCCGCGGGCGTCCGCGAGCCGAACCGCGCGTCGTTGCCAACGCGGTGCTCTGGATCCTGACGACCGGTGAAGCGTGGTCGAAGCTGCCCGGTCGCTATCCGTCCGGGCCGACGTGCCGCCGCCGCTACGAGGAGTGGCTCGCGTCCGGCACGCTGCTGCAGATGATCGACGTGCTGACCCAGTTCAGCGGGCGCACGTTCGCGTATATCCCGCCGCCGCCGGAGCCGGTCGTGCCCGCACGCCGTGCCGAGCCCGCGCCCGACAACGACCGCTTGCGCGGCGTGTTCTGGCAGAACCCCGAGTCGTGGCAATTGCCGGTCGCTCAGGCAAACGTTTGGGAGGGCGAGGGCGCGTCGATGAGCGCGAGGCCGGTCGACGAAGTCGTCGATCCGTCGGCCGCGTCGTTCGCGGTGCCCGGTGCGCCGTCTGCGGAGTTGCGCCATGCGCATGCGTCGTCGGCGAGCTTCGCCGCGGCCGAACCGCAAGTCGACAGCTATCGCGGCTATACGATCTGCGGCATCGCGCAGCCCGTGCAGAACCTGATGTATCGCGCGTGGGCCGAGATTACGCAGGACGACCGACGCGTCGAGCGCTCCGGCCTGATCGGCCCGCGCTTCACCGATGCCGAGGAAGCCGAGCAGTTCGCGCTCGACTGGGCGCGCCAGTGGATCGATCGCCATGGTGCGAGCGACGAACCGGCGCGCGAGCCGCAAGGCGAGGTGCTGGCCGGCTTGTCCGCACTTGCGCGTGCCGAGTCGGACATCCATCGCTTCATCGCCGAGCGCCATGCGGGTGCGCTGTCCGAAAGCCGCAACGATCCGGTGCAACCGGAGCGCCGCGAGTACGTGTACCGAGTCGGCTGATCGCCGACCCGCCGAGACGCGCGGGCCGTCGTGTGCCACGACGCCCGCGCGGAAGTCCCGTCTTTCCATGCCTGCGTTGCCGGGGCGCCGCTGTCGAAGCGGCGCCCCCTGTGCACGTGCGTTACTGCCGGCCGTAGGTATCGTCGAAGCGGACGATGTCGTCCTCGCCGAGATACGCGCCCGACTGCACTTCGATCAGCTCGAGCGGCATCTTGCCCGGGTTCTCCAGGCGGTGCGACACGCCGAGCGGGATATATGTCGATTCGTTTTCGGACAGCAGGAACGTTTCGTCGCCGCGCGTGATGCGCGCGGTGCCGCAGACGACGATCCAGTGCTCGGCGCGATGGTGATGCATCTGCAGCGACAGTTGCGCGCCCGGCTTCACGACGATGCGTTTCACCTGGAAGCGCTCGCCCATGTCGACCGAGTCGTAGTGGCCCCACGGGCGATGCACCTTGCGGTGATCGGTTGCTTCCGTGCCGCGTTGCGCCTTGATGCGCCCGACGATTTTCTTGACGTCCTGCACGCGCGACTTGTCCGCGACGAGCACGGCGTCCGGCGTTTCGACGACGACGAGGTTCTGCGTGCCCACGCAGGCGACGAGCCGGCTTTCCGAATGCGCGAACGTCGATTCCGCGCCCTCGAACAGCACGTGGCCGCGGCCGACGTTCTCGGCCTCGTCCTTCGGCGAGATCTGCCAGATCGCGTCCCACGAGCCGACGTCCGACCAGCCCGCGTCGAGCGGCACGACGACGCTCTCGCACAGTTGCGGCAGGCTCGCGAGCGGCTCCATCACCGCGTAGTCGATCGAGTTCGACGGCGACGCGGCGAACGCTTCGCGATCGATGCGGAAGAAATCGCCATCGGCCTTGCCCTGGGCGACGGCCTGTTCGCAGGCCGCGTAGATTGCCGGTTCGAGCTGGCGGATCGCCTTCAGCCAGACCGAGGCGCGAACGATGAAGATGCCGCTGTTCCACCAGTATTCGCCCGATGCGACGTACTGCTGAGCGAGTTCGAGATGCGGTTTCTCGACGAAGCGGTCGAGGCGGCGCACGTCGAGTTTGCCCGTGGCGGCGTCGCCGAGCGGCGCGCCGACGCGGATGTAGCCGAAGCCGGTTTCCGGGTGCTTCGGCACGATGCCCATCGTCGCGATCTTGCCTTGCATCGCGCAATGCACGCCGGCCGCGACGGCCGCGTGGAAGCGCGGCAGGTCGGCGACCGCATGGTCGGCCGGCATCACGGTCATCACCGCGTCGTTGCCGCCGGCGACCAGCCGAAACGCGGCGAGCGTCAGCGCGGGCGCGGTGTCGCGGCCGATCGGCTCGAGCATGATCGACGCCGATTTGCCGGTCAGCCGCAACTGCTCGGCGGTGGTGAAACGGTGATCCTCGCCGCATACGATCAGCACGTCGTCGTTCAGCGGATGGTCGGCCGCGAGGCCGTCGAGGCGCAGCGCGGTCGACTGCAGCAGCGAATGTTCGCCAAGCAGGCCGATCAGTTGTTTCGGGAAACGTTCGCGCGACATCGGCCACAGGCGCGTGCCGGACCCGCCGGCGAGAATCACCGGTTGCACGGCGACACGCGTGCCGGCGGCGGGCGCGGTGGAAGAAGAATGGCGCGTTTCGGCAGCCACGGCCGGAGCATTCATGAGGACACTCTCCACGGTTGAAGTCAGTGCCTGTCGTTGTAGCATGAAGTAAATCGACAATAAAACCGGATCCATTGCCGGATATTCGCCGCGCATTCATCTGGAAGAATTTTCCGCGCCAGCATCCGATGCAAATAAAAAAATAAAAAATAAATCGGTAAATAGGCTGCTCTTGACCGCCCGCAAAGGGTGAGCGGAAGTCGTAAAGCTTCCGAAATATTTCCGATTCATGGGAATTTCGGGAAAACGTGCCGAATTTATTCAAAAACATCGCAGCAATAATTTCCGATTATTTTTCGAAATACTTGTACGCTTGAGGCGACAATTTCTTACCGCTTCAATAGCGTCATGCAACGTTTGAATCGAATGCGCGGCACGGGTCGCGCAAGGAGCTGTTCGGCAAACGCCTGTTCAAAGAGGAAGCAGACATGTTGAGCGTGCTGGCGAGAGTCATCGATATCGCGATGGTCGTGACGGGGGCGCTGCTCGCCGCCGCGCTGCACGGTGGCGGCATCTGGCTCAACGACCTGCAGCGCACGATGATGCTGTTCGATTGCCTGCTCGTCGTCGTGTGCTTTCCCGCGTTCGGCATCTACCAGTCGTGGCGCGGCAAGCGTCTCGTCGGGCTGGTGGGGCGGGTTGCGTTCGCATGGCTGGTGGTCGAGCTGGCGGGCATCCTGTTGAGCTTCAGCTTTCATCAGTCGGGCGACCTGTCGCGACTGTGGCTGGGGTACTGGGCACTCGTGACGATGGCGCTGCTCGCGGGTTCGAAGGCCTGCGTGCACGTCGTGCTGCGGCAACTGCGCCGCGGCGGCTACAACCTGAAGGCGGTCGCGATCGTCGGCGGGACGCCGGCGGCGCGGCGGCTGATCGCCCAGATGCGGGCGCGGCCGGAAGCCGGTTTCAACCCGGTGTGCGTGTACGACGAAAGCGAAGCGCCGGGCGAAGTCGCGCTCGACGACGTGCGCATCGAGCGGCAGTTCGAATCGCTGGTGTGGCTGGTGCGCAGCCGCGCGATCAGCGAGCTGTGGCTCACGCTGCCGATCACGGAAGAGCGCCGGATTCACCAGATCGTGACGGTGTTCCGCCACGACTTCGTGAATATCCGCTTCATCCCGGACGTGCGCACGCTGTCGTTCTTCAACCAGGAAGTGGTCGAGGTGCTCGGCGTGCCGGCGATCAACCTCGCGGCGTCGCCGATCACCGACGTGCGGATTCTGCCGAAGTTCGTGTTCGACCGGGCGTTCGCGCTGGTGGCGCTCACGGGCCTCGCCCCGGTGATGCTGCTGATCGCGTGCCTGATCAAGCTGACGTCGCGCGGGCCGGTGTTCTTCCGCCAGAAGCGCAAGGGCATCGACGGGCACGAGTTCGAGATCTACAAGTTCCGCTCGATGAAGGTGCACGAGGAAGTGGCGGGGCAGGTCACGCAGGCGAAGAAGAACGATTCGCGCGTGACGCCGGTCGGCCGGTTCCTGCGCCGTACGAGCCTCGACGAGCTGCCGCAGTTCATCAATGTGCTGAAGGGCGAGATGTCGGTCGTCGGCCCGCGCCCGCATGCGCTCGCGCACGACGACATCTACAAGGATCTGGTCAAGGGCTACATGTTCCGCTACCGGATCAAGCCGGGCATCACCGGGTGGGCGCAGATCAACGGCTTTCGCGGCGAGACCGACCAGATCGAGAAGATGATGGGCCGCGTGAAGCTCGATCTGTACTACATGCAGAACTGGTCGTTCTGGCTCGACATCAAGATCGTCGTGCTGACGCTCTGGAAAGGCTTCACCGGCAGCAACGCGTACTGAGCACCGAGATCGCGCCACGCAGGCATTCCGGTTTTACGAATTTCGAATCATTGGTCAAGAGGTCCGACACATCATGAATCTGACTATCATCGGCAGCGGTTACGTAGGTCTTGTCACCGGCGCATGTCTCGCCGACATCGGGCACGACGTGTTCTGTCTCGACGTCGACCAGGCAAAGATCGACATCCTGAACAACGGCGGCGTGCCGATCCACGAGCCGGGCCTCAAGGAAGTGATCGCGCGCAACCGCTCGGCGGGCCGCCTGCGCTTCTCGACCGATATCGAGGCCGCGGTCGCGCACGGCGACGTGCAGTTCATCGCGGTCGGCACGCCGCCCGACGAGGACGGTTCGGCCGACCTGCAATACGTGCTGGCGGCAGCGCGCAACATCGGCCGCTACATGACGGGCTTCAAGGTGATCGTCGACAAGTCGACGGTGCCGGTCGGCACGGCCGAGCGCGTGCGCGCGGCGGTGGCGGAAGAGCTCGCGAAGCGCGGCGGCGACCAGATGTTCTCGGTCGTGTCGAATCCGGAATTCCTGAAGGAAGGCGCGGCGGTCGACGATTTCACGCGGCCGGACCGCATCGTGATCGGCTGCGACGACGACGTGCCGGGCGAGCGCGCCCGCGAGCTGATGAAGAAGCTCTACGCGCCGTTCAACCGCAACCACGAACGCACGCTGTACATGGACGTGCGCTCGGCCGAGTTCACGAAATACGCGGCGAACGCGATGCTCGCGACCCGCATCTCGTTCATGAACGAGCTGGCGAACCTCGCCGACCGTTTCGGCGCGGACATCGAGGCCGTGCGCCGCGGGATCGGCTCCGATCCGCGCATCGGCTATCACTTCCTGTACGCCGGCTGCGGCTACGGCGGCTCGTGCTTCCCGAAGGACGTCGAAGCGCTGATCCGTACGGCCGACGAGCACGGCCAGTCGCTGCAGATCCTGAAGGCCGTGTCGTCGGTCAACGCGACGCAAAAGCGCGTGCTGGCCGACAAGATCGTCGCGCGCTTTGGTGAAGATCTGACCGGCCGCACGTTCGCCATCTGGGGCCTCGCGTTCAAGCCGAACACCGACGACATGCGCGAAGCGCCGAGCCGCGAGCTGATCGCCGAGCTGCTGTCGCGCGGGGCGCGCATCGCCGCGTACGACCCGGTCGCGCAGGAGGAAGCGCGCCGCGTGATCGCGCTCGATCTCGCCGATCACCCGAGCTGGCTCGAGCGCCTGAGCTTCGTCGACGACGAGGCGCAGGCCGCGCGCGATGCCGACGCACTCGTGATCGTCACCGAATGGAAGATCTTCAAGAGCCCCGACTTCATCGCGCTCGGCCGCCTGTGGAAGACGCCCGTGATCTTCGACGGCCGCAACCTGTACGAGCCGGAGACGATGAGCGAGCAGGGCATCGAATACCACCCGATCGGCCGGCCGGGCTCGCGCCAGGCCGTCGCCGCCCGCGTGCCGGGCACCGCGCCCGCGAGCGCGTAACCCGTTTCCCGTCACTCGTTACGAGACGCCATGTTCCGGAACATCCTGATCGTCTGCCACGCGAACGTCTGCCGTAGCCCGGCGGCGGAAATGCTGTTCAAGTCGCACGCCGCGTCGCGCGGCGGCCCGCGCCCGACGTTCCACTCGGCGGGCGTGCATGCGAACGACGGCGACGGCATCGATCCGGTGATGCGTCAGTTGCTCGCCGAGCGGGGCGTCGATGCGACGACCCACCGCTCGCGGCGGCTGTCGCGCCGGATCGTGCGCGACGCCGACCTGATTCTCGTCAGCGAGCGCGGACAGATTGCGGCCGTCGAAAAGGTCGATCCGTTCGCGCGCGGCAAGGTCCACCTGCTCGGCAAGTGGGAAGGGGCAGAGATTGCCGATCCGCACGGCGGCCCCGAGGCCGATTACCGCGAGAGCTACTCACTGATCGAACGTCTGGTTCAAGGATGGCTACAGAAACTATGCTGAAACGCCCGATGCGCCCGGTGGCGCTTGCCGTCGCGCTGACGACTTTCCTGTCAGCCTGTGCAACCGCGCCCGGCAACTACCTCGACTCGTCGAACCTGAAGGACGAAGGCCGGCAGCAAGCGGCCGAAACCTATCCGGTTCATTACATCGACGCCAAAGTGGTGATGGACCAGCTGCAGAAGGCGCAGGTCGACCATCCGCTGCCGCCCGGACGTTACACCGATCCGTCGGAGTACGTGTACCGCGTCGGCCCGCAGGACATCCTCGGCGTCACCGTGTGGGACCACCCCGAGCTGACGACGCCGCAGGGCCAGTCGTTCTCGAGCGGCGGCAACACGACGCAGACGGTCGCGGGTGCGCTGCAGCAGCCGTATACGACCGCGCTGCCGGGCCAGGCCGATCCGTACGGCCAGACGGTCGCCGCCGACGGCACGATCTTCTTCCCGTTCGTCGGCCGCATCAAGGTGGCCGGCAAGACGGTCGCGCAGATCCGCGAGCAGATGGCCACCACGCTGTCGCGCTACGTGAAGAATCCGCAGCTCGACGTGCGCGTGCTGTCGTTCCGCAGCCAGAAGGTGCAGGTGACGGGCGAGGTGAAGCAGCCGGGCCCGCTCGCGGTGAGCGACGTGCCGCTGACGCTCGTCGACGCGATCTCGCGCTCGGGCGGCTCGACCAACGAGGCCGACCTGCAGCGCGTGCGCCTGACGCGCGACGGCAAGCTCTACACGCTCGACGCGAACGGCGTGCTCGATCGCGGCGAGGTGAAGCAGAACGTGATGCTGCAGCCGGGCGACATCATCAACGTGCCGGACCGCAGCGACAGCCGTGTGTTCATCATGGGCGAGGTCAAGACGCCGGTCACGGTGCCGATGCTCAAGGGCCGCCTGAGCATCGCCGACGCGCTGACCGCGGGTGGCGGCATCCTCGACACCGATGCGAACCCGCGCAAGATCTACGTGATGCGCGGAATGCGCGACAACCCGACGAAGCCTGAAGTGTTCCGCCTCGACATGACGCAGCCGGACGCGCTGATGCTGTCGAGCCGCTTCCCGCTTCAACCGCTCGACGTCGTCTACGTCAGCACGGCCAGCTCGGTGCAGTTCAACCGTGTGCTGCAGCAGGTCCTGCCGACGATCCAGACGATCTTCTACATGCGGCAAATCACGCGCTGATAGCCCGCCGGGGCGGCGCCCGCCCCCCGGCACCACTCAAGCGGGAACGAATGGTGAACACGCAAGCGAAACACTCCTACGCGGATCTGTCCGCGAAAACCGAGGAAGAGGACGTCGTCCTCGGCCAGCTGCTCCAGGTGATCATGGACGACATCTGGCTGCTGCTCGGTATCGCGGTCACGGTCGTCGCGCTCGCCGGCCTCTACTGCTACATCGCGAAGCCGGTCTACCAGGCCGACGTGCACGTGCGGGTCGAGGGCAACGACAACACGTCGCAGGCGCTCACGCAGACGCAGACGGGCGCGATGATCAACAGCGGCCCGCAGCAGGCGCCGACCGACGCGGAAATCGAGATCATCAAGAGCCGCGGCGTGGTCGCGCCGGTGGTCGAGCAATTCAAGCTGAATTTCTCGGTCGTGCCGAAGACGCTGCCGGTGATCGGCGGTGTCGCCGCGCGCATCGCGACGCCCGGTGTACCGGCGAAGCCGTGGCTCGGCCTGAAGTCGTACGCATGGGGCGGTGAAGTGGCCGACGTCGATTCGATCAGCGTCGTGCCCGCGCTCGAGGGCAAGAAGCTGACGCTGACGGCCGGCCCGAACGGCACCTATTCGGTCGTCGACCAGAACGGCATGCGGCTGCTGTCGGGCCAGGTCGGCGAAGCGGCGCAGGGCGGCGGCGTGACGCTGCTCGTGTCGAAGCTCGTCGCGCGCCCCGGTACGCAGTTCACGGTGGTCCGCTACAACGATCTCGATGCGATCAGCGGCTTCCAGACCGGCATCCAGGTGACCGAGCAGGGCAAGCAGACGGGCGTCGTGCAGATCTCGCTCGAAGGCAAGGACCCGGACCAGACCGCCGCGATCGCGAACGCGCTCGCGCAGTCGTACCTGAACCAGCACGTGGTCGCGAAGCAGGCCGAAGCGACCAAGATGCTCGACTTCCTGAAGGGCGAGGAGCCGCGCCTGAAGGCCGACCTCGAACGCGCGGAAGCCGCGCTGACGCAGTACCAGCGCACGTCGGGCTCGATCAACGCGAGCGACGAGGCGAAGGTCTACCTCGAGGGCAGCGTGCAGTACGAGCAGCAGATCGCCGCGCAGCGCCTGCAGCTCGCGTCGCTCGCGCAGCGTTTCACCGATTCGCATCCGATGGTGATCGCCGCGAAGCAGCAGCTCGCGGAGCTGCAGGGCGAGAAGGACAAGTTCAGCAACCGCTTCCGCAGCCTGCCGGCCACCGAAGTGAAGGCCGTCCAGCTGCAGCGCGACGCGAAGGTTGCCGAGGACATCTATGTGCTGCTGCTGAACCGCGTGCAGGAGCTGTCGGTGCAGAAGGCCGGCACGGGCGGCAACATCCACCTCGTCGATTCGGCGCTGCGTCCGGGCGATCCGGTCAAGCCGAAGAAGGTGCTGATCCTGTCGGCCGCCGTGTTCCTCGGGCTGATTCTCGGCACGGGCGTCGTGTTCCTGCGCCGCAACATGTTCCAGGGCATCGAGGATCCCGACCGCATCGAGCGCGCGTTCAACCTGCCGCTGTACGGGCTGGTGCCGCAAAGCGCCGAGCAGGTGAAGCTCGATGCGCAGGCCGAGAAGAGCGGCAGCCGTACCCGTCCGATCCTCGCGAGCCTGCGTCCGAAGGATCTCAGCGTCGAGAGCCTGCGCAGCCTGCGCACCGCGATGCAGTTCGCGATGATGGATGCGAAGAACCGCGTGATCGTGCTGACGGGCCCGACGCCGGGCATCGGCAAGAGCTTCCTGACGGTCAACCTCGCGGTGCTGCTCGCGCATTCTGGCAAGCGTGTGCTGCTGATCGACGCCGACATGCGTCGCGGCCTGCTCGACCGCTACTTCGGCCTCACGTCGCAGCCGGGCCTGTCCGAGCTGCTGAGCGACCAGTCGGCGCTCGAGGATGCCGTGCGCGAGACGCCGGTGCAGGGCCTGTCGTTCATCTCGGCCGGCACGCGCCCGCCGAACCCGTCGGAGCTGCTGATGTCGACGCGCCTGCCGCAATACCTCGAAGGGCTCGGCAAGCGCTACGACGTCGTGCTGATCGATTCGCCGCCGGTGCTGGCGGTGACCGACGCGACCATCATCGGCCGCATGGCCGGCTCGACGTTCCTCGTGCTGCGCTCGGGCATGCATACCGAAGGCGAGATCGCCGACGCGATCAAGCGCCTGCGCACCGCCGGCGTCGACCTGGAAGGCGGGATCTTCAACGGCGTGCCGCCGAAGGCGCGCGGCTACGGCCGCGGCTATGCGGCCGTGCATGAATACCTGAGCGCCTGATCCGCATCGCACGTAACCGGACGGGCAGCGCGTGTTGCCCGCCCGGCCGACAGGAGAATCAACGATGAAAATTTCCGTGCTCGTTCCGACTTTTCGGCGTCCCGCCGACCTCGCGCGCTGCCTGCTGGCGCTGCAGCGGCAGCATCGGCTGCCCGACGAGGTGATCGTCGTCGCGCGCCCGGAGGATGACGCCACGCACGAACGGCTCGCCGATCCGGCGGTCGGCGGCGCGCTGCCGCTGCGCATCGTGTCGGTCGACGTGCCGGGCCAGGTCGCCGCGCTGAACAAGGGGCTCGACTCGGCGAACGGCGACATCGTCGCGATCACCGACGACGACGCGGCGCCGCATCCCGACTGGCTCGCGCGCGTCGAGTCGGTGTTCGAAGCCGATCCGCGCGTGGGCGCGGTCGGCGGGCGCGACTGGGTGCACGAGAAGGGCCGCGTGCTCGACGAATCGCGCGAACGCGTCGGCCAGCTCACGCTGTCCGGCAAGATCGTCGGCAACCATCATCTCGGCGTCGGCGGCCTGCGCGAAGTCGACATGCTGAAAGGCGCGAACATGAGCTACCGCCGCGCCGCGATCGAGCGGCTGCGCTTCGACACGCGGCTGCGCGGCGCCGGCGCGCAGGTGCACAACGACATGGGTTTCAGCATGCGTGTGCAGCGCGACGGCTGGAAGCTCGTCTACGACCCGGCGATCGCGGTCGATCATTTCCCGGCCGAGCGCTTCGACGACGACCGGCGCGATGCCGCGTCGCTGAATGCGATCAGCAACGGCGCGTACAACATGCACCTGATCCTGCGCGAGCATCTGCCGCCCCTCCGGCGCGAGATCGCGTGGTGGTGGTGGACGCTGGTCGGCACGCGCGTCTATCCGGGCCTCGCGCACGTGCTGCTGTCGCTGCATACGGCGCAGCGCGAGCGGATCCGCGAGCACTGGCGCGCGGTGCGCCGCGGTGCGCGTGATGCCCGCCGCGCGAACCTTGCCCCCCATCGTGCGGCGATGCCGCCGGTGACGTCTTGAACGGCTTGTGCGCCTCGCGCGCGGCCACCCACGGAGGGCTCGCATGACTGCAACGAAAGCTGCAACCAACGTCCACGTTCACCTGTTTTACGGCGCCGATCCGCGTACCTACCGGAAAGGCGAGAACATCGGCTGCCTGTACGGCTATCACCATGCCGAATCCGACGAATTCCGGCTGACCTATTCGCAGGACGGCGGCGAGAGCCGTGTCGCGAGCCTCGCGCGCCGCGCGCTGAAGGCGGCGCTCGGCTTCGACGTCGTGCATGCGTGGCGCAACCGCGCCGCGCTGCTGAACGCCGACGTGATCTGGACGCACACGGAACAGGAGCATCTCGCCGCTTCGCTGATCCTGAAGCTGGCCGGCGAGCAGGGCAAGCGCCCGCTGCTGCTCGCGCAGAGCGTATGGCTGTTCGACAAGTGGAACAGCTTCGGCGGCCCGCGCCGCTGGCTGTACCGCAAGCTGATCGCGCGCGCCGACGCGCTGACCACGCTGGCCCGCGACAACGCCGACCTGTGCCGCCGCTATCTCGGCCGCGACGCCGAGTTCGTCTACTACGGGCTGAACACGCAGGACTTCCCGATCACCGAGCCGCTGCAATGGCAACCGAACCGGCCGCTGCGGATCGCGGCGATCGGCAACGACCGCGACCGCGACTGGCGCACGTTCCTCGCCGCGTTCGGCGGCGACGAGCGCTACGACGTGCGGCTCGCGACGCGCCGCCGCGTGCCGCGCGAGTGGCATGCGCCGAACGTGAAGATCGGCTCGGCATCGGGGCTCGCGAAACAGCACGAGCTGTACGCGTGGGCCGACGTGATCGTCGTGCCGCTGCGGCCGAACTTCCATGCGTCGGGCATCACGGTGATGCTCGAGGCGGCCGCCGTCGGCAAGCCGATGATCGTGTCGGACGTCGGCGGGCTCAGCGACTACTTCCCGCACGATACGGCCGCCTATGTGCCGGCGTTCGACGCGCAGGCGATGCGCCAGGCCGCCGATCGCTTCGCGGCCGATCCGGTCGGGGCGCTTGCGTGCGCGCAGACCGCCGCCGCATGCCTGCGCGATCGCGACCTGACCACACAGGCGTTCGCCGAGCAGCACGTGCGGATCACGCGCGACATGCTGCGTCGGCGCCGCACGCCGGCTGCCGCGGGCCTGGCGATGCCGCTCGCGGATTCGCGCCCGTCGTCGCGGTGAGAGCGGATCGATGAGTACGATTGCCGCCGAACGCGCACCGTCGCGCAAACGCAACTGGCTTCCCGAGTCGAAGCACTGGGTCGGGCAGGCCGGGCTGTGGACGTTCACGGCCGCGTTGATCGCCATTCACCAGGGCAAGGTGCTGACGCTCGCGTTTCCGGTGCTGGCCATCGCGGTCGGCATCTGGCTGTATTTCAAGAGTCCGGCGCGCTACGTCGGCTTCATGTGGTGGGTGTGGTTCCTGAGCCCGGAAGTGCGGCGTCTCGCCGACTGGTCGAAGGGCGCGTTCACGCCGACGAGCCTGATCCAGGTCGCGCCGCTCGCGGTGACGATGATCGCCGGCCTCGGGCTGATCCGGCATTACCGCGTGCTCGCGCAGCGGCGCGGGATTCCGATCCTGCTGATGCTGTTCGGGCTCACGTATGCCTACCTCGTCGGGATCGTGTCGAGCGGCGTGATGGCAGCGACCTACGACCTTGCGAACTGGGTGTACCCGGTGCTGATCGGCTTTCACATCATGGTCAATGCTCGCGACTATCCCGAGTACCGCGATGTGCTGCTGTCCACGTTCATGTGGGGCATGCTCGTGATGGGCCTGTACGGCGTCGTGCAGTACTTCGTGATGCCGCAGTGGGACGTGCTGTGGATGATCGGTTCCGACATGGGCTCGCAGGGCGAGCCGGTGCCGTACGGCGTGCGCGTGTTCAGCACGATGAATTCGTCCGGGCCGTTCGCGTTCGCGATCATGGGCGCGCTGGTGTTCGTGTTCGCCGCGCCGCAGAAGATCCGCTGGTTCGCCGGGGCAGCCGGTTTCGTGTCGTTCGCGCTGTGTCTCGTGCGCTCGACGTGGGGCGGCTGGGTGATCGCGCTCGCGATCCAGCTCGCGCAGTCGAACAACCGCGTGCGGATGCGGATCCTGATCAGCGGCGTCGTGCTGGTCGGCCTGTGCGTGCCGCTGCTGACCGTCGGGCCGGTGGCCGACCGTCTCGGCGCGCGTCTGCAGTCGATCACGAACCTGAAGGACGACCGCAGCTACGACGACCGCAACAAGTTCTACGCCACCTTCGCGCAGACCGCGTTCACCGACGTGGCCGGCGAAGGGATGGGCGCGACGGGTGCATCCACGAAGCTGTCGAGCGACAGCGGCGAGCTCGGCAAGTACGGCAGCTTCGACAGCGGCGTGATGAACGTGCCGTTCGTGCTCGGCTGGCCCGGCACGCTGCTGTACCTCTCGGGCGTCGTGATGCTGTTCGGCCGCACGCTGCGCGCGGCGTTCAAGCTGCGCAAGGACAAGTTCGTCGGTGCGTGCCTGAGCCTGTGCCTGTCGACCTTCGCGATGCTCGTGTTCACGAACTCGCTGATCGGCACGGGCGGCCTGCTGATGTTCACAGCCATTTTTTCGATTCTTTCCGCGGCGCACTGGCAAAAGGCACAACGCCTGCTGGCCGCCGCGCGTTTACGGGGAGGCGACCATTGAGAATCGCGATCGTCACGCACGTCGTGCGACATAACGACGGGCAGGGCCGCGTCAATTACGAAATCGCGCGCGCGGCGCTGGCCGAGAACTACGAGGTCACGCTGGTCGCGTCGCATGTCGCGCCCGAGCTGCTGGCCGACCCGCGCGTGCGCTGGGTGCCCGTGAAGGTCGGCGGCTTCTGGCCGTCGAATCTCGTCAAGCAGCAGGTGTTCGCGCTGAAGAGCGCGGCCTGGCTGCGCGCGCACCGCAGCGAATACGACGTGCTGCACGTGAACGGCTTCATTTCGTGGATCAAGGCCGACGTGAATACCGCGCACTTCGTGCACGGCGGCTGGTTCAAGAGTCCGTACTATCCGTTCGGGCCGACGAAGGGGCTGTGGTCGGCCTACCAGTACGTCTATACGCGCGTGAACACCACGCTCGAGCGTTGGGCGTACCGGCGTTCGCGCGCGATCACGGCCGTGTCGCAGAAGGTGGCCGACGAGATCGCCGGGCTCGGCATCGACAGCCGCAAGATCAGCGTGATCTACAACGGTGTCGACGCCAGCGCGTTCGCGGGTGCGCAGGCCGACCGCGCGGCGTTCAAGCTGCCGGACGATGCATTCCTGCTGCTGTTCGTCGGCGACCTGCGCACGCCGCGCAAGAACCTCGGCACCGTGCTGAAGGCGCTGACGAAGCTGCCGGCGCACGTGCACCTGGCGGTGGCCGGCTACTTGCCCGGCAGCCCGTATCCGGAGGAGGCGCGTGCGCTCGGCATCGATTCGCGCGTGCATTTCCTCGGCCTGGTCAAAAACATGCCGACGCTGATGCGCTCGGTCGACGCGTACGTGTTCCCGTCGCGCTACGAAGCGATGAGCCTGTCGCTGCTCGAGGCGATGGCGGCCGGGCTGCCGGTCGTCACCGCGCGCACGGCGGGCGGTGCGGAAATCATCACGCGCGAATGCGGGATCGTGCTGGAGGATCCGGACGATCCGGCGGCACTCGCGCAGGCGATCGGCTCGCTCGCGGCGTCGCGCGACACCTGTCGCGCGATGGGTGACGCCGCCCGCGAACTGATGACCCGTTTCGGCTGGGCGCACATGGGCGCCCAGTATGTCGCGCTCTACCGGCGCATCGGCCAACCCACGCAGCCGTCCGCATTCGAGCGGGCCGAGCATGCAGTCACGCAGGAGCAAACGTGATGTCCCAATCTTCCCGGCCGATCAAATCGTTGCAAATCGGCATGCACTGGTTCCCCGAACGTGCGGGCGGCCTCGACCGGATGTACTACTCGCTCGTCGGCGCGCTGCCGGGCGCGGGCGTCGAGGTGCGCGGGCTCGTCGCCGGCTCGCCGAAAGTCGCCGACGACACCGACGGTGCGATCCAGGGCTTCGGCCCCGCATCGGAGTCGCTTGCACGCCGGATGCTCGCCGCGCGCCGCGCGTTGCGCGAGGAGATCCGCAGCGAGCGGCCGGACGTGATTTCGTCGCACTTCGCGCTATACACGTTCCCGGGTCTCGACGTCACGCGCGGGATTCCGCAGGTGTCGCATTTCCAGGGGCCGTGGGCCGACGAAAGCCAGGTCGAGGGCGCCGCGTCGCTCGGCCAGCGCGCGAAGCGCTATCTCGAACAGGCCGTCTATACGCGTTCGTCGCGGTTGATCGTGCTGTCGCAGGCGTTCGGTCAGATCCTGACTAACCGCTACGGGATCGATCCGTCACGCGTGCGCGTGATTCCGGGCTGTGTCGATACCGCGCAGTTCGATACGCCGCTCACGCCGGCCGAGGCGCGGCACAAGCTGCAGCTGCCGCAGGACCGGCCGATCGTGCTGGCCGTGCGCCGGCTCGTGCGACGCATGGGGCTGGAGGACCTGATCGATGCGATCGGACTCCTCAAGCACCGTCACCCGGACGTGCTGCTGCTGATCGCCGGCAAGGGCAAGATCGGCGAGGAACTGCAGCAGCGCATCGATGCGGCGGGGTTGCAGGACAACGTGAAGCTGCTCGGCTTCGTGCCCGACAACCATCTCGCGGCGCTGTACCGCGCAGCGACGGTCAGCGTCGTGCCGACGGTCGCGCTCGAAGGCTTCGGGCTGATCACCGTCGAATCGCTCGCGTCCGGCACGCCCGTGCTGGTCACGCCGGTCGGCGGGCTGCCGGAGGCGGTGGCCGGGTTGTCCGACGATCTGGTGCTGCCGTCCACGGGCGCGGACGCGATCGCGGAAGGGCTCGGTGCCGCGCTGTCGGGTGCGATCACGCTGCCCGACGAAGCCGCGTGCAAGCGCTATGCACGGGATCATTTCGACAACGCGGTGATCGCGCGGCGTGTTGCCGGCGTGTACGAAGAGGCGATCCAGGCGGCAGGTTGAGTGCGCTGCGGCGCGCTACCAGCGTGCCGAACCGAAAGCCGAACCGGCGCACGCGGGGCCGGTTCGCGGGCCGGCCGCCCGTAGAGGGCGGGCCGGCTTTCCTCTCCCTCCGATACGCGGCACCGGCACGCGTTACGCGCGCCTGAGCGTCGCGGCCCAGGCGCCGAGCGCGGCCACGCTCACGACCGCGCCGAGCACGCAGACGCCGGTCCATCCGGCGCGCGCATACATCATCGTCGACGCAATCGCGCCGAGCCCGCTGCCGGCCGAATAGAACAGCATGTAGCAGCCGACGAGGCGTGCATGCGCATCGGGCCGCGCGCCGAGAATCATGCTCTGGTTGACGACGTGGACGGCCTGCCCGCCGACATCGAGCAGCACGATGCCGACGATCAGCCATGCAATCGACGTATCGCCGAACGCGAGCGGCAGCCACGAACACGCGAGCAGCGCGAGCGCGACGCCGGTCGTCGCTTCGCCGCGCCCGCGATCCGCGAGCCGGCCCGCGCGGGCGGCCGCCGCCGCACCCAGTGCGCCGACGAGGCCGAATGCGCCGATCTGCGTATGCGACATCGCGTGCGGCGGTGCGCTCAGCGGCAGCACCAGCGCGCTCCAGAAGATGCTGAAGGCCGCGAACATCAGCAGCGCGATCGCGCCACGCACGCGCAGCACGCGTTCATCGCGCAGCAGCGACACCATCGATCGCAGCAGCGCCGCGTAGCCGATGCGCTCGCGCGGGCCGTTCTCGTCCGGCAGCAACCGCGACAGCACGACGAGCATCGCGATCGCGAGCGCACCCGACACCAGATAGACGGCCCGCCAGCCCGCGATGTCGGTGACGACGCCCGCCAGCGAGCGCGCGGCCAGCAACCCGACCACGACGCCGCCCTGTGCGGCGCCCACCACGCGCCCGCGTTCGCCGGCGCCCGCGAGCGCGGCCGAGCATGCGATCAGCCCTTGCGTCATTGCGGTACCGAGCAGCCCGACCGCGACCATCCCGGCCAGCAGCGCGACGCGCGTCGACGAAGCGGCGACACCAATGCAGGCCGCCGTCAGAAGCAGAAGCTGCACGGTGATCAGGCGCTTGCGGTTCAGCAGGTCGCCGAGCGGCACGACGAACAGCAGCGCGAGCGCACAGCCGAGCTGCGTCGCCGTGATGACGCCGCCGACGGCCGCCTGCGACACGCCGAAATCCCGCGCGATCGAATCGAGCAGCGGTTGCGCGTAGTAGACGTTCGCGACACTGGCCGCGCAGCAGACGGCCAGCAACGCGACGCGCGCCGCGGACAGGCGGCCGCCGTCGGCCGGATGCGCGGCACGTGTCGGCACGTTCGATGCGACGGTGCCGGAATGACAGGAAGACTCCATGGTTCCCTCGTGCAATGTAGTTGCAAATTGAAACTGGTGTGGAGTGTAGGAAAAGTAGTTTTAAAATGCAACTTGTTGTGCGACGGGCGAGATGTCCGCGCACGGATGGCCGGCGCTGCTGCGAAGGTGGCCGGCAAGATTGCGGAGAGGAACATGGCCAGGCAGAAAAGTCGTGCGGATTCGCCGTGCCCGGTGGCGCGGGCGACCGATATCGTCGGCGATCGCTGGGCGTTGCTGATCGTGCGCGATGCATTCGACGGCGTGCGCCGGTTCGGCGATTTCCGCGCGAGCCTCGGTGTCGCGAGCAACATCCTGTCCGACCGGCTGAAGATGCTGGTGGACGCCGGCGTGTTCGACGTCGTGCCGGCATCCGACGGCACCGCGTATCAGGAGTACGCGCTGACCAAAAAGGGCGAAGGGCTGTTTCCGGTGATCGTGATGCTGAGGCAGTGGGGCGAGGCGAACCTGTTCGCGCGCGGCGAGCCGCATTCGGTGCTGGTCGATCGCAGCACGGGGCGCGCGGTCCGCAAGCTCGCGCTGCGGCATGACGACGGCCGGCCCTTGAAGGCGGCGGAGACGGTCGTGAGGAAGATCGGCGACGCGTGACCGCACGCGTGGTTCAATCGGCCGCCGCCACGGCCTGACGCGCGGACGGCGCGCCGCGATGCGCATCGGGCCGCACCCGCGTCGCGAGCAGCGCGGCGGTGATGAGCAGCGCGACCGACACGGCCGTTTCGATCCGCAATCCGTCCACGACCGGCCCCGCGCCGCTACCGCCGGCGAGCGCGCCGAACGCAGCCACGCCCATCGCGCCGCCGGCCTGCCGCGCGGTATTCAGCACGGCCGACGCGATGCCGGCCCGTTCGGGCGCGACCGATGCGAGCACGGCGGTCGTCATCGCCGGCACCGCGAAGCCCATGCCGGTCGGAATCAGCAGGAATGGCACGAGCAGGGCGGCCAGCGGTGTCGACGCGTCTATGAAATGCAGCGACCCGTAGCCGAGTGCGGCGACGAGCGCACCCGCCAGCATCGGCGCACGCGGGCCGTGACGCGCTACGACGCGCCCGCTGGCGAGGTTCGACAGCAGGAAGCCGCCGGTCAGCGGCAGGAACGCAAGGCCCGCCTGCAGCGCCGATTCGCCGCGTGCGCGCTGCAGATACAGCGCGAGCACGAACACGGTGCCGTAGTACGTGAGGTTCACGCAGATCCCGAACAGTACGGCCGCGCTGAAGGTGCGATGGCGGAACAGCGATAACGGCAACATCGGCGTGGCCGTGCGCGCTTCCACCGCAACGAATGCGAGCGCGGCGACGGCGGCCAGCGCGAAGCCGCCGGCGACGACCGGATGCGTGAAGCCGAGCGGCCGCCATTCGATCACGGCGCCGGTCAGTGCGGCCAGCATTGCGATCGCGATGAACTGGCCGCGCAGGTCGAGTGCGCGGATGGAACCGGAGGGTGCAGCCGGCGCCGCCGCCGCACGGCGCGCGGGGATCCATGCTAAGGCAGCCGCCAGCCCGGCCGCACACAGCGGCAGGTTCACGAGGAAGATGCCGCGCCAGCCCCACGCCGCGATCAGCACGCCGCCGACCACCGGGCCTGCCGCGATCGAAATCGAGCCGGCCGCCGTCCACCTGCCCACGGCGCGCGCCCGCAGGTGCGGGTCGTGCCGGCACGCGTCGTTGAGCAGTGCGAGCGAATTGGGCAGCATCGCCGCGGCGCCGACGCCCTGCAGCGCGCGCGCCGCGATCAGCATCGCGGGCGCGCTGGCGGCGCCGCACGCGAGCGACGCCAGCGCGAACAGCACGAGGCCGGTGATGTACAGGCGCCGCGCGCCGAAGCGGTCGCCGAGCGCGCCGCCCGACAGCATCAGTACGGCGAACGCGAGCGTGTACGCATCGACGACCCACTGCAGGCCGGCGACCGGCAAGTGCAGGTCGCCGGCAAGATGCGCGAGCGCGATGTTGACGATCGTCACGTCGAGTTGCGTCACGACGAAACCGGTGCTGACGGTCGCGACGACGCGGGCGAGCGCGGACGGGAAGGCGGGCGTGGGGGCGGTCGTATCCATGCGTCAATCGTAGGACGCGGCCGGCACGCGATGTTTCAGCGGGACGTGAAGCGTCGAAACGCCGGATGCGAAGCAGGGCGCGCGAAGCAGGAACGGAACAGGCTGCGGCCGGGCCGTCGCGAACGCGATTTACCGAAGAATCGTGCCGCTACGTGCAGATGTGCGCGCTCGGCGCGGGCCGGCGGCTGCGTTCAATGCCGCTCGCCGCGCCAGCGTCCCGGCGCCACGCCGAAGCGCTTCGTGAACGCATGGGTGAACGTGCTTTGATCCGCGAAGCCGACCATCCCGGCGATATCGACGAGCGGATACCGGCCGTCCGCGAGCAGGATCACGGCCGCGTCGAGCCTGAGCCGCTGCAGGTAGCGATGCGGCGTTTCACCGAACGCGTCGACGAACAGTTGATGAAAGCGGCGCATCCCGTAGCCGCAGTGCGCGGCGAGATCGGCGATGCGCAGCGGCTCGTCGAGCCGTGCGCGCAGCCAGCGGTCGATGCGCGCGAAATCGAGGCCCGAGGCGGGCGCGGCGATGGCGCGTTCGTCGAGCAGCGCGCCGCACAGCCTCGCGGCGGCCTGCCACTGGAAACGGTGCGCGGCCGCGTGCCGTGCGTCGTCGGCGGGGGCTTCGAGTTGCGCGGCGGCGGCCGCGATCTGCGCGACCAGCGACGTCAGTGCCGGATCGATCGCCACGGCGCGCGCGCTGTCGAACAGCCGCTGCGGCACCGCGAGCGAGGCGAGGGGAAGATTGAGCACGAGCTGGCGGTTCTCGCCCAGGCCCGCGTAATCGTGGCGCGCGCCGGCCGGAACCAGCCACGCGCCGTGCCGGTCGAGCCGCTGGCTGACGCCGTCCACCGCCATCACCATCGCACCGTCGATGCCGAGCACGATCTGGTGAAAGTCGTGCACGTCCGACGCTTCGAGCGTGTCGTAGCGTTGCAGTGCGATGGTGGGGGACGGAAGGTGTGCCATGGGGCAGGAGTCAGACGGCGGCTCGCGTGCGGTGTCAGATGTCGAGCAGTTCGACTTCGAACACGAGCGTGGCATTCGGCGGAATCACGCCGCCTGCGCCGCGCGGGCCGTAGGCGAGTTGCGGCGGGATCGTCAGGCGACGCACGCCGCCGACTTTCATGCCCTGCACGCCTTCGTCCCAGCCCTTGATGACCATGCCGCCACCGAGCACGAACGCGAACGGGTCGTTGCGATCCTTGCTCGAGTCGAATTTCTGACCGTCGGTGAGCCAGCCCGTGTAGTGGACGCTGACGGTCTGGCCGGCTTGCGCTACGTCGCCGGTGCCTTCGGTCAGGTCTTCGTATTTGAGGCCCGATTCGGTCGTGATGACAGACATGACTTCTCCTGAAAAAGGATGGGTAAAACCGCTATTGTAGGCGAGCGCGCAGCGGGCCGCCGCACGTGGCTGTCGGCCGGTCGCACGCGTGTCGCGGGCGGCGCGCTGCCGTGGCCGCGATCGTCGGAAACGCAAATGGAACGCGCGTTTGAATTTTTCGCACGCCCCGCGACCGCGGTTGCACCGTGCGAGTGCGACGCGTGTATGAATCGGTGCTACCGGGGCGCTCGGCCGCTTGCCGCGCGGCTTCGTCCGATTCCGCGAAACGCCCGCCACGCGGGGCTTTCGGACCATCGACATCACACGGCACGAAGCGGCGCATGTCGCTCGCGATCCACCGCGCGCGTTCGAATCCCGCCGAGCCCGGACGCTGTTCGAGTGCCGTTTTTTCCGCCTTTCCGACCGTGCCCTGTTTGGAAGCGCGCATCTACCGCGCGGCTTGCGTGCGCCGCCGCGGGCAGCCTATCTTTACAGCTGTCGATGTCAAGATTTTGGCGGTGCGTGACGCGCCGCCCGGGCCTGCGCCGGCTGTGTCGGACGACGCGCCGGGCCGCTCCGGAACCAGGAGAACGATGAACATGAAGTCAGCCGCTTCCGCCACCGCAGCCGGGATCATGCCGGTGCGCCGCGACCTGCGCTTCGACCTGCCGGTCGAACGCGCGAAGGACTGGCATGGCCTCGGGTCGCACGTGACCCATTTCTTCAACGCGCTGTCGCTGCTGTTTCCGGCCGGCGAGCGTTTCTTCATGGATTCCGTGCGCAACTACCGCGACCGGATCGACGATCCCGTGCTGAAGCAGCAGGTGCTCGGCTTCATCGGCCAGGAGGCGATGCACACGCGCGAGCACATCGAATACAACGAGCTGATGCAGGCGAACCGCCTGCCCGCGCGCAAGCTCGACAAGCGCGTCTGGACGGTGCTCGGCTACATGAAGCGCAAGCTGCCGCATTCGGTGCAACTTGCGCATACGGTCGCGGCGGAGCACTACACGGCGATGCTCGCCGACTGGCTGTTGCGCGACCCGACGCGTCTCGAAGGTTCGGTCGAGGGCTATCGCCAGATGTGGATCTGGCACGCGCTCGAGGAAACGGAGCACAAGGCCGTGTCGTTCGACGTATGGAATGCCGCGATGGAGCCGGGGCTGCGCCGTTACCTGATCCGGATCGGCGTGTATCTGCTGACGACGCTGACGTTCTGGCCGACCGTGTTCCTGATGCATGCGACGCTGCTGTGGCGCGATCGTGGCGCCGGCCATCACGTGCGCGGCATGCTGCGGATGATCGCGTTCCTTTACGGGCCGCGTCGCGGGCTGTTCCCGCGCATCGCCGGCGAATGGCTGAGCTTCTTCCGGCCGGGCTTCCATCCGTGGGATCACGACAATCATCACCATCTCGCGCGGGTCGACGCGCTCGCCGCCACCTACGGCGAACACGGCGGCACGCCGGCCGGCCGTGGCCGCGCGAACGCGCCGGCGCCGCTCGCATCGGGCCGCTGAGACCGCCGCCGCCGCTGCGCCGGCACGCGCGGCATCGGGCCGCGCATGTTGCGTTCGTGCATCAACCGCGTTCCTCTGACGATTGACCGAAATCAATTCGAACCGGCTGCGCGGGCGTCCGGCCGGCCGTGCGACCGGTTGTGCGCGCCTGCGAGGGTGGGGCGATCCGGCGTGCGCCGCATCGCCCGCGAACGCCCTGCGCCAGCACCGGCGCGGCTTTGCGCGCGATGCGGCCGTCCGGTCAGGGCCCGCGCCGCGCACGCCACCGGGATAACACCCATCTAGCCGCGGGCCGGCCGCATCGATATACCGTTCATGACAATGTCCACCGCACGCGCGATTCCTGCACGGGGGGATTTTATTCGGACGGAAATGCGGCCAATATGTCGGTTCGATCGAGGTCCGTCGCGCGTGACGGCGAGCCGGCGCAATACCAACGCCAAGCGGGGAACAACGATGGTTGCTAGGTCACCTGACGCAAACGGGCATGCGGTGCCCGAGATGTCGCATGTGTCCGTCACCGCGCCCGAGGACGGACGCAAGCTGTTCGTGATCATGCGTTCGCCCGATGAGCCGTTGCTCGCGCAACTGCGCGGGCTCGGGTGGGAAATCTCCGTCGCGAAGACGGCCGGCGCCGCGCAGAACATGACCTCCGGCGTGAGCGTCGCCGCGGGTCTGGTCGATTTCAGCGGGTTCACGTCGCGCGACTATCCCGCGCTGAAGGCGTGCCTGAGCCAGCCGTCGATCGGCTGGATCTCCATCGCGCAGGCCGGCATCACGATCAGTCCCGCGGTGCGCGAACTGATCCGCAGCTATTGCTTCGATTACGTGACCCTCCCGTTGCCCTACGAATGGATTTCGCACGTGCTCGGCCATGCGCGCGGGATGGCCGCGCTCGATCGCGTCGATGGCGCGGCCTATGCGGCGTCGATCGGCGAACACGGGATGATCGGCAACTGCGAGGCGATGCAGCAGTTGTTCAGCACGATCCGCAAGGTCGCGAAGACCGACGCGAGCGTGTTCATCTCGGGCGAGTCGGGCACCGGCAAGGAGCTGACGGCGCTCGCGATTCACGAGCGTTCCGGCCGCGGCAAGGGGCCGTTCGTCGCGATCAATTGCGGCGCGATTCCGCATCATCTGCTGCAGTCGGAACTGTTCGGCTACGAGCGCGGCGCGTTCACCGGCGCGAACCAGCGGCGCGCGGGCCGGATCGAATCGGCGAACGGCGGCACGCTGTTTCTCGACGAAATCGGCGACATGCCGGTCGAAAGCCAGGCGAGCCTGCTGCGTTTCCTGCAGGAAGGGAAGATCGAGCGGCTCGGCGGCCAGGAATCGATCCCGGTCGACGTACGGATCATCTCGGCCACCCACGTCGATCTCGACGGTGCGGTCGAGGCCGGGCGCTTCCGCGCGGACCTTTATCACCGCCTGTGCGTGCTGCGCATCCACGAGCCGCCGCTGCGCGCGCGCGGCAAGGATATCGACATCCTCGCGCACTACGTGCTGCAGAAATTCAAGTCCGACAGCGGCCGCAAGATCAGCGGCTTCACGTCTGCTGCGCTCGATGCGATGCGCCGCTACGAATGGCCGGGCAACGTGCGCGAGCTGATCAACCGCGTGCGGCGTGCGATCGTGATGGCCGAGAGCCGGTTGCTGACGCCGCACGATCTCGGGCTCGAGGCGCCGGGCGAAACCGAACCCGTGACCCTCGAACAGGCGCGTGCGCTCGCCGAGCGCACCGCGATCGAGAATGCGCTGCTGCGCAACGATCACCGCATCAACAAGGCTGCGGCCGAACTCGGCATTTCACGCGTGACGCTCTACCGGATGATGATCGAGCACGGGTTGAACGATCACGACAACAACGGCGGGCACGACGGCGCACCGTCCGGCGACGCGGGACATCAGCGGGTCGGCTGAGCGGCGCACGCGTGACGCGTGAGCCGGTTCAGCGATAGGTCCAGAGCCGGTGCAGCACGAACGTGACCGGCGGCACGCACAGCACGACCGCGACGATGCTCCACGCGCGGGCGAGGCCGAGCGTCTCGGTGCCGTGCGCCAGCAGCATCGTCGTGCCGAGGCCGGCCATCGCGACGGCGAGAAAGCGCGCGAAGTTACCCCACGTCACCGGCGACGAAAAACTCCACAGCGTGTTGGCGAGATACGAGAACGCGGTCGAGCACGCGAACGCGACCGCGTTCGCGCTCACCGGCGTCGCGTCGAACAGCGCGAACATCGCTGCCGCGATCAGCGCATGCAGCGCGGTCGAACCGACGCCCGACACCCCGAAGCGAATCAGCCTGGCGCGTTCGGCGGTATAGAGGGTGCGGATCATCGGTGGCGGTCGTTCGGGTGATGGGGCGGCGTGTGGAGCGGTGTCGAGCGGTGCGTCATGCGCCGGCGAAGGGCGCCGACGCAAACATGACGCGCACCGGTTTCGCAGTATAGCGATGCCGCCGGCCGATGGATGCGCGGACAACCTGCGACTCCCGTGCCGCCTGCGCCATGTAACGCGCATGAAACATTTCGCTTCGGCAGCCACGCAAATTTGCGCGGCAAATCGGCGTGAACGGCCGGCTCTCCGTCGGTAAAAATGTCGCGCTGCATTGTTCAGCCTTATCCGGCACGGCAGGGCCGCGACGCGGCGAGCGCATGCCGCGCGCCGCGTGTTTCAGTTTCGTAACTTCCCGCCTTCGGCACCCGTTCCGGCCACCACGCTGCCCGATCACCCCCTTGTCCGGACGGGCTCGCGCGACGCTGGCCCGCTCCTTGCGACAGTGGGCGTGCGAAAGTCGACGATGCACGGTCCGTCCGGTTCGACAGGGGACACTGTCAGTACCGGCCAGGACACAGTCCGCGGGGATGCGGCGGCGGAGCGCGGCACGACAGCTGCGTTCCGGCGAGCACGGAGTGTCGTCGCCTGATCGCCGGGGCACCGGTTTCGTCCGGTTGCCGGAACAAGCATCTGACTGATACGGGGAAAAAAATGATCGATCGCTACACACTGCGGCAAGCAGGCCGCGATCGCCACGATTCGGAGCATCGCCGGTCGAATGTCGTTCTCGCAGCCGGCCGGCATGCATCGACAGGCCATCTCTCCGCACCCGGTGCGAGGCGGATCCGGCTGATTGCCGGTCATCCGCGCCGGGTCGGCACTTTCCTGCATGCGAACCCGATTCGCAAGGGCATGTGCGCACGGGCGCCGGTACCTCGACGCCCGGTCTTCGCCTACTGACCGAAGCCGCACGATATCCGTTCGCGCGAGGCATCGCCCCCGTGAACGATCAATCTGCAATCCGAATGAAATGCGAAGCGTCGTGCCACGTGTGCGACGGATGAAGCATTCGATGCGACGGCAAACGGCGTGACGCCGGTGCCGTCCGGTGGTGAGGGGAGGGGCGGTCGGACGCGCGCGACGGGAGTGGCGCCCGTACGCGCGCGACGCCGTTTCAGCCGCCGTAGATGTCGAAGTCGAAGTACTTCGACGCGAGCCGCTTGTAGGTGCCGTCCTTGACCATATCGAGGATGGCGCTGTCGATCTTCGCCTTCAGGTCGGTGTCCTCCTTGCGCAGCCCGATGCCGGCGCCGATGCCGAGCACCTTTTCGTCGACGAGCTCGGGGCCGACGAACGTGTAGTTCGCGCCGCGCGGCGATTTCAGGAACCCGATGGCCGCCTGCACTTCATCCTGCAGTGCCGCGTCGAGGCGGCCCGAGGTCAGGTCTGCGTACACGCCGTCCTGGTTCTGGTACGACACGACGTTCGCGCCTTGCTTGCCCCAGTACGCCTTCGCATACGTTTCCTGCGTCGTGCCCTGTTCGACGCCGATCGATTTGCCCTTCAGCGATTCGGCAGTCGGCAGCAGCGGCGAGCCCTTCTTCACGACGAGCCGCGTCGGCTGGTTGTAGATCTTCGTCGTGAAGCCGATCTGCTGCGCGCGTTGCGGCGTGATCGACATCGACGACAGCACCGCGTCGAACTTCTTCGCCTTCAGCGCCGGAATCATCCCGTCGAAATCGTTCTCGAGCCACACGCACTTCGCCTTCAGGCGCGCGCAGATCTCGTTGCCGAGGTCGATGTCGAAGCCGACGAGCTTGCCGTCGGGCGCCTTCGACTCGAACGGCGCGTAGCTGGCATCGGTGCCGAAGCGGATCGTGGTCCAGTCCTTCGCGGCGGCGGGGCCTGCGGATACCGCGAGCAGGGCGATCGAAACAGCGGCAATCAGTCTCTTCATGGTGCGTTCCTTGGCGGGGTGCTTCCGGGTTCTGTGCGACACGGTTTCACGGACACGAACCGCGTCTGCGCGCGGTGTCCGCACGACCATTAACGCAGAAAATAAAATAAGAGTCCAGAATGGACAAAAAATATCGTTTTGTCGGATGAGCGAATCGGGCGGCGGGTCTCGACCCTTGCAAAAATACGGAAATGGACTAATCTTGTTAGTAAATTCGTTTCGAGACTAACGATCATGTCACAGCCCGCCTATGAATCGCACTCCGCCCCGCCGCAGGCCTCGGTCGCGCAGATGTCGGCGGCCGGCCTGCGCGCGTTTTTCAACATCGCACGCGACTGGGAACTGACGATCGACGAGCAGATCGTGCTGCTCGGATCGCCCGGCCGTTCGACGTTCTTCAAGTGGAAGGCCACGCCGGAATCGGCGCGGTTGCCGCGCGACACGCTCGAGCGGCTATCGCTGTTGCTCGGCATCTACAAGGCGCTGCAGATCCTGCTGCCGCAGCCGGCCGCGGCCGATGCGTGGGTCAAGCGGCCCAACGACGCTGCGCCGTTCGGCGGCAAGCGCGCACTCGACCGGATGCTCGCCGGCAACGTCGGCGATCTGGTCGCGGTCCGGCAATATCTCGACGCGATGCGAGGTGGCTGGGCGTGACAATGCCGATCCAAGCACAACAATGGCCCACGACCGCAGTCGACTGGGCGCCGGCCTATCGCGTGATCCCCACCCGCTTCCCTGCGATTAACCTGTTCGACCGCGTGGCCTCGGCGGACGATTTCGACGCGCTTTACGCACTCGAATCGCTGACCAACGACCGCATCCGCAACGAAGTCGGCGCACTCGACCTCGTGCCGCCCGCCGAGCGCCGCTACGGGCAGGGCTGGGGGCCGATCATGGCCGCGTTCACGCACCTGAATCCGCAGGGCAGCCGCTTTTCCGACGGCAGCTATGGCGTGTTCTACTGCGCACGTTCGCGCGATACGGCGATCGCCGAAACGCGGTACCACAGCGCGCTGTTCCTGGAAGCGACGAAGGAGCCGCCGATGCGCCAGCAGATGCGGCTCTATACGGTGATCGCGCAAGGCGAAGTAGCCGACATCCGCACGTGGCCGAAACGCGATCCGGCGTGGCTGCACCCGCTCGATTACAGCGCCGGGCAGGCGCTCGGGCGCGCGGTGCGCAATGCGGGCGGCGCGGGGATCGTCTATCCGTCGGTGCGCGACCCGCGCGGCGAGTGCCTGGCGGCGTTCCGCACCGCGCTGCTGCGCGACTGCCATCACGCGGCCTACCTCGAATACAACTGGAACGGCTCGGCCGTCGATGCGGTGTTCGAACTGAACCAGGTCGGCTAGGGCCTGCTTGCAGGCGTCAGCGCATATCAGCCGCTTCGGGGCATATCGGCCGCCTCAGGGCAGCGGCCAGTCGCCTGCGTGGCGTTCGCGCGCTTCGGCCTGCGTCATCGACCAGGTGCGCCCGGTGTGCGGCTCGGCGAGCGTGAGCCGCCCGGCCGGTGCGAACGCGCCCGTGTCGATGAACCACTGCGCGCCGATCCGCTGCGGCGCGCGCACCGGCGTGTGCCCGGTGCAGGTCAGCGACAGCCCGGCCTGACGCGCCGGATCGGCGAGCCCCTGGACGAGATCGCGGCCCCAGATCAGCCGCTCGCGCACGTCGTGCGCATAGCTGCCCGTGTCGAGATCGGCGTCCGAGCCGAAGAATTCCGCATGCAGCACGTTGAAGCGCCCGGGGCCGTCGCCGATCACGCGCACCAGCGGCAGCGCGTCGACGCGTGCCGCATGCGCGTGCAGCCGTTCCGGCGGCAGGTCGGCTCCCCAGTCGCCGCCGATCCCGCGCCACGCGTCGGGCGACAGCTTGCCGCGCGCCACGAGGCTCAGCACTTCCTCGTGATTGCCGCGCACGACGTGGCACCACGGGCGGTCGAGCAGGTCGAGGGTGGTTTCGGAGGCCGGGCCGCGGTCGACGAGGTCGCCGACCGAGAACAGGCGGTCGCGGGCCGGGTCGAAGCGGATGTCGTGCAGCAGCGCGCGCAGCACATCCACGCAGCCGTGCAGGTCGCCGACGACGAAGTCGCGGCCGGCCGTGTTCGCCGGATGGCGGCAGAGGGGGGCGGTGGCAGTCATCCCAATATCTTAGGCGCTCGCGCCCCCATCGCCACGTCACGATGGAATGGCGATAATCGGGACAATACCCGCCGGCGCGACGGGCAGTCCCGCATGCCGGCCGAACCCTTTCCATCCGCTTTCGGAATCACATGATGACGATTTATCCGCAGGTATTACGCAACCGGCCGCGCATGGTCGCGGCGTTCGTCGCCGGCGTGCTGTGCGCGGTGCTGCTGCCGTTTTCTCTGCGTCCGACCGTGCGTGCGCTGATCGGCTGGGATTGCGCGATCTGGCTGTATCTCGTGCTGATGTGGGTGCGCATGATCACCGCGCATCATCACCAGGTGCGCGAAATTGCGATTCGCGAGGATGAAAACGCGACGACCGTACTGACCGTCGTGTGCCTTGCGACCGTCGCGAGCGTCGCCGCGATCGCGATCGAACTCGCGACCGCCAAGAGCGTCGGCTTCAGCGCGGGGCTCAGCCACTACGCGATCACGGGCGCGACGCTGTTCGGCGCGTGGTTCCTGATCCCGACGATCTTCACGCTGCACTATGCGCGGCTCTATTACGGCTCGCCGGCCAAGGATCGCGCGCTGCGCTTCCCGGACCAGAACCCCGAGCCCGATTACTGGGATTTCCTGTATTTCGCATTCACGATCGCGGTCGCGTCGCAGACGGCCGACGTGTCGCTGGCGAACCGCTCCGCGCGGCGCTCGGTGCTCGCGCAGTCGATCCTGTCGTTCTACTTCAACATGGCCGTGCTCGGGCTGTCGATCAACGTCGCGGCGGGCCTGCTGAGCTGATGCAGGCCCGGGTCATCCGCAGCGTTACTTGAGCAGGTCATAAGGGCCGCCGCGCTCCAGCGCCCGCTGGTACGCGGGCCGCGCGTGGATCGCATCGAGAAAGCGCGCGATCGCGGGATACCGGCTGCCGCCCCCGCGCGCGGTCGCCGCTTCGAGCGGAAAGCTCATCTGGATGTCGGCTGCGCTGAAACCGTCGCCGACGAACCAGCCGGTGCGGCTCAACGTGTCGTCGACATAGCCGAGATGCAGCGCGATCTGCGGATCGACGAAGCCCGATTGCAGCGTGTCGGCGATCTTGCGCGCGATCGGCCGTGCGAAGAACGGCATCGGCGCATGCGCGATCCGCAGTGCGACGAGCTTGAGCAGCAGCGGCGGCATCGCCGACCCTTCCGCGTAGTGCAGCCAGTACGTGTAGTCGTGCCGCTCGGGCGCGCCGGGCGGCGGCGCCATGCGTCCATTGCCGTAGCGTTCGACCAGGTATTCGATGATCGCGCCCGATTCGGCGTACGTGCGGCCTTCGTCGGTAACGACGGGCGACTTGCCGAGCGGATGGATCGCGCGCAACGCGGGCGGCGCGAGCATCGTCTTCGGATCACGCGCGTAGCGCACGATCTCGTACGGCACATCCAGTTCTTCGAGCAGCCAGAGCACGCGCTGCGAGCGCGAGTTGTTCAGGTGGTGGACGGTGAGCATGTCGACGCCGGACGTGGGGACGGGAACGACATCATACCCAGCGCGCGTGGCGCGTACGCGAAGCGTTGCGCGCCGTGACGAGCCACGTCTGGCCGACCGCGTCTGGCCGACCGCGCTTGGCCGGCCACCCCGTTCGTTCACGCGCGCCTCACCGCGATCCACGCACCCCAGAACAGGCTCGAGAAAAAGCGCAGCGGCGCATCGAAGCCCGCATCGCGCAGCAGGCCGAACACGGCTTCCTCGGACGCGGGCGGATCGGCGCCCTGCAGGATCTTCGCGAGTTGCGCGCGCACCGCGTCGGGCGTCGCGCCTTTCATGCGCCAGCGCTGCTGCCATGCGTCGAGCAGGCGAGGGTGGTCCGCGTAGCGGCGGTGGTTGCCGGCGAGCACGAGCGGTGCGCCGGGCTTCAGGCGCCGCGCGATCGCACGGAGCAGCGCGGCCTTCGCTTCGTCGCCGGGCACGTGATGCAGCACGCCGATCAGTGTCGCGCCGTCGAACGCGGATGCATCGGGCAACGCGTCGACACCGTCCTCGACGAACGCCGTGCGCGCGCCGAAGCCTGCGGCCTCGACGTTCGAACGCGCAAGCGCGAGCATCGGCGCGGACGGGTCGATGGCCGTGAATTGCCAGCCCGGCTCGAGCGCGGCCGCCACGCAGATTTCCTGCCCCGTGCCGCCCGCACCCGCGACGAGGATCCGTGCCTCGGGCGTGTCGATGGCCGATGCGAGCATGCACGCGGTGAGTTCGTGGCAGGCATCGTAGCCGGCGAGCGCGATGCGGGATTGCTCGGCGTATTCGTGCGCGCGTGCCGGATCGAATTTGGCGGCGCTGGCGGGAAGCGACATGGCGGGTTCCTCGGTTGGGGGCGGACGACGTGCCCGCGAGCCTGGCGCAGAGCGTAAGCGTGCGCGGCCGGTGCAACAAGGCAAGTGGTCATCCCGGTATGCGGGCTACCCGACTCGTCGGGACGTGTCGGATTGCGGGTTTCCCCGGGGTCGATTCGTATTTAAAAATGTCCGGGCACGATGCATCGCGGTAGCGAATCCGGCGCATACTCGTTTCTCTCCCCCCGCCTGGCCGTCGCATGCCGGGCCCCGATGCGCCGCGCCCCGCGGGCGCGGCCATGCCGCTCGGTACGCACGAGGAGCGCATGATGTCCGATTGTCCGCACGATCCGTATGCGCAGCACCACATTCACTGCTTGCCGTTTGGCGCCCAGCCCTGTGGCGCGCTCTGTGCGACGCCGCGCACGCATTTTCGCGTGTGGGCGCCGGGCAGCACGCAGGTCCAGCTCGAACTCGATACCGGCTTCGGCCCGTTGCTCGTCCCGATGGCTGCCGCCGGCACGAACTGGTTCGAAGTCTTTGCCGATTGCGGCGCGGGTGCGCTTTACCGCTATCGCCTCGACGATGCGGTGTCGATTCCCGATCCCGCGTCGCGCTCGCAACCCGAAGGGCTCAACGGTCCGAGCGAGGTCATCGATCCGCGCGCGTTCACGTGGCGCAACACGTTCTGGCGCGGGCGTGCATGGGAAGACATCGCGCTCTATGCGATTCGTCCGCACGCGGTGGGCGGCTTCGACGGCGTGCGCCGGCGCCTGCCGCAACTCGCGCGCCTCGGCGTGACCGCGCTGGAACTGCTCGCGTCGCCGCACGACAGCCTGCCGTTCGCGCCGCTCGCCGCCGAAGGCGGCCCCGACGCGCTGAAGGCGCTGATCGACGACGCGCACGGCTACGGTCTCGCGGTGCTGCTCGAACTCGATTACGCGCGTTTCGGCAGCGGCACCGATGCGCTGCGCCACTACGCGGCGCCGTTCTTCCATACGCGCGACGATCCGCTCCAGGCGCCGCCGCTCGCGCTCGATCATCCGGAAGTCTGCGATTTCTTCTGCGACAACGCGCTGTACTGGATCGACGAGTACCGTTGCGACGGGCTGCGCCTGCGCGAAGCCGACCGGATCGGCGTGTCGTGGCTGCGCGAGATCGCCGATCGCGTGCGCGCGGCCGTGCCGGCCGACCGGTTGATCCATCTCGTACTCGGCAGCGAGCGGCATCCGGCGCACCTTGCCGACACCCATTTCGATGCACAGTGGAACGGATGCGGCGAACGCGCGCTGCACCGGCTGACGGGGCGCGATACGTCGGCCCACGAAGGCATTTCCACGCACCAGTCGATCCACACGCTCGCCCGCGCACTGACCGCGGCCGGGGCCGCATTCCAGCCGGCCGGGGTGGGCGAAGGCATGGCTGCCGACAGCGGGCTGTCGTTGACGTCGCTGGTGCTGTCCGACGGTGCGTGGCGCGACAGCGGGCAGGGCGATCACGGGCAGGAGGCCGGTCTGGCTGCCCTCGCGCTGTCGCTGCTCACACCGCAGATTCCGTTGATCTTCGACGAAACCGCGCGCGACGCCGATCGAGCGCACTTCGTGCAGTCGGCGCTCGCGGTGCGCGCGAAGCTGATCGCGCCGCGATTGTCCGATTGCAGGCCGCAGGAAGCGCGTGCGCTGAAGTCGGACGGCGACGGCGATGCCGACGCGCTGCTTGCATCATGGAAGCTCGCCGACGACGAGACGCTGACGATCGCGTTGAACCTGTCGCCCGAGGCGGTGCCGTTCGACGCACCGAGAGGACGGATCGTGTTCGAGACGCCGGCGCGTGCGCGCGACCGGGTCGATGAAGGGGTGTTGCCGCCGTATGCGCTCGTCGCGTGGCTGACGGGTGACGTCAACCGGTATGCGCTTACGCATGATGCACGTCGCATCGACGATGGTGCGTGGCGCGGATCGCGTCCGAACCTGAACGCATGACGATGTGAGCGGGTAAGCGTTTGAGAGGCTGGGCGCATCTGCGCCCGGCTGTACCGCAGGAAATCCCCGAACTACCAGAACCCGCGAATGCCCGCGATGCCGTAGGCGCCGTGGCGGCGCGCCTCGTCGAGGTGCGCGCGCGTCATGCCGCCGAGCGCGAAGACGGGCATCGCGGCCTCGACGGCCAGCGCGTTGAACTGCGTCCAGCCGAGCGTCGGCGCACCGGGGTGGCTGAGTGTCGGCAACACAGGCGACAGCGTGACGAAATCCGCGCCGGCGCGCGCGGCCAGCAGCAGGTCGTCGCGCGTGTGGCAGGCGGCTGACACCCGGCGTCCGGCAGGCAACGGCCGTTGCGCGGCGGCGCGCAACGCGGTGCCGTCGAGATGCCAGCCGGCGCCGTCGAGCCGCATCACGCCGGCCGCATCGATCGGTCCGTTCAGCATCAGGTGCGCGCCGGCCGCGTCGCAGCGCGCGAGCGAGTCGGCGGCGAGTTGCACGAACGCGGCTGCATCGAGCGATTTCACGCGCAGTTGCACGAGCGTCTCGCCGCGCGCGAGCACGGCCGACAGCCGGTCGAGGAACGCCGCGCAATCGGCCGCCGACGCGGACGCCGGCTCCGGCGTGATCACGCAGCAGCGCGGCAGCGTGGCGTTCATCGCGTGCAGCGAAGCGCGGCGGTCATTCGTCGGCCTCTTTCGAGATCTTCGGGTAGACGCGCACGAGCACGATGCGCGGCCCGTTCATCTTCTTCACGACGACGTCGAAGCGGTCGAACGACACGCGCTGCCCTTCGGTCGGCAAGTCGCTGAGCGCCTGGATCACGAGGCCGCCGACCGATTCCGCGCGGCCTTCGTCGATGTCGATGCCGAGCGCCTGTTCGAGCGACACGACGGGCAGGCTGCCCTTGCCCATCAGCGTGCCGTCGTCGAGGCGGCTCCAGTCGGCGTCGCCCTGGCGGAACTCGTCGTGGATCTGGCCGACCAGCGCGCCGAGCAGGTTGTCGAGCGTCAGGAAGCCGATCGGCTTCTCGCCCTTGTTGCCGACCAGCGCGAAGTGCGGTGCGCCCTTGCGGAAGCGGCGGAACAGGTCGAGCGCCGGCGTGTCTGGCCTCACGTACTGCACGGGGCGGACATAGTCAGACAGGTCTTCCAGCGCCGCGCCCGCGTGACGCGCGAGTAGCAGGTCCTTCAGGTGGATCAGCCCGCTCACCTGTTCGCGCGACGCATCCTCGAACAGCGGATAACGGCTGAAGCGGTGCCGCGCGACGATCTCCATGTTGTCGGGCAGCGGGAGGTCGCGGCGCAGGCCGATCATTTCATGGGCCGGCCGCATCAGGTCCGACACCGTCATCGACGAAAAATCGAGCGAATGCGCGAGCGTGTTCCACTCGTCGTTGCTGTACGTGCCGCGCGCCGGCTGGGCCGCGTTGCCGGCCGTGCTGCGGCGGCTGCGCAGGATCAGCTTCAGCTCGTCGGTCGAGTAGTGGGCGTCGCTGCCGTGGTCGGCGGAGAGCCCCGCGAGGCGCAGTACCGCGTTGGCGCTGTTGTTGAGCACCCAGATCGCCGGATACATCGCCCAGTAGAACGCATAGAGCGGCAACGCGACCCACAGGCCGACCTTCTCCGACTGGCGGATCGCCATCGATTTCGGCGCCAGCTCGCCGACGACGATGTGCAGGAACGAGATCAGCGAGAACGCGAACACCAGCGAGATCAGGTGCACGACGCGTTCGGATTCCACGCCGATCAGGTCGAGCAGCGGGCCGAGCAGTTGCGCGAAAGCCGGTTCGCCGACCCAGCCGAGGCCGAGCGACGCAAGCGTGATGCCGAGCTGGCACGCGGAAAGATACGCGTCGAGACGGCCGTGCACGATGCCGAGGATGCGACCGCGCAGGCCGTGCTTGCGGGCCAGTGTCTTGACGCGCGTGGCGCGCAGTTTGACGAGGCCGAATTCGGCCGCAACGAAGAACCCGTTCAGGGCCACCAGGAACAACGCGCCGATGAGCGCGAAGATCTGTAACAAAGAAACACTCCGGTTATGACAGGCCCATCAGTATAGAGCCAGAAAGGAAGTTGTAATGCGGCGGGCGGCCGATTGCTTACACCGGCGCCTCACCGGGCACGGAGAACGTGATGGTGGCCGGGGCGCCATCGGCGAACGCGTCATGCGCGAACGTGCCGCCGTGTGCGAGCGCGACGCGCTGGCAAAGCGCGAGCGTCCAGGCGATCCGCTTGGCGTCGCGCTCGCGCAGCATCTCGCGTCGTGCGAACGATTCGAATGCATGCGGTTGCGCGGAATCGACGAGCGCGTCCGCGTTGACGTTACACGTGGCGCGCGCGGTGAAGTGCATGCCGTCGCGAGCGCACGCAAACGTCACGCGGCTGCCGGCGGCGCTGGCTTCGACCGCGGTCGTCAGCATCGTCCAGAGCGCCTGCGCGATGCGTTCGCGGTCGGCGGTCAGCGACAGTTCGCCGTCCGGCAGCGTCGCGTCGAGGGCGACCTGTCGTGCGTCGGCGAGCGCGCAACGGGCGAGCGCGATCGTGTCGTCGAGCAGCGCGCGCAGCGCGAACGGCTGCGGCTTGAGAGCGAGCGTGCGCGTTTCTGCGCGCGGCGCGTCGAGCACGTCGTCGATCAGCGCGACCTGCTGGTCGATGCCCGTGCGGATGCCCGCGAGAGCGCGCTGCAGGTTCGGATCGGCGTTGGCGAGCTGGCGCTCGAGCACGTACGCCCAGCTATGCATGGCGTTCAGCGGACTGCGCAGGTCGTGCGACGCGGTGGAGAGCGCCTGGTCGCGCAGGAACAGCGCCGCCTGGGTGGCGTAATGCGCTGCGCGTTCGCGCAGCAGGTCGGCGGCGGGATCGACTGTAGTGGACGTCACGGAGCTGGCCTGTCGGGAGCGGTTGGCGTGGAAGTCACGCGAACCGTCATTATAGGGACGGTGCGTGTCACGCCGGCAGTGCGTCTTCGTCCTTTTTCCGGGCGTCGCCGTTCGGCAGCAGCTGGCACGCGAGCAGGCCGGCCAGCATCAGCGCGCAGCCGACGAGCGCGCGCAGCGTCAGCGTTTCGCCGAGCGCGGCCCAGCCGGCGACCGCCGCGAATACGCCTTCCATGCTGAAGATCACGGCCGCGTGCGCGGGCGCCGCGTCGCGTTGCGCGACGACCTGCATCGTATAGCCGACCCCGACCGACAGCATGCCGCCGTACAGCAGCGTCGGCAGCGCGTTGCGCAGCATCGTGCCGCTGACCGGCTCGACGACGAGGCCGACCGCGAGGCACGCCGCGCCGCACACGACGAATTGCATGAACGCGAGCACGAGCGGATTGTGGCGCTTCGCGAAATGGCCGACGGCCATCACGTGCGCGGCGATGATCACGGCGCCGGCGAGCTGGAACCAGTCGCCGTACAGCACCGAGAATTGCTCGTTGATGCAGAGGAAATACAGGCCGATCGCCGCGAGCAGCGCGCCGAACCATGTGCCCGGGCCGATCCGGTGACGGGCGAACACGCCCATCAGCGGCACGATCACGACGTACAGCGAGCTGATGAAGCCCGCGTTGGCGATGCGCGTGTACTGCAGGCCGATCTGCTGCAGCGAAATCGATACCGCCAGCAACCCGCCGAGCGCGAGGCCCGGCAGCAGCAGCGTCGGCTCACGGCGGATCGCCGCGAACTGCATGCGCGACGCCGTGTTCAGCATCAGCAGCGGCACCAGCACCAGCGCGCCGAGCAGGAAACGGAGCCCCGTGAACAGGAACGGCCCGATCACGTCGAGGCTCAGTCGCTGGGCGACGAACGCCGAACCCCAGATCGCGGCGGCGGCGAGCATCAGCAGGTTGGCTCGGAGGTGCTTGCGGGCTTCGGGCTTCATTGGAATTCTTCTGGAGATTGCGGGCGGCGGAACGCGTCAGTTTACGCCGAGATTGCAAGGCTGTCGGCAAACCTGCGCAACGCGGCGCCGGCACGTGCGTCGCGTACGCGCGAATACAGCACGACCTGCGACAGCGGCAGCGGCGGCAGCCCGAATTTCGCGCCGACGTCGACCAGCGTGCGCGGCGCAACCCGCCGCGCCAGCGGGCAGACCGCGAGCCCCGCGGCGGCGGCGGCCGTGACCGCCGCCACGCCGCCGCCCGTGAAGCGCTCGCGCCACGGCCGTCCCGCATGGTCGAGCGCGCGCAGCGCGGCGGCCCGTACGCCGCACGGGCCGGCCAGCACCGCGAGCGGCAGCGGTTCGCCTGCGCGCGGTACCCAGTCCGGCGCGGCGAGCCAGGCCAGCGGTTCGGAAAACAGCAGCGTGCCGTCTTCGCGCGGCGGGTCTTCGCCTGGCTCGTGCCGCACGATCACCGCATCGAACCGGCGTTCGTCGTATTGCGCGAGCAGGTTCGTCGACGTGCCGAGATGCATTTCGAGCGATAACCCCGGATCCTGCCGATGCAGGCTCGTGAGCACGGCCGGCAGGTCGGGCACGGCGACGTGCTCGCTGACGCCGAGCGACAGCCGATGCGTGCCGGCCGAGATCGCACCCAGCGCATGATCGTGCGCATCGAGCAGCGCGCGGGCGGCCGGCAGGAAATTTTCGCCGTCGGCGGCCAGCTTGACGACACGAGGCGTGCGCGCGAGCAGCGGCTTGCCGAGGTGGGCCTCCAGCCGCTTCAGCTTCAGGCTGACGGCCGATTGCGTGGTGCCGAGCGCATCGGCGGCACGCGTGAAGCTGGCGAGATCGGCGACCAGCACGAACGCGCGGACGGCATCGAGATCAAGGACTTTCATTTTCGATGTAAATGGATGAAATATTCATCGATGACTGTTTATTATAGTTCGGCGCGCCTAACCTGACGCTGTGTTTCCGTTCTTCAACGCCAACTTCACCGACAGGAGCAGGACCATGCCATTCACCCGTATCGCAGTTCGCGAAGGCAAGCCGGCCGCCTACCGCGCGGCGCTCGTCGACGGCGTGCATCGCGCGCTGATGCATACGTTCAACGTGCCCGAGGACGACATCTTCATGGTCGTCACCGAGCACGCGGCCGAGAATTTCGTGTTCGGCCGTCACTACCTCGATATCGAACGCAGCGACGATCTCGTGATGATCCAGATCACCGCGAACAACACGCGCACGCTCGAGCAGAAGCGGGCGCTGTACCGGGCGATCGCGGACAACCTCGCGCAGCAGCCGGGCGTGCGGCAGCAGGACGTATTCATCAGTCTTGTCGAGGTGCTGAAGGAGGACTGGTCGTTCGGCAACGGCCTCGCGCAATACGCCGTTTGACCTGCGACAGCACGGCAGGGCCAGATCGTCGCCTGCGAGTTTTCGCGACGTGTACTATGGAAGCAGCTTCACGGATGACGCCGGCGCGATCGATGCGCCGGCGGTTCTTCATGTGCAGGAGCCTCCATGTCGCGTGTGCTGGAAGTCGTGTTGTCGCTGTCGCTGGAAGGGTGGCCGGTCAAGGCTGCGAGTCGCGCCCGCGGGGCGCAGCGTGATTTCGGCGCTGAACTCGTGCGCGCGTGGCGGATCTGCCCGCAGGTCCGGATGCGCCGCGGCCACGAGCGCGTGACGATCGAGCCGTGCCAGATCGAGGAGGCCGAGTTGAGCCCCGGCGCGAGCTGGTGGACGTGGGTCGAGTCGAACGCACATGGAAGGCGTGTGGTCGCGTCGCGCACGAAGGCGTTTGCGCCGGGCGTCACTGCGCGCGAACTGTTCGACGCGGAGCATGAGGGCATCGCCGTCGCGATGCCGCTGCCCCTGCCCGAGGCGGCTGCCGAGGCCGATGCACCTGCCGACGAAGTGGATGGCGTCGCGCCCGACGCCGCAGTGCCCGCGGCCCCAGGCGTGCAGCCGGAATCGTCGGCGCTGCGCCTCGTCAGCGAACGGCGGCGCGGGCGCTGGGCCGACGACAGCGGCGTCGTGGTCGAGATGACGCTCGACGACGTCACGCTGCATCGCGGCAGCGAGCCGCCGCGCCGCTACGTCGAGCTGCGCCTTGCCGCGCCCGACTGGGAAACCTTGCCCGCGCGTACCGCCGCGCTGCATGCGTTGTTTGCCGCGGCGCGCGAATTGAGCGGCGCGTGGCCCGCATTCGTGCAGCTGACGAGCGTGATCGATCGCGCATGCGCGGCCGAGCCGGCTGCCGACGGGCCCGTCAAGGCCAAGCTCGTCGACCTGACCGGCGTGCGCACGCAGCGCGCCGCGCTGTTCGCGCTGTCCGGCGACATCACCGCGCAATGGCTCGGCAACGAGGGCGGGGTGATCGAGCACGACGACCCCGAATTCGTGCACCAGATGCGTGTCGCGCTGCGCCGCCTGCGTACGCTGATGCGCTTCTTCCCGCGCTTTGCCGACCGCCAGTGGCGCGACACGCTCGGTGTCGACCTGCGCTGGCTTGCCTCGCTGCTCGGCACGGTGCGTGACTGGGACGTGTTCGCGACCGAAAGCCTGCCCGCGCTGATCGCGGCCGACGGCGGCGACGGCGAGTGGAACGGCACGCTCGACGCCGCGCGCGCGCAGTGCGCGGCTGCGCGGGTCGAGTTGCGGCAGGCGCTGCATTCGGCTCGCTATGCGCGGCTGGCGCTCGGCTGGCTCGAGTGGCTGAGCTCGCTTGCGCTGCCGGCTGCCGAAGACGGCGACGCGCCCTCGCTGCGGCGCCACGCGACGAAGCGCGTGCGGCGGCTGTTCGGTCATCTGTACGCGTCGCCGTCGCTGACGTCGCTCGACACGGCCGCGCGCCATCAGGTGCGGATCGATGCGAAGCGGCTGCGCTATGCGCTCGAATTCTTCGCGTCGCTGGCGTCGCGCCGCACGCGTACCGAGACGGTCAAGACGCTTACGCGCGTGCAGAGCGTGCTCGGCGAAGCGAACGACACGATGGTCGCGCTGCAGCACCTCGAAAAACTGGCTGCGCCGCCGTATCAGCTCGGTTTCGTGCGTGGCTACGGCGCAGCGCTCGAACAGCGCGCGGCGCGCGACGCCGAGACGCTGCTGGCCAGCCTGCGGCCGCCGAAGCTCGAAGGCAAGCCCGGTTGACCGGTACGCGCTGACTATAATGGCCGCCCGATTCCCGTACGTATCCCGATGACCGACGCACCGCATTCTTTCCCGTCCGCCGAACCGCTCGAACTGGGCGGCGAGCTGTGGCTGCGCGCCGGCGAGCAGACGCTCGGCGGCGCCACGCGCATCGCGTTGCTCGCGGCGATCGGCGACACCGGCTCGATCACGCGCGCGGCGAAGGCCGTCGGCCTCAGCTACAAGGCCGCGTGGGATGCGGTCGACACGATGAACAATCTTGCCGGCGAACCGCTCGTCGCGCGTTCGACGGGCGGCAAGGGCGGTGGCGGCACGACGCTGACGCCGCGCGCCACGTCGCTGATCGCCGCGTTCCGTACGATCGAGCGCGAGCATCGCCGGTTCATCGAGGCCGCGAGCGCGGCCGTGGCCGGGTTCGACGTCGACTGGGCGCTGATCGGCCGGATCGGGATGAAGACCAGCGCGCGCAACCAGTTGTTCGGCAAGGTCGCATCGATCGTGCGCGGCACCGTCAATGACGAGGTCACGCTCGCGTTGCCCGGCGGACAGCCGATCGTTGCCGTGCTGACGCACGAAAGCGCCGATGCGCTCGGCCTGCAGGTCGGCGCGGACGCCTGCGCGCTGGTGAAGGCGTCGTGGGTCGTGCTCGCGGTCGACGATGGCGAGTACGATTTGAAGGTGTCCGCACGGAACCAGTTGCGCGGCAGTGTGGAAACCGTCGCGGCGGGCGCGGTGAACAGCGAGGTGACGCTGGCGCTCGACGGCGGCGGGACGCTGACGGCCGTCGTGACCAACGACAGCGTCTCTGCACTGCAGCTCGACGCCGGCCGGCCGGCGATCGCGCTGTTCAAGGCGTCGAGCGTGATTCTTGCGGTAACGGGCTGACGAAGCAGGCCGGGCGGTGCGTCGACGATCTTGTGACGGGCGGGGCGAAGCCGGCATCGCACAGCGCCTGCACGGCTCCGGCTTCGTTTCCGCTTTCAGCCTATGCCGCTACACGCGGCCTCTCTCAGGCTTCGACCTGCCTGCCACGACCACGGCCTCGCGCGCTCACATGACGCGCGTCGGCCACTCGGCGTGCGGCGGAGTCGCCTGCACGCGTCCTTCGCTCAACTGCACGACCTGGTCGCCGAACGCGGCGACATCGTCGGGATCGTGCGAGATCAGCACCATCGGGATATCGAGCCGCGCCTGCAGCTCCGCGAGTTCGTGACGCATGCGCTGGCGCATGGCGCCGTCGAGCGCCGCGAACGGTTCGTCGAGCAGCAGGATCCGCGGTTGCGCAACCAGTGCACGCGCCAGCGCGACGCGCTGTTTCTGGCCGCCCGACAATTGCGACGGATACTGCCCCGCGAGCGCTTCGAGGTCGAACGCCTGCAGCCAGTACGCGACTTCCGGCGGCACCGTTTTCGCGCGCGGGTTGCGCAGCCCCGACGTGAGCCCGAATGCAATGTTCTGGCGCACGTTCAGATGCGGAAACAGCGCGTAATCCTGGAACAGGTATGCGACGCGCCGCTCGCGGGTCGGCACGTCGATGCGGCGCGCGGCGTCGAACAGCGGTTCGTCGTCCAGCGTGATCGTGCCTTCGTCGGGCGACAGCAGGCCGGCGATTGCTTGCAGCGTCATGCTCTTGCCCGCACCGGACGGCCCGAACAGCACGACGCGCTGCGTCGTTGCCGTGAACGACACGTCGAGCGTGAAGCGTCGCTCGGCGTTTGCGTAGGTCTTGCGGATATCGACGGCGAGGCTCATGCGTGCCTCCGCCGAAGCCGCTCGACCGCGAAAGACGATAAACGAGGCGAGCGCTTCATGTCAGCTGGCTCCGCCGGGCACGCGACGGCACGAGCCAGCCGGTCGCGAGCAGTACGAGCACGCAGGTGATCGACGTCACCAGCACGAGGAAGTTGGCGGTGCTGTCGTCGCCGGCCTGCACGGCCGCGTAGATCGCGACCGACAGCGTCTGCGTGCGGCCGGGCAGGTTGCCCGCGATCATCAGCGTCGCGCCGAACTCGCCGAGCGCGCGTGCGAACGCGAGCAGCGCGCCCGCGAGAATGCCGCGCGTGGCGAGCGGCAGGGTCACGCGGAAAAACACCGCGACTTCGCCGAGCCCGAGCGTGCGCGCGGCGCGTTCGAGGTGCGGATCGACGCCTTCGAACGCCGCCCGTGCCGACTTCAGGATCAATGGAAACGCGACGACCATCGAAGCGATCACCGCGCCTTGCCACGTGAAGACGAGCTCGATGCCGAGCTTGTCGAGCCATGCGCCGAACACGCCGCGCCGGCCGAGCAGCACGAGCAGGTAATAGCCGAGTACCGTCGGCGGCAGCACGAGCGGCAGCGTCAGCACGGAATCGACGACGTCGCGCAGCGGCGAGCGCCAGCGCGCGAGCATGAACGCGGCCGCGACGCCGAGCACGATGTCGAGCGCGGTTGCCCAGCCGGCAACCTTCAACGACAGCAGCAGCGGTACCCAGGCGTCTTGCATCGCGTTACGCTCACTTGCCCGCGGGCTTGAAGCCGAACGTCGACAGCACGGCCTGGCCCTGCGGCGACGCGACGAAGTCGATGAACGACTGCGCCTGCGCGGCGTGGCGGCTGTCTTTGACCACGGCGATCGGATAGGTGATGGCCGTCTTCGTCGGCACGGTCAGCGCGATTTTCACGCGGCCCGGCATGATCGCGGCGTCGGTACCGAACACGAAGCCCGCATCGACCTCGCCGCGCGCGACATAGTCGAGGCTCTGGCGCACGTTGGCGGCCAGTACGCCCTTCGCGCTGACCGCGTCCCACACGCCGGCCACGCGCAGCGAGCCTTCCGTGTAGCGACCGACCGGCACCGATGCCGGGTCGCCATACGCGATGCGCTTCACGCCGGGCGCGGTCAGGTCGTTCAACGACTTCGGTGCGGCGGCCTTGCTGTCCGCCGGCACGATCAGCACGAGCGAATTCGCCGCGAAATCGCGACGCGTGCCTGGCACGATCACCTTTTCGTCGGCCGCGCGATCCATCGCCTTCTGGTCGGCCGACGCGAACACGTCGGCCGGCGCACCCTTGGCGATCTGCTGCATCAGCACGTCCGACGCGCCGAAGTTGAACAGCACCTTGGTATCCGGATGCTGCTTCTCGTATGCATCGCCGACGGCCTTGAACGCGTTCGTCAGGCTGGCGGCGGCCGACACGACCAGTTCGTCTGCTGCGGAAGCGGGCGCGCTGAACGCGATGCCGGCAGCGGCAAGCGTGGCGATCGGCAGCAGGCGAAGCAGGGTGCGGCGAAGCGGACGGACGGTTGAGCGCATGGTGGAGTCGTTTTGAACGGGTGGAAACCGTAATCGTAATATAGGGCGGGTTATAACGCTCGACATAGTGCTCATGCGGCCGCGCGCATGGAATGGTCAGACGTGAAAAGGGGGCGGGACGGCCGGGCGGCCGGTCACGTACGGAGCGTTTGCGGCGACGACCGGGTGCGCTGCAGCGACGACGGCTGCGATGCGGGGCGGTAGTTCGGGTTGGCCTTCCAGCGCGCGCGGACGAACGGGCGCTCGTGGCCCGACAGTTGCAACGCCACCTTGGTGACCCAGCGGTGCGACGGCACCGTGATGCCGTGCAGCGCCACCGTGACGAGCGCGAGGCTTGCGACGACCGCGGGCACCGACCAGCGGTGCGGCACCGCGCGCCACGAACCGGCGATGAACGCGAGCGCGGCGATCGCGCCGACGATGCAGCCGGTGATCGATTCGGACGGTGAATGGGCGTCGAGTGCGACGCGCGACACGCCGACCGCGACGCCGGCCGCGAGCCCGAGCGCGATGCCGGCGAGTCGCACCGGCGCGCGGGTGCGGATCAGCGCCAGGAAAATCGCGACCGGATAGACCGACGTCGACAGCATCGCATGGCCGCTGAACCCCGTGAAATCCCACTTGCGGATGCCGATCCCCCAGCCGAGGAACGCGATCTTCGTGAGCGCGACCACGCCGATCGCGGCCGCGAGCACGCCGAGCCACGCCGCCGCGCGTTGCCACGAGTAGCCGAGCGCGAGCCAGACGGCGATCGTGATCGCGAGCGGCAAGGTCAGGCCGGCGCCGCCGAACGCGGTGATCATGATCCACAGGTGAGACGACAGGTCGAACATCGGGAAGGGGACGAACGAAGGCGGGGAAGATGCTTAAATCAACGCGCGAGCCGGGAAGAACGACTACAACGGATACAAGCGGCGAAGCCCCAGTATAGCGCCGCGTGCGCACGAGCCCCGTTTTTTGCGCGGGCGGGAACTATCCGCGCGCAGGAAAAATCCCAGAAACAATGTTATGGTGCATTGCACAAAGACGAACGATGCATCCGTTGTGGTGCCCCTATTTTTCCTGACTGCGAGCCCGATCGATGACCAAAAGTCTGACCAAGGTGTGGCTGGGCGGCATGAAACGCATGCTGTCTCCGGCCGCCAAGCGCGCGGCGCGCGATGCGCAGCGCATCACACGTGACGCACTCGAGGCGGCGGCTTCTCCCGCCGTATCCGATCTGTCCCCGCCGCGCGAATCGCGCGTGCGACCGCGCGCGGCCGCATGGGCGGCCGGCGAGTGGACGCGCGGCGAACATCCGATGGCCCCCGCGCTCGGGCGCCTCGTCCAGAATCTCGCGTACGGCCTCTACGTGCCGCCTGGCCGCCGGCGTGGCGCGATGCCGCTCGTGGTGATGCTGCACGGCTGCCAACAGTCCGTCGACGAATTCGTGCAAGGCACGCGGATGAACCTGCTGGCCGACAAGCACGGCTTCGCGGTGCTGTATCCGGAGCAGTCGCTGCGCGCGCACGCGCACGGCTGCTGGCACTGGTATGAGGACACCGACCGCGCGGGCCGCGGCGAGGCGAACGCGGTGGCGTCGCTCGTCGACGCGCTCGTCGATGAACATGGTTTCGACGCCTCGCGTGTCTATGTCGCGGGGCTGTCGGCCGGCGCGGGTCTCGCGTCGCTTCTTGTCCTGCACCATCCGGACCGTTTCGCGGCGGTGGCGCTGCATTCGGGCCCCGCGCTCGGCGAGGCGACTTCGGGCATTACCGCGATGGACGTGATGCGGCGCGGCGTGCGCCAGAACCCGGCGGCGGCGGTCGATGCGCTGGTCGATGCCGCCGCGTATCCGGGCATGCCGGCGCTGGTCGTCCAGGGCGACGGCGACCACGTGGTCGCGCCGAAGAATGCCGACCAGCTGACGGTGCAGTTCATGCGCCTGAACGGGCTTGCCGACAGCCGCGGCGCCCTGCGCGGCGGGGAGCGAGTGGAGACGCGCGACGCCGGCGCGCAGATCACCGATGTCTGCCGTGACGGCGAGCCGGTCGTGCGGCTCTGCCATGTGAAAGGGCTCGACCATGCATGGGCCGGCGGCGACGAAGCCGTGCCGTTCCACGCGGCGGTCGGCCCCGATGCGAGCGCGATGATCTGGGCCTTTTTCGAAACCCAGCGCCGCACTGTGGCGACCTAACGACGCACCGGCTGATCGATGCTGGCCAAAGACTAGGGTTTTCCCTATAATTCGGGAAAACCCTAGTCAAAGAACCTTTGGATTGCGAGATCAACCATGTACCTGCTGAGCCACCTCTTCCTGATGCTGACCAAGAACGCTGAAAAGGCCTCGAAAGAGCGCGCCGACGCGTATCTGGCTGAAGCCACCGACATCTATGATCTCGAATTCCGCATGCGCAAGATCGACCGCGAAGCGGCGATGAACCGCCCGTATACGTTCGGCTCGCGCTAAGAAGCACAGGGCGGGTAGTCAGGTCCGCCGTTCCGGCGAGTCACGCAGCAGAAAAGGGCGCGTGCGGCACCATGCCGCACGCGCCCTTTTTGCATTCCAGGCCTTGTGTCGCGTCAGACGACCGTCAGGCGCACCGGCACGTTGTTACGCGTCGCGTTCGAATACGGGCACACGTGGTGTGCCTTTTCGACCAGAGCTTGCGCGTCGGCCTTGTCGAGCCCCGGCAGCGACACGCGCAGCTCGATGTCGAGCCCGAAGCCGCCTGCGTCGTTCGGGCCGATGCCCACTTCCGCCGTGACCTGCGTATCGGCCGGCAGTGCCTTCTTGTCCTGGCCGGCGACGAATTTCATCGCGCTCAGGAAACAGGCCGAGTAACCTGCGGCAAACAGCTGCTCCGGATTCGTGCCTTCCGCGCCCGTGCCGCCGAGTTCGCGCGGCGCGGCCAGCTTGACTTCCAGCTTGTTGTCAGCGGATACCGCGCGGCCATCGCGGCCACCCGTGCTCGTGGCGCTGGTCTTGTACAGAATGTTCATCGTGCAGCTCCTGTCTGGAAAAGGGAGGAAAAGCGGCCCGGTCGAATAGGTGTCGCCGGCCACACACGAACAATAGAACACAAATAATTTGTGTGCAAATGAATTTTGGACGAAAAGGCCCGACAGTGCCGGGCCGGTTCCTCGAGGCCCGCCTGTCAGCGCTCGTTCGCGGCTGACAGTGCGTCGCGCAACTGCTGGAGATCGGCGCGCAGCCTGACCAGGAAATCGGGGGATTGCTGCATCGCGCAAAAGAGATCGGCCGGTACCGAGCGCGCGCGCTCCTTCAGTGCACGGCCTTCCGGCGTCACAAGTACGTTCACGATGCGTTCGTCGGTTGCGCTGCGCACGCGCTCGACGTAGCCGAGCGCCTCCAGCCGCTTCAACAGGGGCGTGACCGTGGCCGGGTCGAGGTCGAGCCGCGCGGCGATGTCTTTCACGGCGATGTCGTCGCGCTCCCACAGCACGAGCATCGCGAGATATTGGGGATAGGTCAGCGACAGCTTGTCGAGCAGCGGCTTGTACGCCTTCGTCATCGCGTGCGAAGTCGAGTAGAGCGCGAAGCAGAGTTGCTCGTCGAGCGTCTGGGGCAGCGGAGGCAGGCGGTCCATGATTCGGGCGCGCGGAGAACGCGCGAACAATTTGCACGCAAATTATTTTGCGCGCAAAACATCGGGATGAACAGGGGCGGCCGGCGAAGGGCTCTGGTCGACGGAGACAGGAGAAGGGCGGGTGCGCCGGGTCTTGACCCGGTGCGGAGAGCGGCGGGCCGGCGACGCGCGCCGGCCGGGGGGCTTCAGCGGCCCGACGTAGTGGTCGTCGCGCCGGGTTCCTGTACGCCGAAACAGCCGCGATAGGTCGCGTAGAACGAGCAGTACAGCATCGTGACGATGATGATCGTCACCGGCATCATGATCGTCAGCGCGTAGGCGCCGGCGCCGAGCGCCTGCAGCAGCAGCGACAGCGCGAGCGACGTGCCGAGCGCGACGGCGAACCACAGCACGCCGTACACGACGAACGCGCCGCGATTGCGCCAGCAACTGACGACGCTGAAGAACAGCGCCTTGGCGGGCGGGACGTCATGCCATGCGACCAGCACCGGTGCGAACCAGAACAGCATCGCGACCGGCAGGTAGAGCAGCGTCGCGAAGAACAGCGCGCCGAGCGTGCCTTGCGCGGCGAGCGCTTCCGGCGTCGTGCTGGCTTCGTCCGCCGCGCCCATCATCACGTGAAACAGCGCGCCGCCGTCCACGAACGACGAAGCGGCGAACACGATCACCATCGACGCGACGTAGATCACGCCGAGCACGAGCAGCCGCTGGGTCGCGACGGTGCCATATGAACGGAAGCCGTCGACGAGGATCGTCGGCATCACGGGCTTGCCGGCCACCGTGTCGCGGCACGCGGCCATGAAGCCGACCGCGACGCCGGGAATGAATACCAGCGGCAGCGCGGAGCCGATCACGGGCACCATCGATATCAGCGTGATCGCCAGCAGGTACGTGAAGAACAGCGTGATGAACGCGAGCGGATTCCGGCGGAACAGCCAGACGCCTTGACGGAACCAGACATAGCCCGTTTTGGCGGGCACTTCGATCAGTTGCATGCGGTGTGGATCTCGGGAAGCGCGGGCGTATGCGCGATACGCTCGCGCAGGATGCGTTCGAAATGGCCGGGATCGTGCGGCTTGAGCATCTCGGCCGCGCGCGGCAGGTAGAAGTCGTACAGGCGCGACACCCAGAAGCGGTACGCGCCCGCGCGCAGCATGTCGCTCCAGTGGCGGCGCTCCTCGGCCGTGAACGGCCGCACGGTCTGGTACGCGCGCAGCAGCGCGTCGGCGCGCGCGACGTCGAGCACGCCGGTCGCGAGGTCGACGCACCAGTCGTTGACCGTGACCGCGACGTCGAACAGCCACTTGTCGCAGCCCGCGAAATAGAAGTCGAAGAAGCCGCCGAGCCGCACGTCGTGGCCGGTGCCGGGCGCCGCGTGCGCGAACAGCACGTTGTCGCGGAACAGGTCGCAATGGCACGGCCCGGCCGGCAGCGCCGCGTAGTCGTCCGACGCGAAGAAGCTGGCCTGGTGCGCGAGTTCGCCTTCCAGCAGCGCGCGCTGCTCGTCCGTGATGAACGGCACGATCGCCGGCACGTTCTCCTGCCACCACGGCAGGCTGCGCAGGTTCGGCTGGTTGCGCGGATAGTCGCGGCCGGCGAGGTGCAGGCGCGCGAGCATCTGGCCGACCTCGATGCAGTGTTCGACCCCCGGCGCCAGTTCGGCCGAGCCGTCGAGCTTCGTGACGATCGCGGCCGGCTTGCCGTGCAACTCGCCGAACAGCGCGCCGTCGTCACGCGGGATCGGATCCGGCACCGGCACGCCGTGGCCGGCCAGATGGCGCATCAGGTCGAGATAGAACGGCAGTTGCTGCGCCGTGAGCTTTTCGAAGATCGTGAGGACGTACTCGCCGCGCGTCGTCGTCAGGAAGAAATTGCTGTTTTCGATACCGGACGGAATGCCGCGAAACGCGAGCACGTCGCCCAGTTCGTAGTGGCGCATCCATTGCGCGAGATCGGAGTCGGAAACAGCAGTGAAAACGGCCATGCGGGATGCGTCAGGTCAGGGTGTCGGCACGCGGGCGGCGTGCGTCGCGACATCGGGTGAAGGGAGGCGGCGCGCGGCGGTCGGTGCCGCGCGCCACGGAATCAGTAGCGCAGGTTCAGCGACGGCAGGCGCGTGATCGGGATGCCCGCGTCGTGCGGCTTCGGCGACGTGTCGGGCGTCGAGCTCATCTGGTAGCGCGTGCCGAAGTTCGACTTCACGTCGATCTCGACCGGCTTGCCGCGATCACGGTACTCGGTGACTTCGGTGCCGTTCTTGCTCTTTTCGTGGAAGCTCGGCGTGCGGCGGATGTCGGCGAAGTCGACTTTCGACGTGACTTCGGCGCCCGGCCGGTTGATCTTGCGGAGATCGGGCAGGCCGGCGGCCTCGTTGGCCTCGGCCCGAGCCTGCGCGTCGGCGTCAGGCGTGCCGCCGGCGGCGTAAGCGACGCTGGCGGCGGCAAACGCGGCGGCAGCGGCGACGAGAATGAGCGGCTTCATGATGAGTCTCCAGTGAACCCACCGATTTTAGCAAATACTGCGCCCCATCCGGCCCTCGCGTGCGTAGGGGCAGCCATAAGGGCGACCGGGTTCCGTGGTAATGTCGTCGGATCAGACGAGGTGATGAAAATGAAGAACGATTTGAGCCGCCGGCACCGAGTGCTGACGCCCGAGAGCCCGTCAGTCGAGGCTTTCGACGATCCGATCGCCGCCGTCGCGCGGCTGTCCGCCATTTACGACACGAACACGGGCTTCCTGCGCGATGCGTTCGCCCGCTATCGCCGCCACGAATCGATTACCGAGCACGTGCGCGCATGCTACCCGTTCGTGCGGATCCGCACCGACGTCAACACGCATGTCGATTCGCGCCGCTCGTACGGTTTCGTCGCGGGCCCCGGCGTATTCGAGACGACGGTCACGCGCCCCGATCTCTTCGCGAACTACTATCGCGAGCAACTGCGCCTGCTGGCGAAGAACCACCATGTGAAGATCGAGATCGGCGTGTCGTCGCAGCCGATTCCGATCCATTTCGCGTTTCCGGAAGGCATCCATCTCGAGGGCGAGCTCGATCGCGACCGCCTGCTCGCGATGCGCGACATTTTCGACACGCCCGACCTGTCGTATCTCGACGACCGCATCGTCAACGGCACGTTCGAGCCGGCGCCGGGCGAGCCGCATCCGCTCGCGTTGTTCACGGCCGCGCGCGTCGACTTCTCGCTGCACCGGCTGCGCCATTACACGGCGACGTCGCCCACGCATTTCCAGAACTACGTGCTCTACACGAACTACCAGTTCTACATCGACGAGTTCGTGAAGCTGGGCCGTACGGTGATGACGGAGAGCGACGACCCCGAGGTGCGTGCATACCGGAGCCAGTACAGCTCGTTCGTCGAGCCGGGCGATGTCGTCACCTACAACGCGAACCTCGGCAGCGAGCCGGCCGAGGGCGCCGCGCCTCCGCGCCTGCCGCAGATGCCCGCGTATCACCTGAAGCGCGCGGACGGCAGCGGGATCACGATGGTCAACATCGGCGTCGGCCCGTCGAACGCGAAGACGATCACCGATCACATCGCGGTGCTGCGTCCGCATGCGTGGGTGATGCTCGGTCACTGCGCGGGGTTGCGCAACACGCAGCGTCTCGGCGACTACGTGCTCGCACACGGTTACGTGCGCGAGGATCACGTGCTCGATGCCGACCTGCCGCTGTGGGTGCCGATTCCGGCGCTGGCCGAAGTGCAGCTCGCGCTCGAGCGCGGGGTGGCCGACGTCACGCAACTTGATGGCGTCGAGCTGAAGCGCGTGATGCGTACGGGCACGGTCGCGAGCGTCGACAACCGCAACTGGGAGCTGCGCGACCATCGCGAACCCGTGCAGCGCCTGTCGCAGAGCCGCGCGATCGCGCTCGACATGGAAAGCGCGACGATCGCCGCGAACGGCTTCCGCTTCCGCGTGCCGTACGGCACGCTGCTGTGCGTGTCGGACAAACCGCTGCACGGCGAGCTGAAACTGCCGGGCATGGCCGATACGTTCTATCGCGGGCAGGTCGACCAGCATCTGCAGATCGGTGTGAAGGCGATGGAGATCCTGCGCACGAACGGGCTCGACAAGCTGCATAGTCGGAAGCTGCGGAGTTTCGCGGAAGTGGCGTTTCAGTAACGCGCATGACTGGCAGGGGGAGGGCGATGCCCTGCCGGGCTTCACGGCGGCGGCCGCGCGCCTGCGTCACACCTCCGGTCGCCTGGACATTCGTCGTGGCCGCAATGCGGCCTTCGTACGCGGACGCGACCATTTTCTCCAATTTGGAAGTTGTCCTATAGTTTTGTCGTTGTCATCGAGAATATGCTCTCCTGCGTGGCGTTGTCCGACGCCCGCACGAAGGATCGGCGAACAGCCGATCCAATTGATTCCTATAATATTGAGAGTAGACATATCCGATGAAAATCAAAATCCTGCTGGCTTCCCTGATGCTCACTGCTTCGCTGTCGGCCATGGCCCAAGCGGTGATCGGTCCATCCAAGCCGAAGCCGCCTTGCGAAAGAGAAGCGGTGCTCGGCCCGTCCGATCCTTGCGAATCCGTCGCAGTAGTCGGCCCGAGCAAACCCAAACCGTGTTGGTGCTACTTCGTTAAGTAAGCCGTGAAACAGGCGCGCCCATCCTTGGGTGCGCCTCGTTCGCAGGTTGAGGCGCGACAGAGAAGGGAACGCGTCAATGGCGCGACGGAGCGGCCGCTACTGCGCAAGCCCGGGGGAGACACCGGCAGCCTCGAGATTTCATCGTTAATCGTTAATCGGCCGTCGGCTTTTTCTCGTCATTGTGATCGCTACGGTCTCCGCTCCGAGCAGTGCCGTGAAGGCATGCCCGCTACGGGGAATCGATTGAATGCGATGACGGTATTCGTCAGTGTCACCGACGGCAGCATGTCGCGCTCGTCGTCGCGGCAGACCAGGCTGTGCCAGCTCTGCATCGACACGGACCGGGCGAGGCCATGATGTCGCCGGAACGTGAGCATCTTCATCCGTGTTGCGGCGCCATATTCGCTGGCCCGTCGTTTTCTCGCGCCGTTGCTCGGCGAATTTTGCGACTGGCAGCCGGGCATGACGGCCGAGCTGATCGTCAGCGACGACATGGCCGATATCGTCGAGCAGCGGATCGACATCGCGGCGCGAACCGGCAATCTGCCCGACAGCGGGCTGATTGCGCGGCGCCGGCGTATTTGCGCCACCCCAAGCGCGGGCGTGACGTGTGCGACTGTCGAGGGGGGGCGTCGGTCGACGTTCTTTCGGCCCGGTCAGGGCGGCTCGACAGAAGAGCGCGCCTGCGTCGGCAGATCGCCGATTCGCGGTACAGGTGGCTCAAAGCGGCAAGGCTGGGGGCTCAGCACTCCCCCTTCTTTGCATGCCCCGGCGGGCAGTGATAGCCGCCACGGCCGTGATGACGCTCGTGATCTTCCCACTCGCGGCGTTCCCAGTAACGGCGGCCGTCGTAGTAGCGATCGCCATGCCAGCCGACGATCACCGCGGGCGCCGGGGCGACCACGACGGGCGCAGGCGCGACGACGACCGGTGCGGGCGTGCCGATGTTGACGTCGACGTTGACGGCGTGGGCGAGGCCGGACAGCGAAAGGCCGAGGCCGGCGAAGGCAAGGGCGATCAGCGAGCGTTGCATGTTCTTTTCCGTGGTGTCGTTATAAAAGGCCGGCGCGACGCGATGGAAGCGAGGGGGACCGTTCCACCGGGGGAACGCCGCACCGACACATGCAGTGTGATGGCGCGCGACGGAAAATGCGAGGCGGGGTTGTTACGGAGGATTGGCGGCCGGCAGGCGCCGGATGCGGGCGTCGGGCTGCGTCATTTGACAATGGCGGCCTGCGCGTGCGGAAGATGGCGCGCGCCGCACGGCACGGGCTGTGCTGATTTGACATTCGATGGCGCGAGGCCACGAAGCGCGATTAATGGGGCGTTACAAATTGACACGGGGCAGGTGGCTGAATTGCCACGTCTGCCGCGCGGGAGGGGCGCGCCGGCCGTCGGGCCGGCGGTCGTCAGGGATGGATTACAGGTAGAACATCCGGTCTTCTTCGGGGCGCGGCGGATGGCCTTCATCGTCCGAGCCTTCTTCCTCGCCGCTGTCCTCGTAGAACGCGAGCACCGCGTCGAGCACCTGGTCGGGATCGTCGATCACCTGCATCAGGTCCATGTCTTCCGGGTTGATGAGGCCCATCGGGATCAGCTGGTCGCGGAACCACTGAAGCAGCCCCTTCCAGAACTCGCTGCCGACGAGAATGATCGGCACGAGGCGCGACTTCTTCGTCTGGATCAGCGTGAGCACTTCCGACAGTTCGTCGAGCGTGCCGAAGCCCCCCGGCATCACGATCACCGCATCCGAATTCTTCACGAACGTGACCTTGCGCGTGAAGAAGTGGCGGAAGCGCAGCGAGATGTCCTGGTAGTGGTTGCCGGCCTGTTCGTGCGGCAACTCGATGTTCAGGCCGACCGACGGCGCTTTACCGGCGTGCGCGCCCTTGTTCGCCGCTTCCATGATGCCGGGACCGCCGCCGGAGATCACGGCGAAGCCGGCGTCGGACAGCTTGCGCGCGATCTGCGCGGCGAGCTTGTAGTGCGGCGTATCGGGTTTGAGGCGGGCAGAACCGTAGATGCTGACAGCCGGGCGGATCTCCGACAGGTACTCGGTCGCCTCGATAAACTCTGCCATAATCGTGAACATCTGCCACGATGCGCGGGCCTTCTTGGCCGTCGCGCGTTCTTGATCTGCGAGCGAACGCAGACTCGGAATCACTTTTCTCTTGTTCATAATGCCTGAAGAACGAAATCTGGAAGGTAAGACCCTGCTATTGGTTGACGGTTCGAGCTATCTGTATCGGGCTTACCATGCGATGCCTGATTTGCGTGGCCCTGGCGGGGAGCCGACCGGAGCGCTCTACGGAATCATCAACATGCTGCGCCGTATGCGCAAGGAAGTCAGTGCAGAGTATAGCGCTTGCGTGTTCGATGCAAAGGGCAAGACGTTCCGTGACGACCTTTATGCCGACTATAAGGCAAACCGTCCGTCGATGCCGCCCGATCTTGCATTGCAGGTCGAACCGATCCACGGCGCGGTGCGTGCGCTCGGCTGGCCGCTGCTGATGGTCGAAGGCGTCGAGGCCGACGACGTGATCGGCACGCTCGCGCGCGAAGCCGAGCGGCACGGGATGAACGTAATCGTGTCGACCGGCGACAAGGATCTCGCGCAGCTCGTCACCGACCACGTCACGCTCGTCAACACGATGACCAACGAGACGCTCGACCGCGACGGCGTGATTGCGAAGTTCGGCGTGCCGCCCGAGCGCATCATCGACTACCTCGCACTGATCGGCGACACCGTCGACAACGTGCCGGGCGTCGAGAAGTGCGGGCCGAAGACGGCCGTGAAATGGCTGGCGCAATACGACAGCCTCGACGGCGTGATCGAGCATGCGGGCGACATCAAGGGCGTGGTCGGCGACAACCTGCGCCGCGCGCTCGATTTCCTGCCGCTCGGCCGCAAGCTCGTGACCGTCGACACGGCCTGCGATCTCGCGCCGCATCTCGAATCGATCGAAGCGTCGTTGAAGACCGACGGCGAAGCGCGCGACCTGCTGCGCGACATCTTCGCGCGCTACGGCTTCAAGACCTGGCTGCGCGAAGTCGACAGCGCGCCGGCGGAAGGCGGCGGCGCCGACGCGCCGGAAGGCGAGCCGGCGCCGGTGGTGGCGGCCGACACCGTGCGCGAATACGACACGATCCAGACCTGGGAGCAATTCGACGCGTGGTTCGCGAAGATCGACGCGGCCGAGCTCACCGCATTCGACACCGAGACGACCGCGCTCGACCCGATGCTCGCACGGCTCGTCGGCCTGTCGTTCTCGGTCGAGCCGGGCAAGGCGGCTTATCTGCCGGTCGCGCATCGCGGCCCCGACATGCCCGAACAGCTTCCGCTCGACGAAGTGCTCGCGCGCCTGAAGCCGTGGCTCGAATCGGTCGATCGCAAGAAGGTCGGCCAGCACCTGAAGTACGACGCGCAGGTGCTCGCGAACTACGACATCGCGCTGAACGGCATCGAGCACGACACGCTGCTCGAATCGTACGTGGTCGAATCGCACCGCACGCACGACATGGACAGCCTCGCGCTGCGTCATCTGGGTGTCAAGACGATCAAGTACGAAGACGTGGCCGGCAAGGGCGCGAAGCAGATCGGCTTCGATGAAGTCGCGCTCACGCAGGCCGCCGAATACGCGGCCGAAGATGCAGACATCACACTGCAGCTGCATCACGCGCTGTACCCGCAAGTCGCGCGCGAACCGGGCCTCTTGTACGTGTACCGCGAGATCGAGATGCCCGTGTCGCGCGTGCTGCGCAAGATGGAGCGCACGGGTGTGCTGATCGACGATGCGCGCCTGCAGGCGCAGAGCACCGAAATCGCGACGCGCCTGATCGAGCTCGAAGCGCAGGCGTACGAACTGGCGGGCGGCGAATTCAATCTCGGCTCGCCGAAGCAGATCGGGCAGATCTTCTTCGAAAAGCTGCAGTTGCCGGTCGTGAAAAAGACGCCGAGCGGTGCGCCGTCGACCGACGAAGAAGTGCTGCAGAAGCTGGCAGAGGACTACCCGCTGCCGAAGCTGCTGCTCGAGCATCGCGGGCTGTCGAAGCTGAAGTCGACCTATACCGACAAGCTGCCGCGCATGGTGAACCCTTCAACGGGGCGCGTGCACACGAACTACGCGCAGGCCGTCGCGGTCACGGGCCGCCTGGCATCGAACGATCCGAATCTTCAGAACATTCCGGTGCGCACGGCCGAGGGCCGGCGGATCCGCGAGGCGTTCATCGCTTCGCCGGGACACCGGATCGTGTCGGCCGATTATTCGCAGATCGAACTGCGGATCATGGCGCACATCTCGGGCGACGCGTCGCTGTTGCGTGCATTCTCGCAGGGCGAGGACATCCACCGCGCGACGGCCGCCGAGGTGTTCGGCGTGACGCCGCTGGAGGTCAATTCCGATCAGCGCCGCATTGCGAAGGTGATCAACTTCGGGCTCATCTACGGGATGAGCGCGTTCGGGCTCGCGTCGAACCTCGGCATCACGCGCGATGCGGCGAAGCTCTATATCGACCGCTATTTCGCCCGCTACCCGGGTGTCGCGCAGTACATGGAAGACACGCGTTCGGTTGCGAAGGAGAAGGGCTACGTCGAAACCGTTTTCGGGCGCCGCCTGTGGCTGCCCGAGATCAACGGCGGCAACGGTCCGCGCCGCCAGGCGGCGGAGCGCGCGGCAATCAATGCGCCGATGCAGGGCACGGCGGCCGACCTGATCAAGCTGTCGATGATCGCGGTGGACGACTGGCTCACGCGTGACAAGCTTGCGTCGCGGATGATCATGCAGGTGCACGATGAACTGGTGCTCGAGGTACCCGACGGCGAGCTGTCGCTGGTGCGCGAGAAACTGCCGGAAATGATGTGCGGCGTGGCGAAGCTGAAGGTGCCGCTGGTGGCCGAAGTGGGTGCCGGCGCGAACTGGGAAGAGGCACACTGACGCACCGTTGCGCGGTTCCCGATTCCTGCGGCATATTGTTGCAGGGATGCTGAATATCGAGATGGTTTGCTTGTGGTCAACGCGCAAGCTCCCGGACAATGCATGTCATTGACACGGGGGCAGCGCGCCCCGCGTTCCGGGATTGGAAACATCAAGTGCTTCGAACTGCACATTGATGATGTCCGAACCGGTTAATCCACCGGGTGGTGCGAATGCATCGCGTTTGCCTTGTCCGGCGGCAGCAGTTTCGAATCGCAAAGGGGGAACAGATGCATCGGATCATCATCGTAGGTGGAGGCGCGGGCGGCCTGGAACTGGCGACGCGGCTCGGCGACCGTTACGGCGCGCGCGGCAATCGTCCCGCGCGTGCGCTTGTCACGCTCGTCGACCGCAATCCGACCCACATCTGGAAACCGCTGCTGCACGAGGTTGCGGCGGGCAGCATGGACCCGTTCACGCAGGAGCTCGAATATGCGGCGCAGGCGCGCTGGCATGGCTTCGAATTCCAGCAGGGCGGGCTGACCGGGCTCGATCGCGCGGCAAAGCGCATCACGCTGTCGCCCATCAACGACAGCGACGGCGAGGAACTGCTGCCGGCCCGCGAGTTGGAATACGACACGCTCGTGATCGCGATCGGCAGTACGACGCACTTCTTCGGCGTGCAGGGCGCGGCGGAAAACGCGATCGCGCTCGATACGGTGGGCGAGGCCGAGCGCTTCCGCAAGCGGCTGATCGCCGCGTGCATGCGCGCCGAGCACCAGGCGCCGGCGCCGACTGCGCCGGGTGAATCGGCCGAGCCGCGCATCCAGGTCGCGATCGTCGGTGGCGGCGCGACCGGCGTCGAGCTGTCCGCCGAGCTGCGCAACACCGCGCAGGTGCTGTCGGCCTACGGGCTGCACAAGCTCGACCCACGGCACGACGTCGGCATCGTGCTGATCGAATCGGGGCCGCGGATCCTCCCGGCGTTGCCGGAGCGCGTGTCGTCGGCGACGGCCGAACTGCTCGAAAAGATCGGCGTGCGGCTGATGCTCGCCGAGCGCGTGACCGAGGTGGCGCCCGGGGCCGTCCATACGGCGAGCGGCAAGACAGTGCGTGCCGACCTGACGGTCTGGGCTGCCGGCATCAAGGCGCCGTCCGTACTCGCCAATCTCGATGGCCTCCAGGTCAACAAGCTCGGCCAGCTCGACGTGCGCCGCACGCTGCAGACCTTTACCGACGACAACGTATTCGCGCTCGGCGATTGTGCAGCCTGTGCTTGGCCCGGCAACGAGCGCAACGTGCCGCCGCGCGCGCAGGCCGCACACCAGCAGGCGAGCTTCCTGCTGAAGGCAATCGGCTGCCGGCTCGACGGGCGCCCGCTGCCCGAATTCACCTATCGCGACCTGGGCTCGCTCGTGTCGCTCGGCCATTTCAGCGCGGTCGGCAACCTGATGGGCGGGCTGATCGGCGGCAACATGCTGATCGAAGGGCTGTTCGCGCGCTTCATGTACATGTCGCTGTACCGGGTGCACATCGCCGCGCTGCACGGCTATCCGCGCATGATGCTCGACACGGTTGCACACTGGCTGCGTCGCACGACACTGCCGCGCGTCAAGCTGCACTGAGCGCGCGTTCGCGCGGGAAGCGGACGGGGAGTACGCATATGGTGCGTGGTCTCCGTCCGTTGCTTTTTGCGGGCTGCCGGGCGGCCATGCGTGCGCTTGGCGGGCAATATCGGCCGCATGTTTTTCGTTTCAATTCGCAAGCATCCGGGCGCGCAACCGGGGGCGACATGCGGCTCGTTGCATTGCGATTCAACGGGCTCACCGCGGGTTGCCGTGCGGCCGAATCAACACGCCGTAATCGAGTCTTACATATCCGACAGTTGACGCGACAACGGATTATTGGGCATCTTGTCCGGGTTTCCGTTCGCGGCGGGGTGCCAACCGCCGCGACGTCCGCGCCGCGCGCCGGCGCGATGCCCCGTCATGCCGTGTCCGTGATCGTGACGGCGGCCCCCAATCGAGGAGTGCATTCATGTTGAAACCCGAAGTCGACAGCCTGGTTCCCCACGTTCCGTTCTCGCGTCGCAAGTTCATGCAGGCCGCGCTGGGCGGTGCCTTCGCGGCGGCCGTACTGCCCGTGTCGGCGCAGACGGTCACGACCGACAGCGAAGGGCTGGACGTCGACACCGTCGAGATCCGCTCGGGCGATGCGAGCGTGCCCGCGTATCGCGCGCAGCCGAAGGACAAGACGAACCTGCCGGTCGTCATCGTGATCCACGAGATCTTCGGCGTGCACGCGCACATCGCCGATGTCTGCCGCCGCTTCGCGAAGCTCGGTTATCTTGCGATCGCCCCCGACCTGTTCGCGCGGCAGGGCAATGCGGAGAAGTATCCGACGATCAAGGATCTGGTCGAGCACATCGTCAGCAAGGTGCCGGACCGGCAGGTGACCGAGGATCTCGATGCGACCGTCGCATGGGCCGGCAAGAACGGCGGCGACCTGTCGCGTCTCGGTGTGGTCGGGTTCTGCTGGGGTGGCCGCCAGAGCTGGCTGTATGCGGAGCACAACCCGCACGTGCGTGCGGCCGTTGCATGGTACGGGTTCGTCGAAGGCAAGACGGACGAGATGACGCCGTTCAACCCGGTCGATCATGCATCGTTGCTGAAGGTGCCCGTGCTCGGGCTGTATGGCGAGAAGGACACGAACATCACGCAGGCGTCGCTCGCGGACATGCGCAAGGCGATCCAGGCGAGCGACTCGAAGCTCGCGCGCGAATCGGAGATCGTCGTGTACCCGGATGCCGGTCACGCGTTCTTTGCCGATTACCGGCCGAGCTATGTGAAGGCCGACGCGGAGGAGAGCTGGAAGCGCGCGATCGCGTGGCTCCACAAGTACGGTGTGATGTAAACGGCAAGCGGCGGCACAGGCCGCCGCTTCGTTGCGACTGCGCCGCGCCGGCGCTTACGGCGTCGGGCCGGTTGCGATCGGCCGCGACGGATCGGCGCTCCATTCGCTCCACGAGCCCGGATACAGCGACGCGCCGTGCAGGCCCGCCACCTCCAGCGCAAGCGCGTTGTGGCATGCGGTGACGCCGGAGCCGCATTGCAGGATCGCGCGGTTCGGTTCGGTGCCCGCCAGCACGGCGGAAAACGCCTCGCGCAGTTCATGGCCGGTCTTGAAGCGGCCGTCGGCGGTCAGGTTGTCCTTGAAGAAGCGATTGCGCGCGCCGGGGATGTGGCCGCCCACACGATCGATCGTTTCGTTTTCGCCGCGGTAGCGGTCGGGTGCGCGTGCATCGATCACGACGCGCGTGGGTGCGTTCACGTTGGCGAGTACGGCTGCCGCGTCGACTGTCGATTCGAGCGGCGCGGCTGCGCGGAAATCGCCGGCGGCCGGGTGCGACACGTCGGTTGCCAGCGACTGGCCGGCTGCTTCCCACGCCTGCAGGCCGCCGTCGAGCACGGCAACCGAATCATGGCCGAGCCAGCGCAGCAGCCACCACAGGCGCGCCGCATACGCGCCGCCTTGCGCGTCGTACGCGACGACCTGCTGGCCCTGCTTGAGGCCGCGGCTCGCGAGCAGCGTGGCGAGTGCGTCGCGGGTCGGTAGCGGATGGCGGCCGTTGGTGCCCGTCTTGCGGCCCGACAGGTCGCGGTCGAGATGGAGGTACTGGGCGCCGGGGAGATGGCCGGCCGCGTACGCGGCTTCGCCGGCAGCGGGGTCGACGAGATCGAAGCGGCAGTCGAACAGCGCGACGCTGCCGGGCGCCGCCGCCAGGCGCTCGGCGAGATTGGCGGCGGAGATGAGCGTGGTGTAGTGAGTGTGTGGCATGACGGCTCCCTGGAGTGCGAATGGCCTGACATTCCAAGTCTAAACAAAAAAAGACGGGCCGAAGCCCGTCTTTTCGTCTGCCGGATGCCGTGCGGCGTCAAAGCGCCGCGCCGGTTATCAAACGTCGCCGAGGTGGCGGCGCAGGAACTCGTGGAAGTGCTGCATGCCGTCTTCCATCGGGCTCTGGTACGGGCCGACTTGCGACTCGCCTCGGGCCATCAGCGCGCGGCGGCCTGCGTCCATCCGCATCGCGATCTCGTCGTCCTCGACGGCCGTTTCCATATAGGCGGCGCGCTCGGCCTCGACGAATTCGCGTTCGAACAGCGCGATTTCCTCGGGGTAATAGAACTCGACGATGTTGGTCGTCTTCTGCGGGCCTTGCGGAATCAGCCACGACACGACGAGCACGTGCGGATACCACTCGATCATCAGGCCCGGGTAGTAGACCATCCAGATCGCACCGAACTCCGGCGGCACGCCGTTGCGGAACTTCAGCACCTGCTCGTGCCATTTCTGGTAAGTCGCGCTGCCCGGTTTCGCGAGGGCGTTGTGCACGCCGACCGTCTGCACGCTGTACCAGTCGCCGAACTCCCACTTGAGGTCGTCGCACGACACGAAGCTGCCGAGGCCCGGATGGAACGGGACGACGTGGTAATCCTCGAGGTAGACCTCGATGAACGTCTTCCAGTTGTAATCGCACTCGTGCACTTCGACGTGATCGAAGAGGTACTCGGAGAAGTCGAAGTGATGCTTCGTGCCGAGGTTGGCGAGATCGCGCGCGACATGCCGGCCTTCGGCCTCGAACAGCAGCCCCTGCCAGTTCTGCAGCGGGCTCTTGCCGAGGTTCAGGCACGGCTTGTCGGGGAAGTGCGGTGCGCCGAGCAACTCGCCTTCCAGGTCGTACGTCCAGCGGTGCAGCGGGCACACGATGTTCTGCGTGCGGCCGCGCCCGTTGAGCATGATTGCCTGCCGGTGGCGGCAGACGTTCGACAGCAGTTCGATCTGGTTCGTCTGGTTACGGACCAGCACGCGGCCTTCCTTCTCGGACGGCAGCGCAAAATAATCCCCCGCCTCGGGCACCATCAACTCGTGCCCGACGTAACGAGGTCCTTTCTTGAAGAGGGTTTCGATCTCGCGCTCGAGTAGCGCCTCATCGAAGTATGCAGTGACTGGAAGCTGGCTGTGAGCCGACTTCAACTGAAGCGCATCGCTCAGATTGGACATTCCCACTCCCGGTGTTAGCGTGAAAGCAGTGAACAACCCAACCATCGAAAAATCGATTTAGGGAAACGGGGAATTATACCCGGTTCGCCTCTCAAGGCTAGGATTAAGTGCCTGATTTGTGTCAATTTTTTGTCGGGCGGCAATCGGGAGGCGCACACTGTGAGTCGGAGATGGGGCCGGAATATGTGCCGGGTGCCCACGACGGCAGGTCGGAAAATTCTCTTTTGCCGTAGAATGTCCGACTTGTTTTGAAATTTGACACCCTCGTCCATGGCGAAAACCGCATCCCCAGGCGCCACGCCGCCCGGCAATGGCACCGAACCGTTGCCGGACAATTACGAGATGGCGCTCGCGGAACTCGAGACGCTGGTTGCCCGGATGGAAGGCGGCGCGTTGAGCCTCGAGGATTCACTGACGGCGTATCGCCGCGGTGCGACCCTCGTTGCGTTTTGCCAACAGCAGCTCGAGAAAGTGGAGCAGCAGGTTCGCGTGCTCGACGGCGCGACGCTGAAGCCGCTTTCGTCCGGAACGGCCGCCACGGACGGCGAAGACGACGATCTATGACATTCGAACAATGGATGCGGTCCGTGCTAGACCGTGTCGAGGACGCACTCGGCCATTATCTGCCCGCTGAAACCGCGATGCCGGCGAAACTCCACGAGGCGATGCGTTATGCGGTCCTCGGCGGCGGCAAACGCGTTCGCCCGCTGCTGTGCCATGCAGCAGGCGAACTGACCGGCGCGACGGAAGCGGCGCGCAACGCGGCGGCGGTGGCGCTGGAGATGATCCACGTCTACTCGCTCGTGCACGACGACATGCCGTGCATGGACGACGACGCACTGCGTCGCGGCAAGCCGACCGTGCACGTGCAGTATGACGAGCCGACGGCGCTGCTCGTCGGCGACGCGCTGCAGTCGCAGGCGTTCGTTGCGCTGACCGACGCCGCTGCGCTGTCGCCGGTGCAGCAGGCGGCGCTCGTGCGCGAGCTGGCGCTGGCAAGCGGCTCGATCGGCATGGCCGGCGGCCAGGCGATCGACCTGGCGAGCGTCGGCCTCAAGCTGACGCGCGAGCAGCTCGAGACGATGCACCGGATGAAGACGGGTGCATTGCTGCGCGCGGCCGTGCGGATGGGCGCGCTGGCCGGCGAGACGCCGTCCGCGGAAACGATGGCTGCGCTCGATGTGTACGCGGGGGCCGTGGGCCTGGCCTTCCAGGTCGTCGACGACATTCTCGACGTCACGACCGATTCGGCGACGCTCGGCAAGACGGCCGGCAAGGATGCGGCGAATGACAAGCCGACCTATGTATCGATCCTCGGCCTCGAGGCGTCGCGCGAGCTCGCAGCGCAACTGCGCGCCGAAGCGCACGACGCGCTGAAACCGTTCGGCGCACGCGCACAGCGTCTGGCCGAACTTGCCGACCTGGTAGTGAACCGGGTCAGCTGACGCGAAAGCCCGCCGCCGCGCACATGCTACGGTGCGTGCAACAGAATGCGGGCGCGTTTGATTTCCTACAATGGAACGACGATGTACGACTTGCTGAAAACCATCGACGACCCGGCGGATTTGCGCCGCCTCGATCGTCGCCAACTTCAACCGCTCGCGGATGAACTGCGCGCGTTCGTGCTCGACAGTGTGTCGAAGACGGGCGGCCATTTGTCGTCCAACCTCGGGACGGTCGAGCTGACGATCGCGTTGCACTACGTGTTCAACACGCCGAACGATCGCATCGTCTGGGACGTGGGCCACCAGACCTACCCGCACAAGATCCTGACGGGCCGCCGCGACCAGATGCATTCGCTGCGCCAGCAGGATGGCATCTCGGGCTTCCCGCGTCGCAGCGAATCCGAATACGACACGTTCGGCACCGCGCACTCGAGCACGTCGATTTCGGCCGCACTCGGCATGGCGATCGGCAGTCAGCTGAACGGCGACGACCGCTTCTCGATCGCCGTGATCGGCGACGGCGCGATGACGGCCGGCATGGCGTTCGAGGCGATGAACAACGCGGGCGTGTCGGAAGATGCGAAAGTGCTCGTGATCCTGAACGACAACGACATGTCGATCTCGCCGCCGGTCGGCGCGCTGAATCGCCATCTCGCACGCCTGATGTCGGGCCGCTTCTATGCGGCTGCGCGCGCGGGCGTCGAGCGCGTGCTGAGCGTTGCGCCGCCGGTGCTCGAACTCGCACGCAAGCTCGAGGAGCACGCGAAGGGCATGGTCGTGCCGGCCACGCTGTTCGAAGAGTTCGGCTTCAACTACATCGGTCCGATCGACGGTCACGATCTCGATTCGCTGATTCCGACGCTGCAGAACATCCGCGAACTGCGCGGCCCGCAGTTCCTGCACGTGGTGACGAAGAAAGGCCAGGGCTACAAGCTCGCCGAAGCGGATCCCGTGCTCTATCACGGCCCCGGCAAGTTCAACCCGGCCGAAGGCATCAAGCCGTCGGCCACGCCCGCGAAGAAGACGTACACGCAAGTGTTCGGCGAGTGGCTGTGCGACGAAGCCGAGCGCGATACGCGCGTCGTCGGCATCACGCCCGCGATGCGCGAAGGCTCGGGCATGGTCGAGTTCGAGAAGCGCTTCAAGGATCGCTACTACGACGTCGGCATCGCCGAGCAGCACGCGGTGACGTTCGCGGGCGGCATGGCAACCGAAGGCCTCAAGCCGGTCGTCGCGATCTACTCGACGTTCCTGCAGCGTGCTTACGACCAGCTGATTCACGACGTCGCGCTGCAGAACCTGCCGGTCGTGTTCGCGATCGACCGCGCGGGCCTGGTCGGCGCGGATGGCGCGACGCACGCGGGCGCGTACGATCTCGCGTTCATGCGCTGCATCCCGAACATGACGATCATGGCTGCGTCCGACGAGAACGAGTGCCGCCAGATGCTGCACACGGCGCTGCAGCAGCCGAACCCGACCGCAGTGCGCTATCCGCGCGGCGCGGGCACGGGCGTGCCGACGGTGAAGGAATTCACCGAGATCCCGCTCGGCAAGGGTGAAGTGCGTCGCCAGACGTCGCAGCCGGAAGGCAAGCGCGTCGCAATCCTCGCGTTCGGCACGATGGTTGCACCGTCGCTCGCCGCGGCCGAGGAACTCGATGCGACCGTTGCGAACATGCGCTTCGTGAAGCCGATCGATGCGGCGCTCGTGCGTGAACTCGCCGAGACGCACGACTACGTCGTCACGGTCGAGGAAGGCTGCGTGATGGGCGGCGCGGGCTCGGCCTGCGTGGAAGCCCTGATGGAGAGTGGGGTTATCCGACCCGTACTACAATTGGGCCTCCCTGACCTGTTCATCGATCACGGCGACCCCGCGAAGCTGCTGTCGCAATGCGGCCTCGACGGCGCGGGTATCGCGAAATCGATTCGCGAACGCTTTCTGAATCCGGCGGCCGATGTCGCCGGTCAGGCGAAGCGCGTCGCATAAGCTGGCGCCGCCTGCGGGCGGTGCCGGCGCGACTGGCGCAACCGGTCTTCATTGATGCGGAAAACATGGGCCTGCGGGCCCATGTTGCTTTTCCGGCTGCCGCATGACGCGGCGTGCGCGTCGTCGAACGCGCGGCTTACAAGGATTGAACAAGATGAACCAGATGAATCCCGCCTTCGTGATGCCCGACGTGCAGAGCACGGTGGATACCCGCCAGATTCCGATTCAGCGTGTGGGCGTGAAGGCGGTCCGGCATCCGTTGACGGTGTGTACCGAAAGCGGCGACGTGCAGCCGACCGTCGGTGTCTGGAACCTCGATGTCCGCCTGCCGGCCGATCAGAAGGGCACGCACATGTCGCGCTTCGTCGCGCTGCTCGAAGAGAATCGTGCACCGCTGACGGTCGAGCGTTTCCGCGCGATGCTCGCATCGATGCTCGAGAAGCTGGAAGCCGAAGCAGGCCGCATCGAAGTGACGTTCCCGTACTTCGTGAACAAGACGGCGCCGGTGTCGGGCGTGCAGAGCCTGCTCGACTATGAAGTGACGCTCGCAGGCGAAAGCCGCAACGGCGATACGCGCCTGTTTCTGAAGGTGCTCGTGCCGGTGACGAGCCTGTGCCCGTGCTCGAAGAAGATCTCGCAGTACGGCGCGCACAACCAGCGTTCGCATGTGACGATCGACGCGGAACTCGCGGCCGACCTGCCGGTCGAGGCGCTGATCCGCCTCGCCGAGGAAGAGGCGTCGTGCGAGCTGTGGGGCCTGCTGAAGCGTCCGGACGAGAAGTTCGTCACCGAGCGCGCGTACGAGAACCCGAAGTTCGTCGAGGATCTCGTGCGTGACGTCGCGCAGCGTCTCGATGCGGACGAGCGTGTGGTGGCATACGTGCTCGAAGCCGAGAACTTCGAGTCGATCCACAATCACAGCGCGTATGCGCTGATCGAACGCGACAAGCGACAGGCGGCATAACGCCGCGGCGTTTTGTCGCGTCGATGACAAAAGGCCGCTCAGTATCGAGCGGCCTTTCTGTTTGCCGGTGCGACGTTGCGTCGCGTGCGTGGCTCAGCGCGCGAGCGATGCGAGATCCCAGCGCGGCTTCACCGTGAATGCGTAGTCGGCATTCGCCTGCTCGGGCCAGCGGCCGAGCCGCAATGCGCCTGCGAGCGCGATCATCGCGCCGTTGTCGGTGCAGAGCGCGAGATCGGGGTAGTGCACATCGAAGCCGCGCTTGGCCGCGGCGGCCGACAGTGCAGCGCGCAACTGGCGGTTCGCGCCGACACCGCCCGCGACCACGAGGCGCTTGAGCTTCGTCTTCTTCAGTGCGGCGAGCGACTTGGCGACGAGCACGTCGACGGCCGCATCGACGAAGCCGCGCGCGAGGTCGGCTTTCGCGCGTTCGAGGGCTTCACCTTCGAGCTTCGCCGCTTCGAACTTCTTCATCTGCGTGAGTACGGCCGTCTTCAGGCCGCTGAAGCTGAAGTCGAGGTCGCCCGAATGCAGCATCGGGCGCGGCAGCACGACCGCACCCGGCGTGCCGGTTTCGGCGAGCTTCGACACTTCCGGGCCGCCCGGGTAGCCGAGGCCGATCAGCTTGGCCGTCTTGTCGAATGCTTCGCCGGCCGCGTCGTCGAGCGTTTCGCCGAGCGTCTCGTACACGCCGACGTCGGTCACGCGCATCAGTTGCGTGTGGCCACCGGACACCAGCAGCGCGACGAACGGGAATGGTGGCGGCTCGTCGACGAGCAGCGGCGACAGCAGGTGGCCTTCGAGGTGGTGGATGCCGACGGTCGGCTTGTTCCAGGCGAGCGCGAGCGCATTCGCGATGCTCGCGCCGACCAGCAGCGCACCGGCGAGGCCAGGGCCCTGCGTGAACGCGATCGCGTCGATGTCGTCGCGGCGCGTGCCGCTTTGCGCCATCACTTCCTCGAGCAGCGGCAGCGCGCGGCGGATGTGGTCGCGCGATGCGAGCTCGGGCACGACGCCGCCGTATTCGCGGTGCATGGCGATCTGCGAGTGGAGCGCGTGCGCGAGCAGGCCGCGCTGCGTGTCGTAGAGCGCGAGGCCGGTTTCGTCACAGGAGCTTTCGATGCCGAGAACGAGCATGGGTACGGGCAGGGCACGCCGTATCGGGCGCGCCGCAGGAAGGTCAACGTAACCGGAAAGTATAGCAGGCGAGGGCCTGCCCCCGCTGGCAGCGGCCCGGGCCGGATGCCGGGCAGGTACAATCCGCGCCATGGAAACTTATGACATCGCCGTGATCGGCGCGGGCGCCGCCGGAATGATGAGCGCCGCGGTTGCCGGGCAGCTCGGCCGCCGCGTCGTGCTGATCGATCACGCGCCGCGGCTCGCCGAGAAGATCCGCATCTCGGGCGGCGGCCGCTGCAACTTCACGAACCTGCACGCCGGCCCCGACAACTATCTGTCGTCGAACCCGCATTTCGCGCGCTCGGCGCTGGCGCGCTATACGCCGCGCGACTTCCTCGGGCTGCTCAAGCGCCATCACGTGACCTGGCACGAAAAGCACAAGGGCCAGCTCTTTTGCGACCACGGCAGCGACGCGATCATCGACGTGCTGAAGCACGAGTGCGACGCTGGCGGTATCGCGTGGCGCCGGCCCGTCGTCGTCGACGCGGTGCGCCATGCGCCGTCCGACGGCTTCACGCTCGACACGCAGCAGGCGGGGCCGATCGGTGCGCGCGCACTGATCATCGCGACCGGCGGCCTGTCGATTCCGAAGATCGGCGCGACGGACTTCGGCTACCGGATCGCCAAGCAGTTCGGCCACAAGCTCATCGATACGCGGCCCGCGCTCGTGCCGTTGACGTTCGCGCAGCAGGACTGGGAGCCGTTCGCGGCGTTGTCCGGCGTATCGCTCGAGGTGCGCGTATCGACCGGCGACAAGAAGCGCGGCGGCGAATTCGTCGAGGACCTGCTGCTGACCCATCGCGGCCTGTCCGGGCCCGGGATCCTGCAGATCTCGAGCTACTGGCAGCCCGGCGACCCGATCCGCGTCGATCTGCTGCCGCAGCGCGACACGGTCGCCGACCTGCTTGACGCGAAGCGCACGTCAAAGCGCCAGATCGGTTCGCTGCTCGCGGACTGGGTGCCGTCGCGCCTCGCGCATGCGTGGCTCGACACTCACCGCGTCGCGGCCGACGCGCGGCTCGCGGACCTGCCCGACAAGACGCTGCGCCAGATCGGCGACGCGCTGTCCGGCTGGACGCTGATACCGAACGGCACCGAGGGCTACAAGAAGGCCGAAGTGACGAAGGGCGGGGTCGATACCCGCGACCTGTCGTCGGCGACGATGATGAGCGCGCGCGTACCGGGGCTGTTCTTCGTCGGCGAGGCGGTGGACGTGACGGGCTGGCTCGGCGGCTACAACTTCCAGTGGGCATGGGCGTCCGGTACGGCGGCCGGACAGGCCGCGGCCGAGTATGCGCGCGGCGCCTGACGAGGCCGGGCCGACGCCGTTTTGGCGGGACCAGTCCCCGTGCCTTTAGGCAATCGCTCTGCTATACTCGGTAGTCTTTCCTTGCAAACCTTTATTCGTGTCGGATCATGACGATCATTCGCGTTAAAGAGAACGAGCCGTTCGAAGTTGCAATGCGTCGCTTCAAGCGCACGATCGAGAAGAATGGTCTGTTGACCGAGCTTCGTGCGCGCGAGTTTTACGAGAAGCCGACCGCGGAGCGCAAGCGCAAGAAGGCTGCTGCAGTGAAGCGTCATTACAAGCGCATCCGCAGCCAGACACTGCCGAAGAAGCTGTACTGAACGATTGGGCGCCGCGCGGTTCGCTGAGCGGCGCACCGGCGACTCCGTGCGATCAGGTGATCGCGAAAGATCGAGCATGATCGTGCGATCGATCAGGCGAGCCGCCGATGCCGGATTCGAGCAACCCGCTTGAGACACTGTCCCAAGCGGGTTTTTGTGTTGACGCCCTTATGGCGGGCGTCGGATTCACGTTTCCTTCCCGGGTGAAAGATGAGTTTGAAAGAGCAGATCAGCGAAGACATGAAGGCCGCGATGCGCGCGAAGGAAAGCGAGCGCCTGGCAACGATTCGCCTGCTGATGGCCGCGATCAAGCAGCGCGAAGTCGACGATCAGATCACCCTCGACGACGCGGGCATCACGGCCGTGATCGACAAGATGATCAAGCAGCGCAAGGATTCGATCAGCCAGTTCCAGGCAGCCAGCCGTGACGACCTCGTCGCGAAGGAGCAGGCCGAACTGGCCGTGCTGAGCGGCTACATGCCCGAGCAGCTGTCGGAGGCCGAGGTGGCCGCCGAAGTCCAGGCAGCGGTCGCGCAGACGGGCGCCGCCGGCCCGCAGGACATGGGCAAGGTGATGGGCGTGCTGAAGGGCAAGCTCGCAGGCCGCGCCGACATGACGGCCATTTCCGCGCTGGTCAAGGCCGCACTCACGAAGTAAAACCCGTTTCCCTGGCGCGCCGTGCGTGCGCCGGGGTGTCGTATTGTCTTTTTTTCGCTCGATCCCACGGTGATTCCGCATTCGTTCCTGCAGGATTTGCTGAACCGCGTCGATATCGTCGACGTGGTGGGCAAGTACGTGCAGCTCAAGAAGGGCGGCGCCAATTTCATGGGGCTGTGCCCGTTCCATAACGAGAAGAGCCCGTCGTTTACCGTCAGCCCAACCAAGCAGTTCTATCACTGCTTCGGTTGCGGGGCTCACGGCACGGCGATCGGCTTTCTGATGGAACACGCGGGGCTCACGTTCCCGGAGGCTGTACAGGATCTCGCGCAGTCCGTCGGGCTGACCGTGCCGCACGAGCCGTCGATGCGTGGCGGCGGTGGGGGCGGAGGCGACTATCCGGCGCCGGTGTCGAAATCGGTCGCAACCGCGCTGTCCGATGCGATGACTGCCGCGTGCGACTACTACCGCAAGCAGTTGCGCGGCGCGACCGTCGCGATCCAGTACCTGAAGAACCGGGGCCTGACCGGCGAGATTGCTGCGCGCTTCGGGCTCGGTTACGCGCCGGACGGCTGGCAGAACCTCGAAGCCGCGTTCCCCGACTATCGCGACGAGTCACTCGTCGAGTCGGGGCTCGTGATCGTCAGCGAGAAGACCGATGCGCAGGGCGTCGCGCGCCGCTACGACCGGTTCCGCGAGCGGATCATGTTCCCGATCCGCAACGTGAAGGGGCAGGTGATCGGCTTCGGCGGCCGCGTGCTCGGCAGCGGTGAGCCGAAGTACCTGAACTCGCCCGAAACCCCGCTGTTCAACAAGGGCAGCGAGCTGTACGGCCTGTTCGAGGCGCGGCTCGCGATTCGCGAGCGCAAGTACGTGCTGGTCGTCGAGGGCTACATGGACGTCGTCGCGCTCGCCCAGCTCGGGTTCCCGAACGCGGTCGCGACGCTCGGCACCGCGTGCACGCCGATTCACGTGCAGAAGCTGCTGCGCCAGACCGACACGGTCATTTTCAGTTTCGACGGCGATTCGGCCGGGCGGCGAGCGGCCCGGCGCGCGCTCGAGGCTTGCCTGCCGCATGCGGGGGACAACCGCACGATCCGGTTCCTTTTTCTGCCGACCGAGCACGATCCGGACAGCTACGTGCGCGAATTCGGCGCGGACGCGTTCTCCGAGCAGGTCGAGCGCGCGATGCCGCTGTCACAATTTTTGCTGAACGAAGCAATTTCCGGCAAGGCGCTCGATCAGCCGGAAGGCCGCGCGAAGGCGCTGTTCGATGCGAAGCCGTTATTGCAGGCGCTCCCCGCGAACGCATTGCGCGCGCAGATCATGCACATGTTCGCCGACCGCCTCGACATTCCGTTCGAAGAGGTTGCAGAGCTGTCCGACGTCGATACACGGATCGCGGCACCGCCGCGCCAGGCGCCTGCGCGCAGCGAGCGGCGCCGCGTGACGGACAGCGAAAAGCGCGCATTGCGCACGCTGGTGATGCATCCGCGCATCGCGTCGCAGCTCGACGATGAGCAACTGGCGACCCTGCGCGCGTTGCCGCGCATCGGCGAATTGTTCGCGGAAGTCGTCGATCATGCGCGCGCGCTGGGCGACGGCGCGGAGTTCCGGCTGCTGTCGGATGTGCTGCGGACGTCCTCGAATGGAGCGACTTACGAGGAAATCTTCCGCGAAATTCTGGACTATGATGAAAACGTCCGCGACTTGCTGTTACAGAATCCGGAAGATGAGACGGTGCCCGAGCGGCAGCGTGAACAGGAACGGATCGCGGCGGAGGAACTGCAGGCGGCGGTGCTCAAGATGCGTTACGACGCCTGCTGCGACCGGCTTGACAGGCTGGCGCGGCAATCCACCTTCACACCCGAGGAATTGGCCGAATTGACGGAATTGAACCAGCAGCGAACCGACATGAAGCGTCGGCTCGGGCTGTAGGCGGCCGGGGAGCTTAGAGAGGGCTTCCCAGCGTGCTATAATATAAGGTTTCCAGCGGTTTGTTTTCCAAGCAGAGGCGAGAATCGCGATGGCAAAGACGACAGGCGGAAAGAAAGCAACAGGCAAGGGCTCGACGGAGCCGACCAAAAAGGTCACAGCGGCCAAGTCTGCTTCTTCCACCAGGACAACGTCTTCAGCCACGTCAGCCCCTGCAGGAAAGAAAACCGCGGCCGGCACTGCTCAGGCTGCGCCGGCGCCGGCAGCCAGAACACGGGCTGCCGCCAGACCCGACTCCGGGCCGGCCAAGCCGGCGGCGAAGCGGGCAAGTGCGAAAAGCGCAAGGGACACGACTGCCGCCGCGGACGAAACGGCAGTACGTACTACTCATGCACCCACGGTTCAACCGGCTGTCGTCCAGCAGCCGCGAGTCGATATAGCCGGTACGGCGAACTCCATGACCAAAAAGCTGAACGAAGTATCCGTCGAAGACGACGCAAATCAGAGCGACGAGCAGCCCGCAGCAGCAGCGGCAGCGGCTGCACCGGGCAAATCCAAGGTGCGCGATCGTCGCGCCAAGGAAAAGGCGCTACTGAAGGAAGCGTTCGCGACGAGCACGCCGGGTACGGCCGAGGAGCTCGAAGAGCGCCGCGTGAAACTGCGCGCGCTGATCAAGCTCGGCAAGGAGCGCGGCTTCCTCACGTACGCCGAAATCAACGACCACCTGCCGGACAACTTCACCGAGACCGAAGCCCTCGAGGGCATCATCGGCACGTTCAACGACATGGGCGTGGCGGTCTACGAGCAGGCGCCGGACGCGGAAACGCTGCTCCTGAACGACAACGCGCCCGCCGCGTCGTCGGACGATGAAGTCGAAGAGGAAGCGGAAGTCGCGCTGTCCACCGTCGATTCGGAATTCGGCCGCACGACCGATCCGGTCCGGATGTACATGCGTGAAATGGGCACGGTCGAACTGCTCACGCGCGAAGGCGAAATCGAGATCGCGAAGCGGATCGAGGACGGCCTGCGCCACATGGTGATGGCCATCTCCGCGTGCCCGACGACGATCGCCGACATCCTCGCGATGGCCGAACGCGTCGCGAACGAAGAGATCCGCGTCGACGAACTCGTCGACGGCCTGCTCGATCCGAATGCTTCGGACTCCGCCGATACCGACGGTTTCTCCGCGAAGGAAGCGGAAGCCATCGAGAACGAGGACGAGGAAGCCGAAGAGGAAGAGGAAGAGGAGGAAGAGGAGGAGGACGATGGTGCCGCGCAGGCATCGGCCAACGCCGCCCAGCTCGAAGCCCTCAAGCGTGCGTCGCTCGAGAAGTTCTCGCAGATCAGCGAGTGGTTCGACAAGATGCGCCGCGCATTCGAAAAGGAAGGCTACAAGTCGAAGGCCTACCTGAAGGCGCAGGAAACGATCCAGACCGAACTGATGACGATCCGCTTCACCGCGCGTACCGTCGAACGCCTGTGCGACACGCTGCGTGCGCAGGTGGACGAAGTGCGTCAGGTCGAACGCCAGATCCTGCACATCGTCGTCGACAAGTGCGGCATGCCGCGCTCGGAATTCATCGCGCGCTTCCCGGGCAGCGAGACCGATCTCGACTGGGCCGAGAAGATCATGGCCGAAGGCCATTCGTACAGCGCGGTCCTGTCGCGCAACATCCCGGCGATCCGCGAACAGCAGCAGCGCCTGCTCGACCTGCAGGCGCGCGTCGTGCTGCCGCTGAAGGACCTGAAGGAAACCAACCGCCAGATGGCGGCCGGCGAACTGAAGGCACGCCAGGCGAAGCGCGAAATGACCGAGGCGAACCTGCGTCTCGTGATCTCGATCGCGAAGAAGTACACGAACCGCGGCCTGCAATTCCTCGACCTGATCCAGGAAGGCAACATCGGCCTGATGAAGGCGGTGGACAAGTTCGAATACCGTCGCGGCTACAAGTTCTCGACCTATGCGACGTGGTGGATCCGTCAGGCCATCACACGCTCGATCGCGGACCAGGCGCGCACGATCCGTATTCCGGTTCACATGATCGAGACGATCAACAAGATGAACCGCATCTCGCGGCAGATCCTGCAGGAAACCGGTCTCGAGCCGGATCCGGCAACGCTCGCCGAGAAGATGGAAATGCCGGAAGACAAGATCCGCAAGATCATGAAGATCGCGAAGGAACCGATCTCGATGGAAACGCCGATCGGTGACGACGACGACTCCCATCTCGGCGACTTCATCGAGGACACCAACACGGTCGCGCCGGCGGATGCCGCGCTGCATGCGAGCATGCGCGACGTCGTGAAGGACGTGCTCGATTCGCTGACGCCGCGTGAGGCGAAGGTGCTGCGGATGCGCTTCGGTATCGAAATGAGCACCGATCACACGCTCGAGGAAGTCGGCAAGCAGTTCGACGTCACGCGCGAGCGGATCCGTCAGATCGAGGCCAAGGCGCTGCGCAAGCTGCGTCACCCGAGCCGTTCCGACAAGCTGAAGTCGTTCCTCGAAGGGAACTGATTTCCAGCGTCTCTCCTGCGAACGCCGCCGGCATCCGCGTGATGCCGGTGGCGTTTCTCTCCTTTGTTGTTACAATGCCGGCCCGGCTTCTTCGTCGGGGCAGCGTGTGACACGCTTCGCTTCTCATCAGGGCTTGTAGCTCAGCGGTTAGAGCAGTCGACTCATAATCGATTGGTCGCGGGTTCGAACCCCGCCGGGCCCACCAGATTTCATGCGCGCGTTCACGCAGCATGCCGAAAACCCGCGATGGCTTCATGCGTCGCGGGTTTTTCTTTGCGGGCACGCGCGACCCATGTGGTGATCAGGAAAGTACCGAGAGGGTGCCGCGCCGCGGTCAATCGAAGTATGCTGTAGCGCGGCCGTTCCGCGCGCGACACCGGTTGCGGCCAAAGGAAAACCAGACAGCCCCGCGATCCATCCGGCGGCGAAAATAAACAGCTTCGGCCGGGAGTGGGACGGCAATCATGACCATGCTGCGTTCGTGGGGTGCGCTTCTTTCGTTGCTGGCGCTCGTTGCATGCGCGAGCCTGCCGCCGCAGGCCGAGCGCGCGCAGACGCACGCATACACCGATACCGACAACACGCGGCTGGGTGTCGCGTTTCGGCAGCAGGCCAGTACGCATCCGGGGCAGGACGCGTTTCATCTGCTGACCGATCCGGTCGATGCGCTGGATGCGCGCGTGTTGCTGGCCGATCGCGCGGACCGCTCGATCGACCTTCAGTACTACATCTGGCATGACGACCTGACCGGGCACGAGCTGGCCGACGCGATCATCCGCGCGGCCGATCGCGGCGTGCGCGTCCGTGCGCTGCTCGACGACCTCGGCACGAACGCGGACGACCGCAAACTGCTCGAGATCAGTTCACATCCGAACATCGAGATCCGGCTCTTCAACCCGGTCGCCACGCGCCGGTTCAAGAAAATCGGCACCGTGTTCGAGTTCTCGCGCGTCAACCGGCGCATGCACAACAAGGCGATGATCGCGGACAACCAGGCGGCGATCGTCGGTGGCCGCAATATCGGCGACGAGTATTTCGGCGCATCGTCGATGCTGGAGTTTGGCGATCTCGACGTCGTCGTTCATGGCCCGGTCGTGAAGGATATATCGACCGAATTCGATACGTTCTGGAATTCCCCGTACGCGTATCCGATCAGCGCGCTGGTCGGGCATGACGCGGCACCGGGCGGGCTGGACCGCGAGCGCGAACGGTTGCGCGACTACCTGAGGGCCATGGAAGACAATCCGTACGTGCTCGAGGCCAGGCAGCGGCTCGACCGGATCGTTCATGGGCAGGGCACGGAACTGTCGTGGGGGCACGCGACGGTGCTGTACGACGATCCGTCGAAGATCGCACACGCGCCGAAGGACAGCGACGGACACCTGATGCCGCAGCTGCGGGCGCTCGCATTGCAGCCCGAACATGACCTGCTGATCGTGTCGCCGTATTTCGTGCCGGGCAAGGAGGTCGTCGAGCGGCTGCGCGCGCTCACGGCGCGCGGTGTGCGCGTCACGGTGCTGACCAACTCGCTCGCGTCGACCGACGTCGCGGCCGTGCATGCCGGCTACCGGCACTACCGAAGCGATCTCGTGGCTGCCGGCGTGCGGCTATACGAGCGGCGGCCGTCGGGTGACAAGAGTATCTCGAAGCAGGTCATCATCGGGTCGTCGCGTGCGTCGCTGCATGCGAAGACCTACGTGTTCGATCACAAGAACATTTTCATCGGGTCGATGAACCTCGATCCGCGCTCGCTGAACCTCAACACGGAGATCGGCGTTTACTGCGAGAGTCCGGCGATTGCGTCGCAGGTGGCCGACGATCTGGAGGCACGGCTCGATCGCATCGCGTGGCGGGTCGAGCCGAGGACCGATCCGGCGGGCAAGGGGCGGCTCAAGTGGATTCAGACCGATTCGGACGGCAAGGTCACCGAGCTCGATCACGAACCGGAAGTGTCCGCCGCGCGGCGCATGGAAGTCTGGTTTCTCGGGCTGTTTCCGATCGAATCGCAACTATGAGCGACGATGCCGCGCGCGGTATTCAGCAACGTGTGCGGCCGTGCTGCTCGATGACGGCCGCGAACTGCATCGTCGCGGTCTCGATCGTCGTGTCGCTGAGCCCCGAGTATCCCAGCACGAAACCGTTGTACGGCCGGCCGTCGCCGACCCGATAGCTGCTCAGCGGCTGAAGCAGCACGCCATGCGCGGCTGCGGCGCGGGCGACGTCGGTATCGTGCAGCGGCAGCGCGAGATCCGCCGAAAGATGCATGCCGCCCGGACTCTCGCGAACGCTCAGCACGGCGCCGAGGTGGCGGGCGAGTGCGGCTTCGAGGCTGCGCCGCCGCTCGGCGTACAGCGTCCTCATCCTGCGCAGGTGTCGCGCAAAGAGGCCGGCGTCGATGAATTCGGCCATTGCCAGTTGATCGGCCGAGTGGCCGCGATGGACGAGTTCGCGCAGCGTGCGGGTGAAGCGGTCAACCAGGATCGGCGGAACCACCATGAAGCCGAGCCGGAGGGCGGGAAACATCGTCTTGCTGAAGGTGCCGAGATAGCAGACCGGTGCGTCGGCATCGAGGCCCTGGATCGCGGGCAGCGGCTGGCCGCCGTGGCGGAACTCGCTGTCGTAATCGTCCTCGATGATCCACGCACCGCACGCCCGTGCGTGCTCGACGAGCGCCGCGCGCCGCCGGGGGCTCATCAGTGCGCCGAGCGGGTATTGGTGCGACGGTGTCGTATAGATCAGCCTGGGCGGGCGAGTGTGCCACTGTTCGTCGGTTGGCGCCATTCCTTCGTGGTCGACCTCGATCGGCACGAGCTCCAGGCCGGTCGACCGGAATGCGGTTCGGGCGCCGTTGTAGCAGGGGTTCTCGAGCCAGCCATATTCACCGGGATTCGCCAGCATGCGTGCGCACAGTTCGAGGCTGCTTTGCGTGCCGTCGGTGATGAATACCTGGCCTGTTTCGCAGCGCACGCCGCGCGAGACCCGGATGTAGGCGGCCACGGCACGCCGCAATTCGGGCAGCCCTTCGACCGGCCCGTAGGCGAGCTGCGCGGGCTTGACGGCTCTCCATGCGCGCTCGATGCAACGGCGCCATTGGGCAACGGGGAATTCATCGAGCGATGGGAGGCCGGGAATGAATGGCAACATGCGTTCGGGTTCGGGATCGGCGTTCTCCAGCCCGTGCACGCGCTCGGACAATCGAACCGGGGCCGGGCCGCGTTCCGCCGCTGCGCTGGAACGGCCGCGCCCGTCCCATTGCGTGATCGTCCCGTTGCGCGTGGCCGCCACGAAGCCTTCCTCGGCAAGGCGCTCGTACGCATAGACCGCCGAGTTGCGCGCGATACCGAGCTCGGCCGCGAGCACGCGCGTCGACACGAGCCGCGTGCCGGGCGGGATGTGCCCGTCCAGCAGCATGTTGCGCAGGCTCCGGTAGAGGGCTTCCTGCTGGCTGTGGCGCGTCGAGCCGTCCTGCCTGGAAAGCGATGAGACGAGCAGCGAGAGATCCATGGGCTGGTTCCAGATTTTTTCGTTGAGCTGGTTCTTTTGAAGATTCGACCCGCGTCGTATCTTTCACGTTCACGTGGTGCTGGCGCGGTGCGCGGGCATGTCCAGCGATCGTCACGGATAGCGGCACGCGCGTATTTTGATCGATTTGGCAAGCGACTGTCGGTGGGATGATCGGAAGGTCATTCGCGCGTGAAAGCTGTCGCGTTCGATTCGATTAACTTCGTAGTGCAAATATATTTGGAGTGAATGCCCGTGCTTTGCCGAAACGTGGGCCGCTCGATGCGCGCAAGGGCGCGCAAACAGGAAAACGAAACATGAAAGACCAGGCCGTCATCTCCCCCACGTCCCGCACCACCATTCGCCGCCTGCCCGAACTGGCAAGCCACGATCGCGAGATGCTTCATCGCATCGTGGACGAGGCCTACGTGTGCCACATCGCATTCGGTTCGGGCGAGGACACGCACTGTATCCCGACCGCGCACTGGAGGCGGGGCGATGACCTCTATATTCACGGGTCGAACGGCAGCCGGATGATCAAGGCGTTGGCGGCGGGTGCACAGGCCTCGGTCGCGATGACGTTGCTGGACGGTCTCGTGTTGGCCAGGTCGGCCTTCAACCATTCGATGAATTACCGATCCGCGGTGATCTACGGGCGATTCGAGACGGTGGAAGGCAGTGCGGACAAGCTGGCGGCCCTGGATGCATTGATGGACAAGATCGCGCCCGGCCGCAAGCATGCCGCGCGGCCCGGCAACGAGAAGGAAATCAATGCGACCAGCGTGCTGCGGATTGCGCTTGCGGAAGCAGCAGTAAAGGTCAGCGATTCAATGCCGTCCGACAAGGAAGAAGATCTTGCGCTTGCTGTCTGGACGGGGATCCTGCCGCTGAAGATGACGCGCGGTGCGCCGGTCCATGCCGAGGGCAATGTGCCGGTACCGGATTATGTCCGGAACTGGGAGGAGTAAGTTGCACGGCAAGGCCGTGCGGCTTCGCTGAAACCGGTGGCGCGCCGAATTTTGTGCCGTGCTGCGTTCGCACGGCAACGAGACGCGTTTTTGCCGGACGGCAGGCAGTGCGAATGCCGCGCTGCCGTCACGGCGTGCATTTCACTCGGTGCGATGCTCATGCGTCTCGTGTGGCGGATGCGACTCCGCAGGGTGCGGATGCTGCGCGGGTGCGTGCTCGGGAGCCGGTTGACGCGATTGCGGTGCAGCGTGTTCTCGCGGTTGCGCTTCGTTGTGCGGTGGCGCCTCTTTGTGCACTTGCTGCGGGGTTTCGTTGCGTTGCTGCATGGCTTCGCGCTGCCGTTGCTGCTCCGCATTGTGTTGCTGCAACGCCTCGCGTTGCTGTTGCTCCGCTGCGTTGTGTTGCTGCTGCTGTACCGTGTCGCGCTGTTGCTGTTGCTGTTGCTGAGTGGCCGCACGATTTTCCTGCGCGGTGTGCTCCTGCTTCATTGCGTGCGGCCGCTCCTCGCGCATCGCACCGGACGCATGTTGTCCCGGAGCTTCGGCATGCAGTTCGTTCGCACGGTTTTGCGCGAATGCGTCCGGCGACGGCCGCGCGCCGGGGCGCGCGTCGTTCGCGCCGAAGTGCGGCATCGTCATCGGCACGGCGCCCGGGTGTTGCTCCATGGCCTGCCCGCGCATCGGCTCCGCGCCCGGCTGCATCGTGTTGCGTTCGATCGTCGTGTTCGTCGTGTTGTTGGTGACGTTGCCGCCGTAGTTGTTCGTGATTCGCGTGTTGCGGATGTTGGTGATGTTGTTGATCACGGTGGTCGACTTCGACACGTACGTGGTGTGGTTGTACACCACGGCGGGGCGCTGCCAGCCGCCATGCCAGCCGGGGCCTTCCGGACGAGGTGCGCCCCAGTTCATGCCCCATGCATGCCAGCCCCAGTCGTGGTGCCCGAAGATCGCGGCGCCGACGGCGATGCCGACGCCGAACGTGATCACGCCGGCGGTAACGATTTCGCCCGTGCTGTATGAAGGCGGCCGGTACACGTAGCCGGGGTAGGCCGAAACCGGCTCGCCGTAGACGACCGTCGGGTTGTACGACGGGACATAGACGACCTCCGGCTGTGCCGATTCGATCTCGATGGCCTGCGCGGGGGGCGGCACGATCGCCGGCCCGGCGTAGACTACGGGCGCGTCGGTAGCCGGGGTATAACCGGTCGGTGCGGCCTGCGCGACTTGCGTGACCCGCATCTGGCCGCTCGAGCGGAGATGGCCGGACGTCTGCGCGCGCTGGCGCATCACCTGGATCGCGTTCATCACGTCGGTCGGATCGTTGTAGTACGCCTGGCCGAGCGACATGGTCCAGGCCGGGTTCGACGCCATCTGCGACAGCACCGCGGGGAACGCGGTCAATGCCTTGACGGACGGATCCCACGGCTGCGTATCGGCGGCGGTTGCGAGTGCCGGTCCCTTCAACGACGGATTCTGCATGATCCAGTTATTTGCGGCCGTGACCTGGTCCGGGTACGTTGCCCCCGCCAGCACGAGTGCGACGAGTTTGTCGGGGAACAGTGCGATCGGCGCGACCATCTGGTAGAGCTGGTCGGCAGTCGGCGGCGTGTAGGCAACGGGTGTCGACGCGGGCTGCGCCGCCGCGGCCGCGCTCGCGTCGCTGGCCGGAGTGGCGGCGCTGCTGTCGCCGTTCTTGTTGCAGGCCGAGAGGCCGAGCAGCGACACGATGAGGGACGACGCGATCAGCGTTCTGACGGGGCGGTGTGCACGTGTGTCGTTCATGTTGTTCGTTCGGTGTTGTGTCGGCGTTGGCAGGCACGCGGGCCACGCGACCGGCTTGAGCCCGGTATCGCGACCGTTACCGCATGCTCCGGGGGCATCGACCGGGGCAGGCGGTGAGGCAGTGTTCGCATGGTGGTTGTTCCGCGACGAATCGATATATCCAGTTAAACGCACGACACGCGCGGAAGTTGTCTGCGTGTTGTGTAACAGTGTGTGTGCCTTGCAGTTCGTAAGCGGGCGGTGCTGCCGGGGTAATGAACATGAAAGTTGCTTGCGCAACGATTGCAAGGTCGGTGAGGGCGTCGTCGCGCCGGAAGCTGCTCCGCGAGAGTAAGCGGAACGCAAAAAACCCGCGAAGGCCTTGCGGCCCTCGCGGGTTGCTCAAGCGATCACATCCGGTTCCATGCATGCGCTGCGGTGCGCATGCGGAACCGGAGCAGTCATCGATCCATCAGCGTGCGAAATCCGACGTGCCCTGGATGAACGTGTTCAGCTTCGAGATGTTCACGCTGCCGAAGCCCGTCGTCGCGTCCCAGCCGGCCTTCGCCTTGTAGCCGTAGGTGCCGCTGCCGTTGTTGCCGGACGTGACGTCGTGCAACAGTGCCGCGTTGCTCGGGAAGTACTTGTAGATGCTCGACGCGGGGAACCCGAGCGCATTGTTGTTGGCGGACTGCAAGCGCGCCCAGATGCCCGTGAAGATCGGCGCGGCGAGGCTCGTGCCGCCTTCGTTGTTGAGGTAGCCCGAACCCCACAGCGTGTCGGAGGTCTGGCCGTTGACGACGAGAATCGCGCCGGTGCGCAGGTCCGCGTCGAAGCCGACGTCAGGCAGTGCGCGCTTGGTCGACCCCGTGAGGCTCGACGATTGCCACGAAGGTGCGGCTTCGTACTTGCTGTACCCGCCGCCCGTCGACCACACGGTGCCCGGCTGCCAGCTCGGATCGTTCCAGACGATCTCGCTGTTGTACGCGTTGGTCGACGTATTGGTGAACAGCGTCGTGCCGCCCACCGCGATCACGTACGGCGACGTTGCCGGCTCGCTCACCGTGTAGGTCGAGCGCGACGGCGTGCCGCTCGCACATTCATACGCGCCATGGTCGCCGGCGGATACCGAGAAGGTTTGCCCTTGCGCGACTGCCTGCTTGAAGATGGTGTCGTCGGTGGCCTGCGAGCCGGTGCTGTTCGCGGACGATTCGCACACGCCGAGCGACACGTTGATCACCTTTGCGACGTTGTCGGTTACGGCCTTGTTGTAGGCGGCGGTGATCGCCGTGAGCGTCATCGACGGCGCGACGTAGAACACGACCTGCTTCACGCTGCCGCCGGCCGCGCCGACGATCGACTGGCTGTCGAGGTTCCATTCGACGGTGCCGTCGGTGTCGGTGTACGAACTGCCGGACGGGCCCGTCTTCACGATGCTGCTGCTGATCGTGCCGAGGCTGTTGTTTGCGGCGAACGTATTGAGGTCGCTTACCGTCTGCGACAGGTCGCCTTCGGAGATGATGCCGACGGTGGTCTGCGAGGCGGTCGGCGTGCCGTCGCCGCCGTAGATCGACGAGAATTCGGTCGGGTTGTGCGGCACCGCCGACGCGCCGGCCGGAATCGCCAGGTTGCTGGTGTTGCCTTGCGGCTGGCTGCCGGCGCCCGTGTGCATCAGTTCGACGTTCTGCAGGCCCAGCACCGAACCCACGATGCCGCCGATCGCGTTCGGCACTTGCGCGGCGTCGGTATTCGCGTAGACGCTGCGGCCGTTGCGCGTGAAGCGCTTGAGCGTCGTGCGGAACGCGGACTTGATGGTGGCCGCGGTGCCGGACGCGGAGACCAGCAGACGGTTCGGCGCGACCACGATGTTCACGAAGCCTTCCTTGCGCAGATGCGCGACGACCGAGGCAACTTGCTGGTCAGTCGGCGCATATTGCGCCGCGAACTGCGCCGGCGTGAGGAACTGCCGGTAGTGCGGCGAACCCTGCGTATGCAGGTCGTGCAGATACTGGTCGAGTTGCGCCTCGTTGCGCAGGTTCAGCCCGAGCACGATGTCCACCGATTCGCCCGGCGCCATCTCGACGGCTGCTGCTGCAGCGGCGGCCGTGCTCGCGGCGGGCGCGCCGGCCGTACCGGCTTCGCTTTGCTGCACGAGCGGCAGGAAACCCTTGGTGTGCGTTTCCGTCCAGCCCGCCGCAGGCGCGGCGTGGGCGGTCGCCATGCCGAACGATGCGGCGGCTGCGGCGGCGAATGCGAGTTTGACGAAGCGATTGTGCTTTTGATTCTTGTCTGCAACCTGATTCATTTGAATTACCCCTCCGGTTGAACATCGAACAGCACGAACAACAACGGTCGACAGCGGTGCGGGTCATGCACCGCCGATTTCTGTCGCACGCATGCGGATGGCACGGACGCGACAGGGCCTTTCGCCCGATCCGGAAAGGTGTTTTTTCTCCGGGGGCGAAATACGGAAAACGCGGTAACGGGAAGGCTGCGCCTCGACGCGACGCAACTGCGCCGGATGTGACGCGGGCGAGATTGCTAGAGCAATAGTTTCGTTGTCCTGCTCATTTGATTCGGTCCTTCGGCCCGCTGCCGGATGGCAGTCGTCCAATGAGATGCATCGGGATGTTTCATGCGCCGGCGCGCGAACGATACAGCCGGCGGCGAGCACTGCGGTGCGGCAGAAGCGAAAAAACGTAGAGCGGAAGCGATTGCGTCGTGAGCAATTCGTCAGATTGCATCGGACGGTATCAAGAACGAAAGCGGGGTGTCAAACTTTTTTTGATTATATGAAACTAAATTAAAGCGAATATGTGCAATGTTTTTGAAAATATTGGCAGTGTTTTGTAATATTCGAAGCCGCCAAAGAAAGTAATGCGGAATTCGTTTTGCCGATCGTTTCTGGTTCGATGCGTAATGGGTGCAATTGGCCGATCGGGTTCGAGGCCGGACTCGAATTGCAGGGCATGCTGGAGAAAGCCCGATCAGCGGGCGGCAGCAAGCGGAGCATGAAGTCGCGAAGTCTCCGACGTTACACATGCGGCCGAGTCAACGAGGATCGAACCTGACGTGGGTCGCGCCTTTCTTTTGCCCGGTATGGAATCGATCAGCCCGATCCCGGCCGGATCGCGTTCTACCGGCTGCTCGACGAGTTTTTCCGATTCCTCGGGTGCTCGCGGGCGACGCACGAAACAGATTTCCTGTCCCGTGCATCGTATTGTTTCGTAGTACTCCTGCTTTTCTGGAGAGAATTTTCACGTTCTCTACGTATCTCCGTCGTCAGTCGCGCTCGCGTCCTGCGTAGGCGAAACGGAGGCCGTCGCCGAGCGTGCACTGGAAGACCTGGGCCGGCGCGACCGGCTGATACGTGGTTGGCGAAAGCGAGCGCACCGTCACCGTCGCGCTTTCATCCTGCATGACGCGGTACTGGATCAGCTCCAGGACCGGCGAGCCGCTGGGCTGGACGGTAAGGTGCTGATTGGCGAATGCGAGCGTATTGCCACCGACTTCCATGAAGTCGCGTATCGCGAAGCCACCCGATACGGTGGGCACCGTTGCCTTCGCCTGAGCCGGCTGCGCGCTCTGGCACTGGTTCGGTGAAAAGATTGCAGTCACGGTCACGCCGGCAAACAGCCGCGTGCGCAACTGTCGATACGAATTGACGTTGTCCGGCTGGGGGCTCGCGGCTGTTGCCGCGAGACTGGTTGCCGCGCCTGCGGCAACAAGAACAATGGCGAAGCGATTCAGCATTTTCCTGTCTCCGTGCGATGAAACCACGCGCACGATAGCACGGTGAGCAGGCATTGTTCAGACGGTTCGGTCACGGCACTTACTGCCCCGCACCAGCACGCCGCAGTGCGTCCGCGGCTTCCGTGTTGTCGTGCGACCGTGCGAGCTGCAGCAGCGACTGGCCGCGCCGATCGACGTGATTCGGATTCGCGCCACGCGCGACGAGGAGCGGAATCAGGTCGAATCGATTGAACAGCGTGGCGAATCCCAGCGCGGTTTCCCCCGCGCCGTTCGTCTGGTCGATCGGGCATGGCGTGTCGATCAGGCGCCGCGCGATGTCCGGTTCGTTCCTGAAGAGGGCGCCCATCAGCGCGGTGTTGCCGTGCCGGTCGCCAGTGCACGCGTTGGCGCCGGCCGACAGCAGATAGTCGAGCGCGGCGGGCTGGCCGTCGTAGGACGCGAGTATCACGGCCGTATAGCCGTGGCTGTCGGTGGCATCGACGGGATAGCCGGCGTCGTGCAATGCACGCAGGATGTCGATGCGTCCGACGCGAGCGGCGTCGAACCAGTCGCCGTCGTAGCGGCGCAGCGCGGCAGGGTCGGCCGGCGAATATGCCGGCTGGTCGGGAAGGTGCGCGCAACCGGTGATCGCGGCCAGTGCCAGGACCGTTGCGGCCGCGCGGATCGCGTGTGTCAGGCGTTTGGATTGCATGAAGATGTCCTGATGGGGGGAGGCTCGACGTGCACAGTACAACCGCGCACGTCGACGGCGACCGCAGTCGCGGGATCAGTTCTCGCTCAGCTTCGCCGCGAGCGCTTGCACTTGCCCGACGTCGGCGTGAACGGCCTGCGCGAGACGCGTGCCGTAGTCGGCATCGGCCTTGTAGAAGTACGACAGCATCGCGTACTGGTTGCGCGCGTTCGTCACCTTGCCGAGATCGCCGGACAGCGCGGTGATCAGGTCGTCCTTGTCCTGCTGCGACAGGCCGCGGTAGTACTCGCCTGCCTGGCGGAACCTCAGCTTCTTGTGGATCGCTTCCTGCTGCGTCGTGCCGTTGAGCGCCATGCGCACGGACTTGTACTGCGGATCAGGTGCGAGTTCATGCAGCGTGGAAGGTTCGTAGTTCACCTCGCCCTTGCGGTCGCCGGCGTTCATCTTGCCGTCCTGGTTGTTGTTGACGACCGGCACGACGGGCCGGTTGATCGGCAGGTCCATGTAGTTCGCGCCGAGCCGGTACATCTGCGTGTCGGCGTACGCGAACAGCCGGTCCTGCAACATCCGGTCTTCGGACGGTTCGATGCCGGGCACGAGTCGCGACGGCGCGAACGCCGATTCCTCGGTCGACTGGAAGTAGTTGTCGGGCACGCGATTCAGCGTCATCGTGCCGATCTTGCGCTCGGGCACACCGGTCCATACCTTCGTGTCGTCCAGCGCATCGAAGTCGAAACGGTTCAGGTCCTGCGGCGTCAGCACCTGCACGCACAGATCCCACTTCGGGAAGTCGCCTTGCTTGAGCGCGCCGTACAGGTCGTTCGTCATCATGTTCCAGTCGCGCCCGATCGATGCGTCGATCTCTTGCGGACGCAGCCCGTGCACGCCTTGCTGGCTTTTCCAGTGGAACTTCACGTAGTGCACGTCGCCTTGCGCATTGACGAATTTGAACGCATGCACCGCGAAGCCGTCCATGTGACGATACGAATCGGGCATGCCCGCATTCGTGTACAGCATCGTCAGCATGTTCGTCGCTTCGGGTGTGTGTGCGAAGAAGTCGAATGCGAGGTTCGGATCCTGCACGCCGGTCACGGCGCTCGGCTTGTTCGCGTGAACGAAGTCGGGGAACTTGATGCCGTCGCGAATGAAGAACACGGGCCAGTTGATGCCGACCATGTCCCAGTTGCCCTGTTGCGTATAGAACTTCACCGCGAAACCGCGCGGATCGCGCGCCTGTTCAGGCGAGCCGCGATAACCCATCACGGTGGAGAAGCGCACGAACACGGGGGTGCGGGTGCCGGGTGTGAACACCTTCGCTTTTGTCAGGTTCGAGATGTCGGCGGTCGGCACGAATTCGCCGAATGCACCGGTGCCGCGTGCATGCACGACACGTTCAGGGATGCGTTCGCGATCGAAGCGCTGCAGTTTCTCGATGAGTGCGGAGTCTTGCAGGAGCACGGGGCCGGCAGGGCCCGCCGTCTGAGAATTCTCGTTGTCGCCGACGGGGGCACCCGTGTCTCGCGTGAGTTCGGCGGCATGGGGGGACGCGGAAAGTGCAACGCAGATCGCAGCGATTGCGTGTCTCAGCACGCGATGGGAGGATGAGGACATGACGATGGAACTCCTTGAATCCGATCGGTGGTGGGGAAGCCGACTGAATTAGAAGAGATCGTCAGACGATTGGCTAATTGATATTGGATATGTTTCCGATAGCGGTGGCGTCGATGCGGCGTGAGCGCGGTTTTCATCGGCGCAGACGATGAATATTGTTGTGTGTGCAATGGGTTGTTGCGTCGCGCATCGTGAAGCGGGCCGTGAGCGTCGAACGTGGACGCATTGAAGTCTTGCGATTCGCATCTCGAGCATCGGCGCCGCAACAGCCTCGACCAACACGGCCGCGCGGCACCGATCAGCTCGGCATCAGCCCGCGCCCGCCTGCCACCCGAGCCCGAGGTTCTTCTGCAGCGACACGTAGTCCTTGATCAGCTCGGCCTGCCCGGCGATCACGTTCTGTTGCGCGGACAGCGCTTCGCGTTGCGTATCGAGCAGGTCGATCATCGACGCGACGCCCGCGCGATAGCGCTCGTCCATCAGCGACCGGGAATGCACGGCCGACGTCTGCACCTTGGTGAGCGCAACGACGTGTTCGCGCTGGTGCCCGTAACGCTGTAACGCCGTGTTGGCATCCTGCAGGGCGCCGAGCACCGCCTTCTGATAATTCGCTTCCGCTTCGTCACGCGACGCTTCGGCCGCGCGCACCGCGCCGCGCGTGCGCCCGAAGTCGAGAATGTTCCATTGCAGATACGGCGCACCGACCCACGTGAAATTCTGCTTGCGGAACAGGTGGCCGGGGTCGGTCGCGCTGAAGCCGAGATCGCCGAGCAGCGTCACCTTCGGGAAATAATCGGCGACGTGCTCGCCGATTTGCGCGTTGCTCGATGCAAGCCGGCGTTCGGCCGCGCGAATGTCTGGGCGCTGCTTCAGCAGCGTGGCCGGATCGCCGATCGCGACGCTGCCGGGCAGTGTCGGCAGCAGCGCGTCCGGTGTCGACAGTGCTGCGTCGAGTGCACCGGGCGCGCGGCCCGTCAGGATCGCAAGCCGGTCGAGCGATTCCGTGACTTGAGCATCGAGCGGGATCAGCGACGCCCGTGTGGTTTCGACCTGTGTGGTCAGGCGCTCGAGATCCACGTCGGCCGCGACGCCGCGTGCACGGCGCTGCTGCGTGAGTTCGAGCATCTGTTGCTGCAACTCGGCGGTGCGTCGCGACAGCGCAAGCCGCTGCTGCTGGTCGCGCAGGTCGACGTACGCATTCGCGACTTCGGCCGCGATCGACACCTGCGTGTCGGCGAGATCGGCATCGACCGCTTCCGCCTGCGCAGATGCTGCTTCGACCGCGCGGCGCGTGCCGCCGAACAGGTCGATTTCCCACGTTGCGTCGAAGCCCGCCGAATAGAGCTGTAGCGGGCCCGAGCCACCCAGCGACGGCGAGGTGCCGCTCGATTGGCTCGAGCCGTTCGATGGCAGCAGCGAACCGAGCGCGCTGACGTCCGGCTCGCGCATGCGGATGGCCGCGACGGTGGCCGACGACTTCGGCAACTGGGCCGCACGTTGTTGCGAGAGCTGCGCGCGCGAGGCGCGCAAGCGGGCCTGCGCCGCGTGCAGATCGGGGTTGTACGCGAGCGCGGCGGTGATCAGGTCGTCGAGCTGGCGATCGTTGAGCGCATGCCACCATGCGCTCGGCGCGGGCGCAGCGGGGTCGACGCCGGTGGCCGGCGCGCGCACGAAGGTCGGCGCATCCGGTGCGGCGGGCGCGCCGCGGTAGTCGGGGCCGACAGTGCAGCCGGCGAGCAGGCACGCGGCCGCGCACAGCGTGAGCGCAGGGCGGCGGGGGAGGGAGAAGGGTTTCATTGCGTAAGACGGTTCAGTGGCCGGACGACATCGGCTGCGGCCCGCGCGGCGTTCTCAGCAGCAGCGCGAGCGGCACGCAGGCGAGCAGCGCGAGGCCCAGCAGATAAAAGGTTTCGGAATAGGTCATCACGACGGCCTGGATCTGGATCTGCTGCGCCAGCTGTCCGAGCGCGCGCATGTTCGAATACGCGAGATCGCCGGTGTGCGAGAACCAGTTGGCCGCGTAGGCCGATAGCCGGTCCTGCCCGATCAGCGAGTTCGCCGTCACCGATTCGCGAAGCGCGGCCGTATGGAAGGTCGTGCGCCGGTCGATCACGGTACCGATGATCGCGAGCCCGATCGAGCCGCCGAGATTGCGCGCCATGTTGTAGAGCCCGGCTGCATCCCCCGAGTCTTCGCGTGCGACGGCTGCCATCGATGCCTGGTTGAGCGGCATCATCGCGAGCATCTGCGCGACGCCGCGGATGAGTTGCGACCAGACGAAATCGTGGCCGACGCTTTGCGCAGTCAGGCTGATGTCGAGCATGCAACTCAGGCAGAACAGCAGCAGCCCCGAGATCACGAGAATGCGGAAATCGACCTTGCCGAGCAGGCGCGGCAGGATCGGCATTATGAGAAACGCAGGCAGCCCCGACAGCAGCATGATCGCGCCCGCCTGCTCCGCGTTGTAGCCGGCGACGATCGCAAGGAACTGCGGCAGCAGGTAGGACACGCCATACAGCCCGGCACCGACCGCGGACACGATCACGATCACGCTCGCATAGCGCGGGTTGCGCATCAGCGACAGCCGCATGATCGGCCGCTTTGCAAAGATCTGCGACAACGCGATAAGGATCATCCCGGCAAGCGACACGAGGCTCAGCGTGACGATCATCTGCGATTCGAACCAGCGTTCGCGCTGGCCTTCCTCGAGCACGACGGTGAGCGAGCTCAGGCCGATCGCTAGACCGAAGATCCCGAGCCAGTCCGCGTTCAGGAATGAATGCCATTGCGGGCGGTCCGACGGCAGCCCGAATATCAACAGCGCCATCAGCAACAGGCACACCGGCAGGTTCAGGAAAAAGCACCAGCTCCAGCTCACGTTTTCCGCGAGCCAGCCGCCGAGCACGGGGCCGAACAGCGGCCCGAGCAGCACGATCAGGCCGAACAGCGTCATGCCGACCGGCAACTGCGACAGCGGCAGCCGCGTGCGGATGATGGTTTGCGCCGTCGGGATCAGCGCACCGCCGGTGAAGCCCTGGCCGATCCGGCCGGCGATCATCATCGGCAGCGAATGCGACCAGCCGCACATCATCGAGAAGGCAATGAACAGCGCGGAGTTCGTCAGCAGGAAATTGCGCAGCCCGAACACGCGCGTGAGCCATGCGGCGAGCGGAATCATCACGATCTCCGACATCAGGTAGCCGGTCGAGATCCACGTGCCTTCGGTGCCGGTCGCGCCGATTTCACCCTGGATCTGCGGCAGCGCGGAGTTCGTGATCGAGATGTCGAGGGTCGCCATCAGCGCGCCGAGCGCGCCGGCCGCGACCGCGATCCAGTCGGTCACGCTCGCGCGTCCTTCGTGCGGCGGCACGGGCATCGTGGCGGACGGCTCAGCCATGATGCGTCTCGTCGCGGGCCGAGCGCGTATCGACGTCGACCGTCACCGACAGCCCCGGCAGCAGCATGCGCTGTGCGCGGGCGTTCGCGGCGAGGCGGACGCGCACCGGCACGCGCTGGACGATCTTCGTGAAGTTGCCGGTCGCATTCTCGGGCGGCAGCAGCGCGAATTGCGCGCCCGTGCCGGGGGCGAAGCTGTCGACCACGCCGGACAGCGCGCCGTCCGGCAGTGCGTCGACGTGCAGTTCGACGGGCTGGCCGATGCGCATGTTGCCGATCTGCGTTTCCTTGAAGTTCGCGACGAGGTAGATCGCATCGACGGGCACGACCGTCAGCAGGCGTGTGCCGGGCTGCACGTATTGACCGACGCGCACCGTGCGATCGCCGACGCGGCCGGCGAGGGTGCTGCGCACGATCGTGTTGTCGAGGTCGAGCTGCGCCTGGGCGGCGCTGGCCTGCGCGGCTTCGAGCTGCGCGCGCGCCTGCTGGAGCTGCGCGGTGTACGACGCGATCTGCGTGCGGGCGGCAGCGATCGACGCATTGTTCGCGGCGAGCGTCGCGGCCGCCTGATCGCGCGTGCTCTTCAGGTCGGCCACGCGTTCGTGCGTTTCCGCACCTGTCGCGGCGAGCGGCGCATAGCGCGCGTATTCGTCGCTGGCGTGCTGCGCGTTGATGCGCGACACCTTCGCCTGTGCGTCGGCCTGCTCGAGATTCGCATGCTGCTGGCTGATGTCGGCCTCGGCGCGGGCGATGTCGGCACGGCGCGCGTCGACGGTCGCAAGCGATTGTGCAAGTGCGACCTGGTACTGGCGGACGTCGAGCCGCACGAGCGGGTCGCCGGCTTTCACGGCCTGGTTGTCGCGCACATACACGTCGGTCACGTAGCCGGCGACCTTTGGCGCGGCGGTCATGCTGTCGGCCTGCAGGTACGCGTCGTTGGTGCTTTCGATGAAGCGGCCGACTGTCCACCAGCGGCCGAGCCAGACGGCGCCGCCGAGGGCCGCGAGCACGGCGACGACGAGCAGGACGCGCCGCTTCGTGCCGTTGCCGTTTCGCGGCGTTGTTCCGTTTTCCTGACGATTTGCTTTCTGTGGCGAGTCTTGCAGCGTCGACATGCTTTCGTCCAATTTATTCCAATTGGAAGAATTATTCCAGTTGATAAAATTGTGTCAAGTAGAATGTCGATCGATCGAATGACGAGGAAGGCATGAACGAAGCGAAGAAGCTGCGCCGTGCGTCGGCGGGCGGCTACGCCCGCGGCGACGAAACGCGCCAGCGGATCATCGAGGCGGCGATCGAACTGTTCGGCGAGCGCGGGTTCGCGGGGGCATCGACACGCGAGATCGCCGCGATGGCGGGCGTGAACGCGCCGGCGCTCCAGTACTACTTCGAGAACAAGGAAGGCGTGTACCGCGCGTGCGTGGAGACGATCGCGGAGCACGGCTGGGAAGTGTTCGCACCGGCAGTCGGCCATGCGTGGGCGATGCTCGACGCGGACGCCGACGTCGACGTGCTGATCGACGCATTCGTCGGGTTGCTGCGTGCGCTCGCCGACCGGATGTTTACGGCGCCGAAGACGATGAACCAGCGGATGTTCTTCGCGCGCGAGCAAGGCGGCCAGGAGCCGGCGAGCGCGAGCGAGATCCTGATGAAGCGCATGCGCAAGCCGCTCAACGACGTGAGTGCGGAGCTGATCGGCCGTATCTCGGGGCGGCCGGCCCACGATCCTGTCACGCGGTTGCGCGCGCTGAGCCTGTTCGGGCAGATCACGGTATTCCACATCGCGCAGCGTTCGGCACTGCAGTTGCTCGAATGGGAGGCATTCGAAGGCGAGCGCGCGGCGCTGCTGACGGACACGATCGCCGAACAGACGCGCGTACTGCTCGAGCAATGGCACGCGCAGCGCGACGTATCGGCTGCCGGCCCTCAAGGCTCGAAGCGGGGGCACGGCGCGACGGAGAAGCGCAGCGCAAAGGCGAAGGCATCGCCGCCCGCCGTGAAAGGCGCCCGGCGCCGGAACAAGCCCGCCGCGCGTTGAGCGCGGTGCGCCGTCAGCCCCGGCCGGTCAATCCGGCTTGCGCGCCGGTTCGGCGGGCGACGGCGGCCGGGCCGACGCTTCGGCAACATGGCCGTTGTCGCCGTTGCTGCCGTTTGCCTCTTCGACGACAGGCCGCGATCCGTCCGCGTACGCAACGACGCTGCGCTGCGGATTGGCGATCCGGATGCCGCGTTCGCGGAACGTCTCCGCGATCCGCCGGTTGAATTCACGCTGCACGCTCCAGCGCGTCGAGTCCGTGCATTGCATCTGTCCGGACAGCGCGAGCGTCGCGCCGTCGACCTGGTCGATACCCCAGTAGCTGAAGTCCGACAGGATGCCGTCGCGGTACTTCGGATCGTCGCGCAATGCGGCACCGATCTCCTTCAGCGTCGCGATCGCGCGATCGATATCCTCGCCGTAGGCAATGCTGATCTTGACGGCCGCGTTGCCGAGCCCGCGATTCGTATTGTTGACGGTTGTCACCGAGCTGAACGGGATCGTGTACAACGACCCGTCGCCGGCGCGCAGCCGCACGGTGCGGATCGACAGGTACTCGACCGTGCCCGACACGCCGGCGAGCGTGACCCAGTCGCCCACCTGCATCGCATTTTCCATCAGCAGGAAGATCCCGGTGATGAAATCCTGCACGAGCTTCTGCGAGCCGAAGCCGAGCGCGACACCGAAGATACTGGCGCCTGCAAGCAGCGGGCCGACGTTCACGCCGAGCTGGCTGAGGCCCGTCAGCACGACGACGAGCGCGATCATCACGAACAGCAGCGAGCGCAGCATGGGCAGCAGCGTGCGCAGCCGCGCCGCGCGCATGAGATTGCCTTCGCGCGTCCATCGTTGCAGGCGGCGCTCGATGGCGATGTTCGCGGCTTCCCACACGATGAGCGCGACGATGGCTGCAATCGCGATCGTCACCAGCGCCGACGCGAGCCGGTGTCCGATCGTGCCGGTTTCGAACGCGCGGAAGATCGGCACGCCCCAGATCTGCAGCAGCAGCACGAAGGTCACGATGCCGATCGCGCCCGACACGATCTGGCGCAGCAGCGGGTAGTAGCGGTACGCGTGCGCATGGACGAGCGTGCGATCTTCGTCGCGGCCCTGGAACAGCCGCGCGAGCGCGCCGAACACGACGATCGACACGATCCGCATGCCGATCATCACGGCGATCGAGCGGCCGCCGAGCGTGATCAGCACGCGGTAGCCGTTGTGGACGTCGAGTGCCCACACGAACCACAGGGCCATCACGATGAAGACCGATACGGGCGCCCACGCGTCCGCGAGCGCATTGGCGATCATCGTGAACGACGGGCGATCCTCGCCGGTCGCGCGGATTCGCGCGGCGACCGGCAGGCGGCACTGGAGGATCAGCGCCGAGATCATCAGGTGCCCGATGAGCGCGACGGCTTTCAGCAGCGCGACGTGACCGGCGTCGCTGAGGCCGAAGTTCGCGGCGATCTCGACCGCGGCCGTGCAGGCGCCGACCACGATCACGATCCGCGCGATCGAGCGTTGCGCGAAGTCGGCCCATGCGTCGCTGATGTGCAGCAACCGCAATTGCCGCGCATCGGGCTGGAAGAACAGCCGGCTGACGATCGTGACGAGCCGGCAGATCACGTAGATGTCGATCAGCGCTTCGAGCGCGGATTCGATCGGCGCGCCCGTATCGCCGATCACCGACATCGTCAGGCTCGCGACGCCGACGAACACGAGCAGCGGCACGGCACGCAACGCAAGGCTGACGAGTGCGCGCGGCATCCGGTGCAGCAGCGTGGTTTGGCGGCGCGCGTGGCCGCGGCTTTGCGACGACGCGGACGCGGGCGCGGCGTCGGGAGCGTCTGACGGGGCGGTCGTGCCCGGTGGTGCGTCGTCGTCATCGAGCGTCGCGGAGCCGGGTGTAACGGACTCGGGCGCGGTGCGGCGCGACGTGTCGACGCGGCGAGCGGCCACCGCGGCCAGCGCACGTCGCAGCAGCCGCTTCGCGAACCATTCGACGAGGAGCGCGGGCACGAGCACGGCGATGATGATCCAGAGCGCGTGTGCAAGATCCGCGCGCTCGTCGGCGCGCACCAGCTTGTCATGCCACCAGCTGCCGACCGAGCCGACGTCGAGCAGCGAGTGCAGCGACTCCTTCAGCGCACCGCCGATTTCGATGGTCCAGCGCGATCCCTGCCGGACGAGCATCGATGCGAGCCCGTTCGATGTCAGTGCGGCCGGGGTCGCGGCGGCCGACGCGGCGCTGGCCGCAGCCGCATCGCTCGCCGCGATTGCGGGTGCGCTCAGTGCACCGACGGCCGCGATCGCACGCAACGTCGTTTCTACCTGTGCGCGATCGCGCGGATTTTCGAGCACATTGAGTGCCTGCTGAGCCTGTTGCGGCGTCAGCGCGGGCGCGGTGCCGGAAGCGGCCGACACGGCGGCAGGGACGGGAGCAGCCGCATGGGCGGCCGAGACGACGGCGGCCAGCAGCCAGCCGAGGAGGAAATGTCGCATGGAGTAGGCATGCGGGCGCGCATTGGCGCGCGGCCCGCCAGGCTGAACGATGGACGGAAGTTAACATGATTGCGATTGGAACCGAATAGTTCCACCGACGACCATTCGAATCGGGCATACCCGACGTGGCGCGGGCGTTTGCGGCGCGTTTGCGCAGTCATGTGTCCGACGCAGACTGCAGGTCGTCGGGTAGCGTGGGTCGTTTCAATCGCCAGCGCGTAAGACATTTGTAATGTCGGCTCGTCTGCCACGATGAGCCGCGCACGCGTCGGATCAAATTAATCTGGAATCCTGCTGAATCACGCTGGCTCGTCGTGAAAAACCGGTAGAACGTGTTCCGCGATTTCTTCGATGACTTCGCGCACGGGCCGGTCCGAGCCCGGATTCAGCGTGACGTGATGCGTGCCTGCCGCGCGCATGTCCCGCAGGATGCCGATCAATGCGCGGCGGCCGGCTGCATAGCCGAGCGGCAATGCGGTGGCCGGCGCGTCGGGATCCGCGACGAGATCGAGCCGCATCGACACGGCGAATGCGCGAAAGGCCGGCGACGCGAGCCGGTCGACCGCCGCGCGCCACATCGAATAGCGCGCGCGCTGCGTGTCCGGATCGCGGTGGTACGTCATCCAGCCGATCGAGTGCCGTGCGATCCAGTCGACGCTTTGCCCGCCCGAGCCGACCGCCAGCATCGGCACTGCGTCGGCGCCGCGCGGCAGCAGCGTGAATTCGGGCGCATCGGGCGGCGCTTCGTCGGGCAGTACGCGCGATGGCACGCCGAGCGCGGCCGCGACGACGTCCCAGTGTGCGCGGTAGCGGTCGCGCCGCGTCTGCGCATCGACACCGAACGCCGCATATTCGGGCGGCCGGTCGCCGGAGCCGAGCCCGAGGATGAAGCGGCCGCCCGACAGCGTCGCGACCGACAGCGCGCCTTTCGCGATATGCAGCGGATGACGCAGCGGCAGCACGATCGCGCCGCTGGCAAGCGCGATCCGCCGCGTGCGTGACGCGAGTGCGCCGAGCAGGACCCACGGGTCGAGATGGCCGACCGGATCGGGGTAGTCGGCGCTGTTCAGCGGCACGTCGCGAATCCACAGCGCGCGAAAGCCGAGCGTGTCGGCCAGCGCCGAGAGCTCGAGCTGCTCGTCGAAGTCGGCGACGATGTGGCCGGTGCGAAGCAGCGGAAGCGTGAGGCCGATCGACAACCGTCCGTCCGAAAAGACGCGATGCGCGACATTGGGGCGGGCAGGAGCGGGCGTGGTCATGTCGAGTCCTTGGCGGCGGCGTGAAGCGAACGTGCGACGTTGCGTGTCCGAATGCTAGCGTGTTTGCACGACGGTTGCGCGGCGCGGCATGCGCGGTGACCGGTCGACGTCGAGGCAACGCAGGTCATGCGGGTAGCGGGCCGTGCATAATCGGTGCCTTCCGTCATTGCAAACAACGAATCCGGATGAACACGCTTCAACACAAGGCGATTGGCCTGGCGGCGAGCGCGATGCTGTTCGCGGTCGCGTCTAACGCGCTCGCGGACGATGCGGAGCGCGCCGCTATCTGCAAGACGGCCGAGCAAACGGGCTACACGGCCGACATCCGCAATTGCCTGGCGCTGAAATACGAAGCGGCCGACAAGCGCTTGAATGCCGTCTACAAGACGAAGATGGCGAACCTGGATGAGCAGGGCAAGGCGAGGTTGCGCAACGACGAGCGCCGCTGGCTCAAGGCGCGGGATGCCGCCTGCGCGGAATCGCGGCAGCCCGATGCAGGCGGCACGCTCGGGCTCGTGGAAGTCGACAGTTGCTTCGTCAACGAAACCGAGCGTCGCATCAGGACGATCGAAGCCTTTCGCTGAGGTGTTGCGCCGACCCCGGCCCCGGCACTATCCCACCCGCAGCGTCGTGCCGCGCAATGTGAGGCCGAGGCGCGACGCCACGCGTTGTGACGCGCGGTTGTCACTGTCGGTGCTGTAGAACAGCGTGCGCGTTCGAAGCGACGGCAGGCGCGTCCACGCGGCGGTCACCGCCGCCGCGAGGCCGCGCCCCCGAAACGCAGGGGCCGTCGCGAGACCGAGTTCGGCACCGACGTCGGACAGCCGTGCGGCGAACGCGACCGATGCGACTTCTTCGTCGACGACGGCCGCGCACCACGGCGCCCACAGGTCGGCGACGCTCCGAAACCCCATCGAGAACAGGCCGCCGGGCATCCCGCGTGTGGACAGCGCATGCAGCAGTTGCCGGCCCGCGTCGCTGTCGCCGTCGATCAGCGCGACGCGCGCGTCGATGTCGAAATCGAGTGCGTGCGGCAGCGGGTAGACGAGGCCGATGTTCCAGTGCGGAACGGGCGCAAGCAGCGCGAGATAGCGCTCGAGATGCGCGGGGTGCATGGGGCCTGACAACGGCGGTTCGCTGCTGGCCAGGCGCGCGAGTGCGTCGGCGACAGGGGGAGGCACGTCGGCGCGTACGCCTGCCAGGTTGCCGTCCGCGCATCGGCCGAGCCAGAAGCGGGGAGCGGGCGAGCGGTCGGGATCATTTTCGCGTTCAATCCGGCGGTCCGGATGCAGGCAAAACAGCGTGCGGTAGTCGATATCCAGCCAGTCGTGTGTATCGGGCATGCGGCGGGTAGGCGTCTCCAGTCAGGTGGCGGGGAGCAGCACGAGGAATGCCGGGGCGGGCCCGCACGTCCATTCGCGCAAACGCGGCACTGTGGGGCGATTGTAAGCCGTTCGGCAATCGCGCGCGGATGCAAAGCCGCGCCACCCGCGCGGGCCGGTCCGGTGCCGCGCGACAGCTCGCCCGGCCAACGGCAGCCGCTCCAGCCTGCGTTTCAGTTTCGAAACGTTCGCGCTGCTTGTCGGGGCACGATGCGCGTCGATGGCCCCGTATCGGCCCGCGCAGCCTTGCGGCATGAAGCATGGTGCGCTCCTTGCATAACTGTGCACGCCGTGAGCGCGGTCGCGGACGCAGTCGGTCCGGCGATCGCTTCAGTGGGTCGGACGTATCGGAGACGGGGACAAGACAATGAAAACAGACCGAATCGCAACGTGTCGTGTTGCAAACATGAATCGCCGACCTGCCGGGCTATTCGCTTCGCCGTTTGTCGAGGCGACGTGAGCGCGCGGCTTTCCGTTCCATCCGAGCAATCGGGTTTGTTCTGAACGACGACGTGCTGGCATGACGCACGAGGCCGACTGGGTGCCGGTCGGCCGTCGGGGATGAACCGCGAATGACTGCGGATGGCCCGGCCCGGATCCCGGATCCCGGTTCGTCAATCTGCCGCGCGCAACGCGAGTCGTCTCGCGGCGTAGGCATGTGCGTGCCGTGCATCGTGGCGGCGCGACGGGCCGAACCGGAACGCACCGGAAAGCCGGCAGCGCATCGATGCATTCGGCATCGCGGAACACATGGAGTCCAGGGGAAGCGTTCACCAGCCGCAGCGAGGCGGACGCCGCGAAATTGTGCTGTCAGTTGATCCACTACCCCGATGGATCAATTGTTGAAGCGCCCATCGCCGAGTGGCGGATGGGCGTCTTTTTTTGTGCGCCGGTGTGCGATGCGGGCCATCGGCCCGATCGCGCGGCGTTCTGTATCATGTGCTGGCGTGCCTGGCCGCCCGTGCGGGCGCACGGCTTGCGGGCGCGCCCGATCACGCGTTGCCAACATGAACGACAAAGCTCAGAACGACCCCTCAACCGCCGACGTCGATCCGGCCGCACTCGATGCGCTGCACACGTTCGTCGAGCGTCATCCGCGCCTGCTGGTGCTGACCGGCGCGGGCATCAGCACCGATTCCGGCATTCCCGGCTATCGCGACCGCAATGGTCAATGGATGCGTTCGCCGCCGATCCAGCTCCACGAATTCCTCGGCTCCGATGCCGCGCGGCGGCGCTATTGGGCGCGCAGCATGATCGGCTGGCCCGTCGTCGGCCGTGCGCAGCCGAACGGGTCGCACGTGGCGCTGGCGCGGCTCGGCAGCGCGGGACGGATCGAGCGTCTCGTCACGCAGAACGTCGACGGCCTGCACCAGCGCGCGGGCAGCGGCGACGTCATTGAACTGCACGGCGGAATCGACGGCGTCACGTGCCTCGGTTGCGGCGCGCATCATGCGCGCGCGACGATCCAGGTCATGCTCGAGACCGACAATCCCGAACTGCTGGGCGCGGAGGCCGAGCCGGCCGCGGATGGCGACGCGCACCTCGAATGGGCCGCGCTCGACACGTTCCGCATTCCGGCGTGCCCCGCGTGCGGCGGGCTGCTGAAGCCCGCGGTCGTGTTCTTCGGCGAAAACGTGCCGCGCGAGCGCGTGGCGCTCGCGTCGCAGGCGCTCGATGCGGCCGATGCGCTGCTGGTCGTCGGCTCGTCGTTGATGGTGTATTCCGGCTACCGCTTCTGCGTGTGGGCTCAGGCACGGAACAAGCCGGTCGCCGCGCTCAATCTCGGCCATACGCGTGCCGATCCGATGCTCACGCTGAAGGTCGAGGCGCGCTGCGCGCCCGCGCTCGACGCGCTGACTGCTCGGCTGGGTCTCGCGGGCCACGCACCGGAGCTTGCGTCGTGACCGATCCGACCTCTTCTCCCGATCCGTCCGCTCGGCTGTCGGCGCCGGCGGCCGAACGCAATCGCGGGCCGATCCTCGACGTCTTGCGCCGTGTGCTGCCGGCAAGTGGCCGCGTGCTCGAAATCGCGAGCGGCACGGGGCAGCACGCGGTCCACTTCGCGCAGGCGCTGCCGGGCCTGCACTGGCAGCCGAGCGATCCCGATGAGCAGGCGCGGCGCTCGATCGCCGCGTGGGTTGCCCATGCGGGTCTCGCCAACGTTGCCGGGCCGCTCGCGTTCGACGTGCGCGACGCGTCGTGGCCGGTCGACGCGCTCGATGCAATCGTCTGCATCAACATGATCCATATCTCGCCGTGGGCCTGCACCGACGCGCTGTTCGCGGGGGCGTCGCGCCTGCTGCGACCGGGCGGCGTGCTGTTCCTGTACGGGCCGTATCGCCGCGAGGGCCGGCATACGGCGCCGTCGAACGAAGCGTTCGACCTGCAATTGCGCAGCCGCGACCCGTCGTGGGGCGTGCGCGATCTCGAGACCGTCGTCGCGCTCGGCCTCGATCGCGGGCTCGACTGCATCGAGGTGGTCGAGATGCCGGCGAACAACCTGAGCGTCGTGTTCCGGCGGCTGCCGCACGCGGAGCAATGACACGCAAGCGCGCATCGCCGCCGGGTTTCCACTATCCTTTCGCCTGTGCGCGCGACCCGGTTCGGGTCGCGCCCCGTTTTTTCCGGAGAATTGACTAATGGGCAAACAAGCAATCGGTGTGATCGGGCTCGCGGTGATGGGCCGCAATCTCGCACTCAATATCGAGAGCCGCGGTTACGCGGTGTCGGTGTACAACCGCAGCCGCGAGAAAACCGACGAACTGATCGCCGAATTCCCCGGCCGCAATCTGGTGCCGACCTATACGCTCGAGGAGTTCGTCGCGTCGCTCGAAACGCCGCGCCGGATCCTGATGATGGTGAAGGCCGGCGAGGCGACCGATGCGACGATCGCGTCGCTCAAGCCGCTGCTCGAGAAGGGCGACGTACTGATCGACGGCGGCAATACGCACTTCACCGATACGATCCGCCGCAACCAGGAACTCGCGCAATCGGGCCTGCACTTCATCGGCACCGGCGTGTCGGGCGGCGAAGAGGGCGCGTTGCGCGGCCCGTCGATCATGCCCGGCGGCCAGCGTGACGCATACGACCTCGTCGAGCCGATCCTCAAGCAGATCGCCGCCAAGGCGCCGTCGGACGGCGAGCCGTGCGTCGCCTACATGGGCCCGGACGGTGCAGGCCATTACGTGAAGATGGTCCACAACGGCATCGAATACGGCGACATGCAACTGATCGCCGAAAGCTATGCGGTGCTGAAGGATGTCGCGGGCCTGACCAACGACGAACTCGGCGCGGTGTACACCGAGTGGAACCAGGGCGAGCTCGACAGCTACCTGATGGAGATCACGTCGAAGATCTTCGGCAAGAAGGACGAGGAAACCGGCAAGCACCTGGTCGACGTGATCCTCGATCGCGCCGCGCAGAAGGGCACCGGCAAGTGGACGAGCCAGAATGCGCTGGATCTCGGCGTGCCGCTGCCGCTGATCACCGAATCGGTGTTCGCGCGCGTGCTGTCGTCGCTGAAGACCGAGCGCGTCGCGGCCAGCAAGGTCTTGTCGGGCCCGGCCGCCGCGCCGTTCGAAGGCGATCGCGCCGCGTTCGTCGAAGCGGTGCGTCGCGCGCTGTACCTGAGCAAGGTGATCTCGTACGCGCAGGGCTTCGCGCAACTGCGCACGGCGTCGGAAGAGTACGGCTGGAACCTCGATCTCGGGACGATCGCGAAGATCTTCCGTGCGGGCTGCATCATTCGCGCGCGCTTCCTGCAGAAGATCACGGACGCGTATGCGAAGGATTCGGCGCTCGCGAACCTGCTGCTCGATCCGTACTTCAAGGACATCGCCGCGAATTACCAGGCATCGCTGCGCGACGTCGTGGTCGCCGCGGTGAAGGCCGGCGTGCCGGTACCGGCGTTCGCGTCGGCGGTCGCGTACTTCGACAGCTACCGCTCCGAGCGGCTGCCGGCGAACCTCGTGCAGGCGCAGCGGGATTTCTTCGGCGCGCACACGTTCGAGCGTACCGACAAGCCGGGCAGCTTCCACGCGAACTGGTCGTAACGGGCCGGCGGCGGCAACATTGTTGCGAAAATCTATTCTTTGAATAGGGTTTTTCTATCCCGGATGCCGACATTGTTGGCTCCGGGGAAACAGTGTTTTCGTTCTTTCATGGTTTTCCCTAGGTGCTGCCGGGACTAAACTCTGTTCCATCGCTGCAGACATGGTGTGTGCGGCGGAGCAAAAAAATCCCGGAGGTAATCATGAAATCGCTGATCGCAACGTTCGCCGCAGCTGCTGTCCTCGCCGTTCCCGCCGTCTCGTTCGCCCAACAGAACGCGCCCGTTACCCGTGCACAAGTGAAGGCCGACCTGGTCGCCGTGCAACAGGCCGGCTACAAGCTGGGCAGCGACCGTACGAACTACCCGGAAGGCATCCAGGCTGCTGAAGCCCGCCTGAACCCGCAACAGAACGTCGCCGCCGCCGACACGACCGGCTACGGCGCGCAACCGGCCGCTGCGCAAGAATCCGGCGCACCGGCCAAGGCCAAGACCGGCTGGCAAGTCAAGCGCATCGCTGACGACGCTCCGATCTACAAGGGTCGTTAATGGTTGGGCCGCCCCGGCGGCCTGATCCGACCCCCGAAGTACGAACAGCCCGCCGTTCCGTCACCCGGAACGGCGGGCTGTTTCCATTGGCGGTGCGCGTGTCGCGCGAGCCGTCAGTTCAGTGCAGTGCGCGCCGGCCGCGCCCGATATCCCGGTACAGCGCTTCGGCCGGTTCCAGCACCTGCAGCCACGTTTCGTCGTAGCCGCTCAGCGTGTCGAGCGCATCGCGCAGCCGCTCGATCGCAAGGATCGGCAACTCGACGCTGTGGCGCGTGGCGCCGGTCATATGCGAGACGCTCGCCAGCTGGACGAGCGCATCGGCCGCCTCGGCGACGTCGGTTGCGAACAGCAGGTGCCGGTTGAGCAATTCGACCAGGCCGCTGGAACCGGAGAAGTCGTCGGCGTCGAGCTGCACGGAAAGAAACGTCGCATTGTTCATTGTCATGCTCCTCGTTATCGTTGGATCGCGCAGTGCATCACCGAGTATAGGTGGCGATCGAAGGGAAGAATGTGACGGGATCGATACTGCCCGCGAGGGCGGCACGGCATGCGGAAGAGCCGCTTCAGACATGGCTGACGGCCCGCGTGGCGGGGCTTGCAGGCCACCGGAGCGCCGGTGCGGCGCCGCAAGATTGTTGCCGGATCAGGCGCCTGACGCGGCCTTGACCGCCACAAATGGTATCTTTGCCGATCGGGACACGCGAAAAAGGGGGCCGATGAGTCCATTCGCACCAACGTCCCGGTGTGGAAACTGACGGCCGCGAGCGCGGTCGGATACTGATTGGTCCGGCCGTTCGGCCGGACATCGTGCGTCGCGCGCCGGGGGGCGGTGGGCGGCGCAACGACGCAAATCCGGGAGGACCCTTGAGAGAAACTATTCCCATCCACGATGCGCTGACGCGCCGGCTGCCGCAGGCGGCGCTCGTTGCCGCAGCCATCGCGCTGACGGGCTGCACGATGACGCCGTGGACCGACAGCTGGCAGCCGGCGCGCCAGTCGGCGCCCACGTCGGCCGCGACGCCGGGCGTGATCGCCGGCTATTACCGCGTGAATCCGGGCGATACGCTCGCGGGCGTTGCGAACGCCTACGGGCAGCGCGTCCAGGACGTAGCCAGCTGGAACCACATGGCGCCGACCGATGCCGTCTATCCCGGTCAAGTGCTGCGCGTCGCGCCGCCGCCTGCCGCGACGTCGCTCGGGCAGCTGCCCGCGGCGGCCGCGCAGCCGGGCTCGCTCGCCTGGCCGGCCACCGGTGCCGTGGCGACGCCGTTCTCGGCCGGCAAGACGCGCGGCATCGTGATCGTCGCATCCGGGCCCGACCATTCGGTGCGGGCCGCGGCGGCCGGGCGCGTGGTTTATGCCGGATCCGGCGTCAAGGCATACGGCCCGCTCGTGATCCTGAAGCATGAGAACGGGCTCATCACTGCCTACGGACACAACGGCAAACTGCTCGTCAACGAGGGCGACGCGGTGCGCCAGGGCCAGCCTGTCGCCGAAATGGGCACGGACCCGAGCGGCCGCTCGACGTTCGAGTTCGAAGTCCGCCAGAACGGCAAGGTCGTCGATCCGATGAACTTCCTGCCGCGCAACGGCGGCTGACGACCCTCTTCACCCCGTGTGCGCCGGACGGCGCACACGCTCCCGCCTTCATCCTTTCCTGAGCGTCACCGCACCGGACTGTCTCGCGTGATTGCCGAGCCAGCGAATACCCATTGCGAGCGCCGCCGCGCCCAGCGCGATCAGCGAACACTGAATCGCGACCGGCAAGTAGCCGTGCGGCCGCGGATCGACGAACGGGTACGGATACCAGTTCTCGAATGAGCCGCGCACGAGCGTATAGCCGAGATAGACGATCGGGAAGCCGAGCCACGCGAACGCGCTGCGCCGCGGGATCGGCAGGCGCGGCTCCACATACAGCCAGTCACACAGCATGACGAGCGGCACGATCCGGTGCAGCACCCAGTTGTTGAACGCCGGCGTGACGTGGCGCAGCGCATCGAGCCGCGCGAGCAGGAGTTCGTAGACGATCGCGGTGATCAATACGTACAGCACCGCGGCGCCGCGCATCGACTCGTAGCGGGCCGAGCCGGGGCGCGCGATGCGCCAGAGCCCCACGGCGAGCATCGCGGCCGCGTAGAGGCTGCTCAGTTGCGTGAAGTAGCTGAGGTAGTTGCCGAGATGAAAGCCCGGCAAGTGCCAGTAGTCGGCGACGCTGTGCAGCGTGGTGGATACCGCGAGCAACGCGGCGGTCAGCCGATAGGCCGCAACGAAGAACGCCTTGCTCATGATGCCCGCGCGCCGTCGCACCAAAGCTTCATCGTGCCACAGCCGTCCGGGCGCGCGATGCGGACTTTCCATATGGTGCGCTGCACGGCGTGCGTGGACGATTCGTCGGATATTTGCGCGCGTCGTGTAAAACCGTGCGCCCGTGCGGCTACAATCGGGGCAGTTTTGCCGGGCGCCGGCCGATGGCCGCATGCGCCCATCCCCGCATACAACACGAGACGAAGCATGAGAAACATCCTCGCGAAACAGACGCGCTACAGCTCGCCCGCGATCTTCTTCCACTGGGCCGTCTTCCTGCTGGTGGCGCTGGCCTACCTGGCCATCGAAATCCGCGGACCGAAAGGCAGCGACAGCCGGGTGTTCTGGATGAACGTGCATCTCACGGCGGGCACGCTCGTGCTCGTGCTGTCGGTGCTGCGCGTGCTGTGGCGAGCCGTCAGCCGCGTGCCGCAGGCCATTCCGCAAGCGGCGCTGCTGCGCTGGCTCTCGAAGCTCGCGCATGTCGCGCTCTACGTGTTCATCATCGCGCAGCCGCTGCTCGGCATCATGATGATCAACCTGGGCGGCAAGCCGGTGTCGCTCGACTGGCTCGGTATATCGTTCACGCTGTTCGGCCCCGACAAGGCGCTGCGGCCGACGATCAAGGAAGCGCACGAGCTGATCGGCAACGCGTTCTACTTCGTGATCGGCCTGCACGCGCTGGCCGCGCTTTACCATCATTTCATCCGGCGCGACGACGTGCTGCGGCGCATGGCGCCCTGAGCGGCACGTTCCGGAAGCATGCAGCAAGACGGGGGCGCATGGTTGTGCTGACAACCATGCGCCCCCGGTTCGTTTACCGCCATCCGCGCTGGCCATCGCATTGAACATTCTGTAACATCTCGGCTGTTTTTACATTCCGCTTACTCGTTGCCGAGCATGCTGCACCGACATCGTCACCTGACCGCCTGGCTTGGCGTGCTCGCAATCTGGTTTGCGATCGCGGCGCCGCTGGTGTCGCAGTGGCGCGTCGCGCAGGCGGCCACGCCCGTCGCAATCGTCTGCAGTACGGAGCATGGGGCGCATCAGTCGCCTGATGCGGGCCGCATGCACGATCATGCACTGCATCTCGATGCATGCGGCTACTGCGGCTTCTTCGCACACAGCCCCGCGATCGGCGGGCCTGCCGCCGCGGCACTCGCTTCCGTTCCCGTCGTTTCCGTTTCCGCCGCCGCGCCGCCTGCCGTCGCGGCGCGCGCCGACCGCTATCCGCGCGCGTACCCGCGCGCCCCGCCCGAGCGCGCCTGACGCGCTGTTTCCGTTCCATTCACCGCCGATATCCGTGCGGCCCGTCGAGGCCGCGTGGAGGGCGTCACTCGGGCTTTCGATCATGACTATTTTCCAGTTGCGTGCGCCGCGGGCGTCACGCAATGCCTGTGCGCGGCGGGTGCCGCGCGTGCTGAAACTCACCGTTCCCGCACTGGCTGTCAGTGCATTGGCTGCAAGCGCCGCGGCTGCCGAAACGATGCGCGCGCCCGGCGCGCCGACCGACGATACGGCCGCGCCGCTGCCGGCCATCGAAGTCGTCGCATCGCCGCTATCGACGCCGCTCGTCGTCGTCACGGATCCGAAGACGCCGCGCCAGCCGCTGCCCGCCAGCGACGGCGCGGATTACCTGAAAACGATCCCCGGTTTCACGTCGATCCGCAGCGGCGGCACCAACGGCGACCTCGTGCTGCGCGGGATGTTCGGCTCGCGGCTGAACATCCTGGCGAACGGGATGTCGACGCTCGGTGCATGTCCGGGCCGGATGGATGCGCCGACGTCGTATATCGCGCCGGAAAGCTATGACAAGGTCACCGTCGTGAAGGGGCCGCAGACCGTGCTGTACGGTCCCGGTGCGTCGGCCGGCACCGTGATGTTCGAGCGCATGACGCCCCGCTTCGACAAGCCCGGCATGCGCTTCGAGGGCAGCTTGGTCGGCGGGTCGTTCGGCCGCAACGACCAGAACATCGACGTGACGGCCGGCACGCCGGACATTTATGGCCGTGTGACCGCGAACCACGCGCATTCGCAGGACTACAAGGACGGCAACGGCAACACCGTGCCGTCGCAGTGGGACAAGTGGAACGCCGATGCGGCGCTCGGCTGGACGCCGGACGACCACACGCGCGTCGAGCTGACCGCCGGCACCGGCGACGGCTATGCGCGCTACGCGGGGCGCGGGATGGACGGCGCGCATTTCCGCCGCGAGACGTTCGGCCTGTCGTTCGACAGGAAGCATCTCGGCGACGTGCTCGACCGGATCGAGGCACGCGTGTACTACAACGAAGCCGATCACGTGATGGACAACTACACGTTACGGCAACCGGACCCGACCAGCAGCATGCCGATGCGGATGGCGTCGGAAGTGCGGCGTCGCACGTTCGGCGCGCGCGCGGCCGCCACTTTCCGCTTTGCCGACCACTTCAAGCTCGTGACGGGCGTCGATGCGCAATCGAACCGGCTCGACTCGCGCTCGGCGATGGGGCGGCAGAACTATGGCGACAAGCCGTGGGATGCGCAGGCGACGATGTGGAACGCCGGCGTGTTCGGCGAGCTGACGTGGTATGCGAGCGACGTGTCGCGCGTGATCGGCGGTGCGCGCATCGACTATGCGAGCGCACGCGACAAGCGCGCAACGACGAGCGGCATGATGAAGAGCAAGCCGAACCCGACCTTCGACGACGATCGCACGCGCGTGCTGCCGAGCGGCTTCATCCGCTACGAGCGCGATCTCGCGTCGCTGCCTGTCACGTGGTACGCGGGTGTCGGCCATACGGAACGCTATCCTGACTACTGGGAGCTGTTTTCCGCGAAGCGCGGGCCGGCCGGGTCGGTCAACGCGTTCTCGGCGGTGCAGCCGGAGAAGACCACACAGCTCGACATCGGCGCGCAATACAAGAGCGAACGGCTCGATGCATGGGTGTCGGCGTATGCGGGCTATGTTCAGGACTTCATCCTGTTCAACTACGCGGCCGGCATGATGGGCCCGACCACGCAGGCAAGCAACGTCAACGCACAGATCATGGGGGGCGAAGCGGGCGTCTCGTGGAAACCGGTTTCGCCGCTGCGCGTCGAGACGTCGCTCGCGTATGCGTGGGGGCGCAACGTGGCAACCGGCGATCCATTGCCGCAGATGCCGCCGCTCGAGGCGCGCATCGGGCTCGAATACACACGCGGTGCGTGGTCGGCAGGGGGGCTGTGGCGCATCGTTGCGCCGCAGCATCGCTATGCGCTGAACGAGGGCAACGTGGTCGGCAAGGACTTCGGCCCGAGCGCCGGATTCGGTGTGCTCTCGCTGCATGCGCAATACAACGTCAGCAAGACCGTGCAGATCTCGGTCGGCGTCGACAACGTGCTGAACAAGGCCTACACCGAGCACCTGAACCTTGCCGGCAACGCGGGCTTCGGTTATCCGGCGAACTCGCCGGTGATGGAGCCGGGGAGGACCGCATGGGTGCGTGTGAGTGCGAAGCTTTGACGCATCGCGCGTGTGCATTGCAGCATGCACGCGCATGAACGCGGCCCCGCCCGAACGGGCGGGGCGCGTCAACCGATTAGAGAACCGTGTCTAGTCAGGGCGCAAACGTTCGCGACTCGTGATTCACTCCCGCATTCGATGCACACGGTGGTCGCGATGTTGGCGACGCATAGTGCGTGTCGATCCGGCTTCATTCGCACCGGCAGCACAATAATCAGGAGAACATGCATGGCCAATACGATGCGTTCCAGGGTGGTGGCAGGGGCAGTGGCATGCGCGATGAGCATCGCGCCGTTCGCGGGGACGACTGTGGCAATGACGCTCGCGACGACGCACGCGGCGATGGCGGCGACCGCGCCCGCCGATGGCTACGCGGCGACGCGTTATCCGATCATCCTCGTGCATGGGCTGACGGGTACCGACAAGTACGCCGGCGTGCTCGAGTACTGGTACGGGATCCAGGAGGACCTGCAACAGAACGGTGCGACCGTCTACGTCGCAAACCTGTCGGGGTTCCAGAGTGACGACGGCCCGAACGGGCGCGGCGAGCAGTTGCTCGCTTACGTGAAGACGGTGCTCGCGGCGACGGGGGCGACCAAGGTCAATCTCGTCGGCCACAGCCAGGGCGGCCTCACGTCGCGCTATGTTGCGGCCGTCGCGCCCGATCTCGTTGCGTCGGTGACGACGATCGGTACGCCGCATCGCGGCTCCGAATTCGCCGACTTCGTGCAGAACGTTCTGGCATACGATCCGACCGGACTTTCGTCATCGGTGATCGCCGCGTTCGTCAATGTGTTCGGCATCCTGACGAGCAGCAGCCACAACACGAACCAGGACGCGCTCGCCGCGCTGCAGACGCTGACGACCGCACGCGCTGCCACCTACAACCAGAACTATCCGAGTGCGGGCCTCGGTGCGCCCGGCAGTTGCCAGACCGGCGCGCCGACGGAAACCGTCGGCGGCAACACGCACCTGCTGTATTCATGGGCCGGCACGGCGATCCAGCCCACGCTCTCCGCATTCGGCGTGACGGGCGCAACGGATACGAGCACCGTTCCGCTCGTCGATCCGGCGAATGCGCTCGACCTGTCGACGCTTGCCCTGTTCGGCACGGGTACGGTGATGATCAATCGTAGCTCCGGGCAGAACGACGGGCTCGTGTCGAAGTGCAGTGCGCTGTACGGCAAGGTGCTGAGCACGAGCTACAAGTGGAACCACCTCGACGAGATCAACCAGCTGCTCGGCGTGCGCGGTGCGTATGCGGAAGATCCGGTCGCGGTGATCCGCACGCATGCGAACCGGCTGAAACTGGCGGGCGTGTAATCGATGACGGTACGTGAAGGACGCGCGCCGCTGGCGCGGCGCGCCATGATTTATGGTGTCGTGGGGCTGGCGGCGATTGCCGGCGCGGCGATGTGGAGCGGTGCGGGCTGGCATCGCGGGACAGGCGCTGCCGGCGATGCGCCGGATGCGCCGGTGGCAGGCGGATTGGCTGCCGCACCGCCGCAGGCCGCCGTGCCGGCAAGCGCGGGCCTGCCGCCGTCACTGGCCGGCTCCAGCGCGCCCCGGTTGCCGCTCGATGCCGGCGGCCACCTCGCGAAGTCGCGTGCGGTGCGCGATTTCTTCGACTACTGCCTGACCGCACAGAGCGACCTGAGCGCGCCCGCGCTCGATGCGTTCGTCGTGCGCGAGATTGCCGCGCAACTCGACGGCACCGTTGCGCAGGCCGAAGCGCTCGACGTATGGCATCGCTATCGCGCCTATCTCGACGCACTCGCGAAACTGCGCGATGCCGGCGCGGTCGACAAGTCCGACCTCGGCGCGCTGCAACTCGCGCTCGACCAGCGCGCGTCGATTGCATATCGCACGCTCGGTGAGTGGAGCCAGCCGTTTTTCGGTGCGGAGCAGTGGCGGCAGCGCTACGACCTCGCGCGGCTGAAGATCACGCAGGATCGGACGCTGACGGATGCGCAGAAGGCCGAGCGGCTCGCCGCGCTCGAACAGCAGATGCCTGCCGACGAACGCGCGGCGCAACAACGCATCGACCGGCAGCGGGCGGCGATCGACCAGATCGCGCAATTGCAGAAGAGCGGGGCGACGCCCGATGCGATGCGCGCGCAACTGACGCAGACGCTCGGCCCTGAGGCCGCTGCGCGCGTCGCGCAGATGCAGCAGGACGACGCGTCGTGGCAGAGCCGCTATGCGGACTATGCGGCCCAGCGTGCGCAGATCGAGTCGGCGGGCCTGACGCCGCAGGATCGCGACGCGCAGATCGCCGCGCTGCGGCAGCGCGTGTTCACGAAGCCCGGCGAAGCGGTGCGCGCGGCATCGCTCGATCGCGGGGCGGGCAGCGCCCGGTAATGCGGGTGGCGCGGCGCATGACCGCCGCTATGCCGCGCGCGTGAGGTCCTGCGGCAGGTGTCGCTCGATGGTATTCGCGAGCGTGTCGAACGCAGGGCCGATGCCTTCGTGCGGGACGCATGCATAGCCGAGCAGCAGGCCGCGCCGCGCGGTGTCGAGGCTGCTGTAATAGCTGGTGAGCGGGCGCACGATCACGCCCGCGTCGAACGCGCTCTGCGTGACCGCGCGATCGTCGCAGGCGTCGGGCAGGCCGAGCACGAGATGCAGGCCTGCCTCGTCGCCCATCACGGGCAGCGCGTCGCCGAAGCGCGTGCGGATCGCGTCGATCATCAGTTGCCGACGCTCGCCGTACAGCGTGCGCATTCGTCTGACGTGCGAAGTCAGGTGGCCGTCCATGATGAATTCGGCGAGCACGGCCTGCTGCATCAGCTGGCCCTCGCGGTACAGCTCCGACAGCCCGGTGCGGAACGTGTCGACCAGATGCTCGGGCACGACCATGTAGCCCATCCGCAGCCCCGGGAACAGCATCTTGCCGAGGCTGCCGACGTAGATCACGCGGCCGCCGTCGTCGAGCCCCTGCAGCGATGCAAGCGGGCGGCTGCCGTAGCGGAACTCGCTGTCGTAGTCGTCCTCGATGATCCAGCAGCGGTGCTGGCGCGCGTATTCGAGCAGCATCCGGCGTCGCGCAAGGCTCATCACCATCCCGAGCGGGTACTGATGCGACGGCGTGACGAGCACGAGCCGCGGCGGATGCTGCATGTCGCTGGCCCGCGGGTCGAGCCCTTCCTGGTCGACCGGCACCGGTGTCAGCGTGAGACCGGCCGCCTGCAATACGCTGCGCACGCCCCAGTAGCACGGCTCCTCGACCCATGCGCGATCGCCGATGTCGGACAGCAGCCGCACCGCGAGATCGATCGACTGGTGGATGCCCGTCGTGATGATCACCTGGTCCGGCGAGCATTTGACCGAGCGCGCGACGCGCAGGTAATCGGCGAGCGCCCGCCGCAATGGCCGGTAGCCGCCGCCCGGCGCATAGGTCAGCAGTTCGGGATTCGCTTCCTTCCACAGCCGCGCCTGCAGGCGGCTCCACGTCCGGCTCGGGAATTCCGACACGTCCGGCACGCCCGGCATGAACGCGCCCCACTGGCGCCGCGACACACCCGCATGCTCGATCAGTTGCCGGCCGCGCATCGACAGGCTGCCCTGCGCGTCCGGCAGCGGCGGTTCATCGGCGCTCGACGGCGGCGGCGCGGCGCCCGGCACGAGGATCGCGGCGGCGTCCGGCCGCGTGTCCGCGACATAGGTGCCGCTGCCGGTGGTCGTCAGCACGTAGCCTTCGGCCGTCAGCTGGTCGTACACGTGCAGCACGGTATTGCGCGCGATCGACAGGTCGGCCGCGAGCGTGCGAGAACTCGGCAGCTTTGTTCCTGGCCCCAATTCCCCGGTCAGGATGGCCTGCTGCATCTGTTGCAGCAACTGCCGGTACATCGGCTCGGGCGAACCGCGGTCGAGGCGGGCGGAGAGCCAGTCGGCGAGGATCACGGTATCCAAAGTGGTCCTACTTGGAATATTGAAATGGTTCCCTAGTATAGAACCGTGCGCGCCGTATAGTGGCTCGCATCTCAAAATCAATTGTCGCGAAGCAAGGGGACAGCCACGATGAAGTCCGATGATGTGATCGTCAGCTTTCGCGGCGTGCGGAAGACCTACGACGGCGAAACGCTGGTCGTCAAATCGCTCGACCTCGATATCCACCGCGGGGAATTCCTGACGCTGCTCGGGCCGTCCGGCTCGGGAAAGACCACCTGCCTGATGATGCTGGCCGGCTTCGAATTCCCGACCGGCGGCGAGATCCGTCTCGACGGCGAGCTGTTGAACAGCGTGCCGCCGCACAAGCGCAACATCGGCATGGTGTTCCAGAACTACGCGCTGTTTCCGCACCTGACGGTCGAGCAGAACGTCGCGTATCCGCTGACCGTGCGCAAGCTGCCGGCCGCCGAGCGCGCGGAGCGCGTTGCGCACGCGTTGAAGATGGTGCAGATGGAGCGCTTCGCGAAACGCTACCCGGCGCAGTTGTCGGGCGGCCAGCAGCAGCGCATCGCGCTGGCGCGGGCGCTCGTGTTCGAGCCGAAGCTGGTGCTGATGGACGAGCCGCTCGGTGCGCTCGACAAGCAGCTGCGCGAACACATGCAGTACGAACTGAAGGCGCTGCACGAAAAACTCGGCGTGACCTTCGTGTATGTGACGCACGACCAGGGCGAGGCGCTGACGATGTCCGATCGCGTCGCCGTGTTCGACAAGGGCATCGTGCAGCAGCTCGATACCGTCGACCGCCTGTACGAATCGCCATGCAACGAGTTCGTCGCGAACTTCATCGGCGACAGCAACCGGCTGCGCGGCACCATCGCGCGCGTCGACGGCGAATTCTGCGAATTCCGGCTCGACGACGGCACGAAACTCGTCGGCCGCCGCATCGGCGATGCAGCCGAGGGGGCGCCGGCCGTCGCGTGCATCCGCCCCGAACGCATGAGCCTCGCCGCGCACGGCGCGAACGGGCACGCGAACGGCTCGGCCGCCAACCAGCTGAGCGGCGAGGCGCGCAGCCTCATCTATTTCGGCGACCACGTGCGCATGCGTTGCGCGCTGCCCGGCCAGGACGAATGCTTCGTGAAGGTGCCGCTCGGCACCGGCGCGCTCGATGCGTTCTCGCCCGGCGCACCGGTCGCGCTCGCGTTCTCGCCCGAACACCTGCGCGTGTTCGCATGAGCCGCGTTTCCCCCGATTTTCCGTAGCACGTCGTCAACAACAACTGCCCACTTCCACCACGAGAGGAGAGGAACCATCATGAACCGAGCACGCATTACCGCACGGCGCACCGCGCTGGCTTTGGCGCTCGCCGTCGTCGGCGCATCGGCATCGGCTGCCGAACTCACGGTCGTCAACTTCGGCGGCGCGAACGGCGACGCACAGAAGGCCGCGTTCAACCAGCCGTTCGAGAAGGCGACCGGCAACAAGGTCACGGCCGTCGAATACAACGGCGAGCAGGCGAAAGTGAAGGCGATGGTCGAGGCGAAGCACGTCAACTGGGACGTGGTCGAAGTCGAATCGGGCGACCTGAACCGCGGCTGCGACGAAGGGCTGTACGAGAAGCTCGACTGGTCGAAGATCGCGAAGAAATCCGACCTGATTCCGGAATCGCCGCAGGTGTGCGGCGTCGGCTTCTTCGTGTGGTCGACGGCGCTGTCGTACAACGCCGACAAGCTGAAATCGGCGCCGACCGGCTGGGCCGATTTCTGGAACGTGAAGAAATTCCCGGGCAAGCGCGGCATGCGCAAGGGCGCACGCTACAACCTCGAATTCGCGCTGATGGCCGACGGCGTCCCGACGAAGGACGTGTACAAGGTGCTCGGCACGAAGGCCGGGCAGGATCGCGCGTTCAAGAAGCTCGACGAGCTGAAGCCGTACATCCAGTGGTGGGAAGCGGGCGCGCAGCCGCCGCAGTTCCTCGTCGCCGGCGACGTCGTGATGTCGACCGCGTACAACGGCCGCATCGACGCCGCGCAGAAGGAAGGCAAGAACCTGAAGGTCGTGTGGAACGGCAGCATCTACGACCTCGACTACTGGGCGATTCCGAAGGGCTCGCCGAACAAGGCGCTGGCCGAGCAGTACATCGCGTACACGCTGACGCCGAAGCCGCAGCAGGGCTACGCGCAGCACATCGCGTACGGCCCGACCAACATCGCGGCGATCAAGTCGCTCGACGCGAAGACGCTCGCGAACCTGCCGAACTCGCCGGCCAACGGCAAGAACGCGGTGCTGGAAGACATCGGCTTCTGGACCGACCACAGCGACGAGCTCGAGCAGCGTTTCGCCGCGTGGGCGACGAAGTAACCGTCGTTCAGGCATCCTGATGCAACCGGCCGCGCGACGCGTCGATCGTGTCGCGCGGCCTGCCGCCGGATCGTGCCCGGCCGGAGAGAACCGTTGAATACGATGACGATCGCGCCTTCCTCGCCGTCGAACGCCGCGCTCAAGCGCGAGCTGAAGGCTGCCGAGGCCCGCAAGCGCACGATGGCACTGCTGCTGGTCGCGCCGCTCGCGATTTTCCTGCTGCTGATTTTCGTCGTGCCGATCGGCGCGCTGCTCACGCGCGCGGTGCAGAACCCCGAGATCGCCGCAGCGCTGCCGAACACGGTCAGGGCGCTGTCGAGCTGGGACCGCAAGGCGCCGCCGGCCGACGCCGCGTATGTCGCACTCGCGGCCGACATGACGAAGGTGGCCGACAGCGAGGCGATGGGTGCGCTCGCGCGGCGGTTGAACACCGAGATTCCCGGCTATCGCTCGCTCGTCGCGAAGACGGCGCGCGCGATGCCGCTGAAGGGCGACAACGATGCGGCGCTGACACCCGCGCAGACGCGCGACAAGCTGGTCGAGCTCGATTCGCGCTGGGGCGATGCCGCGTACTGGCAGGCGATCGCGAAGAACGGCAGCGCGTATTCGCCGTTCTACCTGCTCGCCGCGCTCGATCACAAGCAGGACGGCTTCGGCCACGTCGTGCAGGCCGACCCAGACCAGTCGATCTACCTGGCGATCTTCGGCCGCACGTTCGTGATCGGCGTCGCCGTCACGCTGTTCGCGCTGCTGCTCGGCTATCCGCTCGCGTACTGGATCTCGACGCTGTCGGAGCGGCGCGCGAACCTCGTGATGATCCTCGTGCTGATTCCGTTCTGGACGTCGGTGCTCGTGCGCGTCGCCGCGTGGATCGTGCTGCTGCAGAGCGAAGGGCTCATCAACACGGCGCTGATCGGCAGCGGGCTGATCTCGCATCCGCTGACGCTGCTGTTCAACCGCGTCGGCGTGTACATCTCGATGACGCACATCCTGCTGCCGTTCATGATCCTGCCGCTGTACAGCGTGATGAAGTCGATCCCGCCGACCTACCAGCGCGCGGCCGTCTCGCTCGGCAGCCATCCGTTCGCCGCGTTCTGGCGCGTGTACGTGCCGCAGACCTACCCGGGCGTCGGCGCGGGCGCGCTGCTCGTGTTCATCCTCGCGATCGGCTACTACATCACGCCCGCGCTGCTCGGCGGGCCGAACGACCAGATGGTCAGCTACTACGTCGCGTACTTCACGAACGTGACGATTAACTGGGGCATGGCGTGCGCGCTCGGCGGGCTGCTGCTCGCGGCGACGCTCGTGCTGTACGCGGTGTACGGGCGCTTCACGCGCACCAACGTGAGCCTCGGCTGAGCGCCGCGTGCAACGATACGGGAAGGGGATTCGAACCATGAAACTCGCCAGGCCGCTGTTCGCGCCGCACATGTCGTTCGTCGAGCGCGCGTGGTACGTCGCATTGCGCGTGCTCGTCGTGCTGACGCTGCTGTACCTGATCCTGCCGGTGCTCGCGATCGTGCCGCTGTCGTTCTCGTCGAGCACGTTCCTCGTCTATCCGATCCCGGGCTTCTCGATGCGCTGGTACGAGAACCTGATCGCATCGGACGAGTGGCGCATGGCCGCGAAGAACAGCTTCATCGTCGCGCCGTCGGCGACCGTCGTCGCGACCGTGCTCGGCACACTCGCCGCGATCGGTCTCACGAAGGCCGACTTCCGCGGCAAGGGGCTGCTGATGGCCGTGCTGCTGTCGCCGATGATCGTGCCGGTCGTCGTGGTCGGCGTCGGCATGTACCTGTTCTTCGCGCCGCTCGGGCTCGCGAACACCTACACGGGGCTGATCGCCGCCCACGCGGCGCTCGGCGTCCCGTTCGTCGTGACGACGGTGGCCGCGACACTGCAGGGCTTCAACCAGAACCTCGTGCGCGCGAGCCTGTCGCTCGGCGCGAATCCGGTGTCGACGTTCTTCCGCGTGACGCTGCCGGTGATCGCGCCGGGCGTGATGTCGGGCGCGCTGTTCGCGTTCGCGACGTCGTTCGACGAAGTCGTCGTCACGCTGTTCCTCGCGGGCGCGGACCAGACGACGCTGCCGCGCCAGATGTTCACGGGCATCCGCGAGAACATCAGCCCGACGATCGCTGCGCTCGCAACGATCCTGATCATCTTCTCGACGAGCCTGCTGCTGGCGCTCGAATGGCTGCGCGGTCGCAATGCGCGGCGCGCGGTGAGCTGACGCAGCGAGCTTGCCTTCCGCGCCTGCGTTGCCGTGCGTACTGCTCGGCGACGCATTTTGCTTTCATTTCGCTGACTGACGAGGCGGCCGCCTGCACGTTCGGTGCGGCTCTGCAACAATACGGGGCGCGGCGGTGTGCGTTCCGTGCGGTGCGTCCGGAACGCCGCCGCGAGTCCAATCCGCGACGCAGCGCAATGCGTCGCTCGTCAGCCGAGCCTCACCTTGTCCGAATTCGCTTCCCCCGCCGGCGCCCATGAGCCGGCCGTCAACTGGCGTGCGATGTCCGCCGTGCTGCTGGCCGTCGCGCTCGCGACGCTCGACACCGCGATCGCGAACACCGCGCTGCCCGCGATCGCCGCCGACCTGCATGCATCGCCGGCCGCGTCCGTCTGGATCATCAACGCGTACCAGCTCGCGATGGTCGCGACGCTGCTTCCGTTCGCGTCTCTCGGCGACATCGTCGGCCACAAGCGCGTGTATGTCGCCGGGCTCGCGGTGTTCACGCTCGCGTCGCTCGGCTGCTCGCTCGCGTCGACGCTGCCGATGCTGACGGCCGCGCGGATCGTGCAGGGCTTCGGCGCGAGCGCGATCATGAGCGTCAATGTCGCGCTGATCCGCGGCTTGTTTCCCGCACACCGGCTCGGCCGTGGCGTCGGCTTCAACGCGCTCGTGGTCGGCGTGTCGTTCGCGGTGGGGCCGACCATCGCGTCGCTGATCCTGTCGGTCGCCGCATGGCCGTGGTTGTTCGCGGTGAACGTGCCGCTCGGCGTGTTCGCGCTTGCCGTGGCGATTCCGTCGCTGCCGCAGACGGCGCGCGGCAAGCATGTGTTCGATCCGGTCGCCGCATTGTTCAACGTGATCACGTTCGCGTCGCTGATCTTCGCGCTCGGCGAATTCGCGCAGCGCGGGCCGCTTTCCATCGTGTTCGCGTCGGCCGCGGTTGCGCTCACCTTCGGCTGGCTGCTGATCCGTCGCCAGGCCGGGCACCCGGCGCCGATGCTGCCGGTCGACCTGTTTCGCCGGCCGGTGTTCACGCTGTCAGCGCTGACCGCCGTGTGTGCGTTTGCCGCGCAGGGGCTCGCGTTCGTGTCGCTGCCGTTCTATTTCGAAACCGTCCTGCATCGCAACGCGGTCGAGACGGGGTTCCTGATGACGCCGTGGTCGGCGATCGTCGCGTTCGCCGCGCCGATCGCGGGGCGCTTGTCGGATCGCTATCCGCCGGGTCTGCTCGGTGCGATCGGTCTGGCATTGCTGAGCGCGGGCATGGTGTCGCTCGCCGCGTTGCCGGCGGCGCCCGGCGTCATCGACATCGGCTGGCGGATGATGCTGTGCGGCGCGGGCTTCGGTTTCTTCCAGTCGCCGAACCTCAAGGCGCTGATGTCGAGTGCGCCGCCCGAGCGCAGCGGCGGTGCGAGCGGGATCATCGCGACCGCGCGGCTGATCGGGCAGGCGACGGGCGCGGCGCTCGTCGCGTTGTCGTTCGGGATCGCGGGGCGCCACGGGCCGACGCTCGCGTTGATGCTCGGTGCGGGTTTCGCCGGAGCGGCGAGCATCGCGAGCGGATTGCGGCTGTTCGCGCCGTCGCATCGCGCGGGCGTGCCGGCCGCGCCGGAACGCGTGAAGGAGCCGGCTGCGGAGTAGGAGAGACAAGCCGGCGCGCGGCAACCACCGCCGCGCGCCGGCCTTCACGCTTCGCTCAGAACCCGCCCGACTTGATCAGCTGGTTGAGGTTCGCGATGTTCAGGCTGCCGAAGCCGGTCGTGTAATCCCAGCCGGTGCCTGCGTTGTAGCCATACCCCTGATAGCCGTTGTTCCCCGACACCACGTCGTAGCGCACGAGCGACGAATGCGACGGAATGTCCGCGTAGAAGTTGCCGGCCGGGAAGCCGAGGCCCGTGCCGTTCGCCGCGAGCAGGCGCGCCCAGAGGCCGGTGAAGATCGGCGCGGCGAGGCTCGTGCCGCCGATCTGCTGCAACTGGCCATAGTTGTAGATGTACGCGCCGGTGCTTTGCGCGGCGTCGAACGCGACGTCCGGCAACTGGCGGTTGCTGCCCGACTGCCACGACGGCGCGGGCAGGATCGTGCTGACGCCGCCGCCCGTCGCCCACAGCTTGCCGTTGCCGTCGAGCCCTTCGTTCCATACCGTCTCGTTCGAGAAGGCGCCCGACGACGTCGTGTAGAGCGTCGTGCCGCCGATCGCGAGCACGTGCGGCGACGATGCCGGCCACGATACCGTGTAGTTCGAGCCGTCCGGATAGCCGCGGTTGTTGCACTCGTACACGCCTTCGTCGCCCGACGAAACGGAGAACGTCTGGCCTTGCGCCGCGGCGGTCGTGAAGATCTGCTCCTCGGCGTCGAGCGTGCCGTCCGCGCTCGCGTCGGTCTCGCACCAGCCGAGCGACACGTTGATCACCTTCGCGGTGTTGTCCGACACGGCGCGGTTGAACGCCTGCGTGAGGCCCGTGTTGCCGCTCGCATTGAGGTCGGCCATGTAGAACACGAGCTTGCCGACCTGGCCGCCGGCCGAGCCGACGATCGACTGGCTGTCGAGATCCCACTCGCCCTGGCCGTCCTGGTCGTCGGTGTAGCTGCCGCCCGAGCCGTTGGTCTTGACGGTCTGCGTCGTGACCGCGCCGTAACCGTTGCTCGACGTGAACTGCTTCAGGTCCTGCAGCGTCTGCGACACGCCGCCGATCGTGATGATGCCGACGGTCACGCCGGCCGCGGTCGGCACGCCGGTCGCGTTGTAGAGGCCCGGGAATTCCTTCGGATAGTGGCCGGTCGCCGTGCCGGCCGCGAGCGCTTGCGGCTTCGACACGTTGCCGATGCGCAGCAGCGGCCGCGCGTGGGCGACGCTCTGCAGCCCGAGCACCGAGCCGACGACGTCGCCGAGCGCGCGCGGCACCTGCGCAGTCGACGTGTTCGCGAAGCCCGAGTGACCCGCGTAGTCGAAGTGCACGAGCGACGTGTTGAAGGCGGTCTTCACCGTGGCGGCCGTACCGCTGGCGGAAACCAGCAGGCGGTTCGGTGCAACCTCGACGTTCACGAAGCCGCTCTTGTGCAGATAGTCGACGACCGACTTGACCTGCGCATCGGTCGGCGCGTAGTTGGCGAGGAACTGCTCGTGCGTGAGGTACTGGCGGTAATGCGCGCTGCCGGGCCGGTTCACGTCGCGCGCCAGTTGCTTGAGCTGCGCGGCGTTGCGCAGCTGCAGGCTGACGACGACGTTGGCCGTTTCACCGCCTGCCAGTTCGAGCGACGGCGCCGCACTGCGCGCCATCAACTGCGGGCCGGTCAGAAAGGCCTTCGTATGCGTATCGACCCAATCCGTCGTCGCATGCGCCGCGGCGGCGGCGAACACGAACGGTGCCACGCACGCGAGGCGGCGGGGCGACGGAAGGGGAAGGGCAAACCAGGTGTTCCTTTTCATCGGGAGTCCTTTTTTAGGAGAGGCGACGTTACTGGAACCCCCGGCCCTTGTGGGGCCGCGAGCGGTGACGAGCGTAGGGCGTCGATGTCGTTCGGGTAGCTGCCATTTTCCACAGCTGTCAGTTCTGACATCGGCGCGTGCCGATGCAGGCGCGGTGCCCGAAGCGCGTGCGATGGTGAGCATGGCGAACGGAACCGGTTCGCGGCACGACAGCGCGGCCACGCGCGACGTTCGCGCGCACGAGTTGCTCGTCGCGGCATCGAAACGTGCGCGATCACGGAGCGGATCGTCGCGTGAGCGGATCGCGCGCGACCGCTCGTTGTCGCGTGCCGCGTCGCACTATGTGGTCAAACGCAGCGACACGGCAGGAACGGATGCGCGCGTGCACAAGAAAAGGGGGCGGCGATCGCAAACGTTTCCCGAATTGTGGAACGGTGCTTCCGGCAGTCTTGCAGGCGACTTTCGGATCGCATGCGGCATTTGCGGATTAGAGGAAGGGCTCGAATTCGGCGGCGTGGACACCTCGGCGAGGCGGACAGCCGGCTCGCGCAAGATCGCGCGGCGTCGTTCGTGAAATTCCGCCTTGACGCGTGTCGATCAGCGGATATGCTTCAATCCATAACCATCGGGTTATGGATTTTGGACGATATGCAGAATGCTCACGACATGCTTTTCAGGACGCTTGCCGATCCGACGCGCCGCGCGCTTTTCGAGCGGCTGTGCGAGGAGGGCGAACTGACGGTAGCCGCGCTGACGGCCCATGCGGGCGTCTCGCAGCCGGCCGTGTCGAAGCACCTCGGTGTACTGAAGCAGGCCGGGCTCGTGAATGACCGTCACGAAGGCCGGCAGACGCACTACAGCGCGCAGCCTCAAGCGCTGGCCCCGTTGATCGACTGGACGAGCCAGATGGCCGGCTTCTGGCAGAACCGGTTCGATGCCCTCGAAGATCTTCTGAAAAGGATGGATCAGTAATGAACCAGGCCACTACCGAAACGCGCTCCGTCGTCGTCGACCGGGAGCTGCCTCATCCGCCGGAGAAGATCTGGCGCGCGCTCACGCAGCCGCACCTGATCGAGGCGTGGCTGATGAAGAGCGACTTCGAGCCCGTCGCGGGCCGCGCCTTCAGCTTCCGTGCGGACTGGGGCTCGGTCGACTGTACGGTGCTGACGATCGAACCGCCGCGCACGCTGTCCTACACGTGGGCTGCGTACGGCCTCGAAAGCGTCGTCACGTGGACGCTCACGCCGACGGCGGCCGGTACGCACCTGCGCATGGAGCAGGTCGGTTTCCGCGCGGATCAGGAGCAGGCGTACCGCGGCGCGCAGCATGGCTGGGCCCGGTTCTTCGAGTCGCTCGAACAGGTGCTGGCGCGCCCGGACGAAGCAACGGAGGCCCGCGCATGAGCACAACGGACCTCACGCCGTCGGCGCGCATCGACGCGCTGATTGCCGGCATCGCCGACTGGCGCGGCAAGACCTTCGCCGATCTGCGCCAGACGATCCTCGCGTCCGACGACGGCATCGTCGAGGAATGGAAATGGATGGGCAGCCCCGTGTGGGAATGCGACGGGATGATCGCGGTCGCGAACGCGCACAAGGGCAAGGTGAAGCTGACCTTCATGCACGGCGCGCAGCTCCCTGATCCCGACCAGCTGTTCAACGACGGCCTCGACGGCAATGCGCGACGCGCGATCGATTTTTTCGAAGGCGACCGGATCGACAAGCGGGCGTTGAAGAACCTCGTGCGCGCGGCGATCGAATACAACCGCACGCATCTGAAGAAGAACGCGCGGCGAGCGGGCCCAGGCACGAAGGCGCGGGCCGACAAGGCGGCATGACGCGCCGCATGACCGGTCACGCGGCGTAGCGCAGGCAAAAAAATGCCCGACACGAGGTCGGGCATCCAAATCGGCCGCAACCGCCCGCGAGGCGGCTGCGGCACCTGCAAGGTGCAGGGCGCTTACGCTGCGAGCAGCGAGCGCAGCACGAACGGCAAGATCCCGCCGTGCTTGTAGTAGTCGACTTCGATCGGCGTATCGATACGCAGCAGCACCTGCACGCGCTGCGATTCGCCGTTCTTGCGATGGATCACGAGCGTGACGTCCTGTTGCGGCTTGAAGTCGTCGCCGAGGCCTTCGATGTCGTACGTTTCTTCACCGGTGATGCCGAGCGACTGGACGCTGTCCGAGCCCTTGAACTGCAGCGGCAGCACGCCCATGCCGACCAGGTTCGAGCGGTGGATGCGCTCGAAGCTGCGTGCGATCACGGCCTTCACGCCGAGCAGTTGCGTGCCCTTCGCGGCCCAGTCGCGCGACGAGCCCGTGCCGTACTCTTCGCCCGCGAACACGACGGTCGGCGTGTCGGCTGCGACGTACTGCATCGCCGCGTCGTAGATCGACTGCTGTTCGCCGCTCGGCTGGTGGATCGTCAGGCCGCCTTCGACGCGCGTGCCGTCTGCCTTCGCCGGGATCATCAGGTTCTTGATCCGGACGTTCGCGAACGTGCCGCGCATCATCACGTCGTGGTTGCCGCGGCGCGAGCCGTAGCTGTTGAAGTCGGCCTTCTGCACGCCGTTTTCCTTCAGCCACTTGCCTGCCGGCGAGTCTTCCTTGATCGAGCCTGCCGGGCTGATGTGGTCGGTCGTGACCGAGTCACCGAAGATGCCCAGTGCGCGCGCGCCGTTGACCGTCGGGATCGATGCAGCCGGTTCCATCGAGAAGTCGTTGCCGAAGAACGGCGGCTCGGCGATGTACGTCGACTTCGGCCAGTCGTAGACCTGGCCCGATTCGCCCTCGATCTTGCTCCAGAGGTCGCCCTTCTTGGTCAGCTTCGAGTAGTTGTCCTCGAACTTCTTCGGGTCGAGCGCGAACTTGAGCAATGCGTGGATTTCTTCGCTCGTCGGCCAGATGTCGCCGAGGTAGATGTCGCGGCCGCCCTTGCCCTTGCCGACCGGCTCGGTCATCAGGTCGCGCGTGATGTTGCCGGCGATCGCGTAGGCGACGACCAGCGGCGGCGACGCGAGGAAGTTCGCGCGGATGTTCGGGTGGATACGTGCCTCGAAGTTACGGTTGCCCGACAGCACGGCCGCCGCGACGATGTCGTTCTTCGTGATCGCTTCGTTCAGCTCCGGCGTCAGGTCGCCCGCGTTGCCGATACAGGTCGTGCAGCCGTAGGCCGCGACTTCGAAGCCGAGCTTCGACAGGTAGGGCAGCAGGCCCGTCTTCGTCAGGTACTCGGTGACGATGCGCGATCCCGGCGCGAGCGAGGTCTTGATCTTCGGATCGACCGTGAGGCCGGCCTCGACCGCCTTCTTCGCGAGCAGGCCGGCGGCCAGCAGCACGCTCGGGTTCGACGTGTTCGTGCACGACGTGATCGCGGCGATCAGGATGTCGCCGTTCTTCACGTCGACGCCGTTGCTCGTCGTGTATTGCGCGCCGAGGTCTTCTGCCTTCTTCGCGAAGCCGTTTTCCGCGACCGGCTTCGAGAACAGGTCGGTGAACGTCGACTTGACGTGGCCGATCTCGATGCGGTCCTGCGGGCGCTTCGGGCCGGCCAGCGACGGCGCGACCGTCGTCAGATCCAGCGTGACGACCTTCGTGTAGTCGATGTCGCCGGCCTTCGGGATGCCGAACAGCTTCTGCGCCTTGAAGTAGTTTTCGAACGCGGCGATTTCGGCCTTCGTGCGGCCCGTGCCTTCGAAGTACTCGATCGTCTTTTCGTCGACCGGGAAGAAGCCCATCGTCGCGCCGTATTCCGGCGCCATGTTGCCGATCGTCGCGCGGTCCGGCAGCGACAGCGATTTCGTGCCTTCGCCGAAGAATTCGACGAACTTGCCGACGACCTTCTCCTTGCGCAGCATTTCCGTGATGGTCAGCACCAGGTCGGTGGCCGTCACGCCTTCGATCAGCTTGCCCTTCAGCTCGACACCGACGACGTCCGGCGTCAGGAAGTACACCGGCTGGCCGAGCATGCCGGCTTCAGCCTCGATGCCGCCCACGCCCCAGCCGACCACGCCGATGCCGTTGATCATCGTCGTGTGGCTGTCCGTGCCGACGAGGGTGTCCGGGTAGTACACGGTGTCGCCGCCGTCCGCCTTCTTGTGGACGCCGCGCGCGAGGTATTCGAGGTTCACCTGGTGGACGATGCCGACGCCCGGCGGCACGACCTTGAACGTGTCGAATGCCTGCATGCCCCACTTCATGAACTGGTAGCGCTCGTTGTTGCGCTGGAATTCCAGTTTCATGTTCAGGTCGAGCGCGTCCTTCTGGCGGAAGTAGTCGATCTGCACCGAGTGGTCGACGACGAGATCGACCGGGACCAGCGGCTCGATCTTCTTCGGGTTCTTGCCCGTGCGCTCGGCGACGCCGCGCATGGCCGCGATGTCGGCGAGCAGCGGCACGCCCGTGAAATCCTGCAGCACGACGCGCGACACGACGAACGGGATCTCGTCGACGCGCTTGTCGGTCGGCTTCCAGTTCGCGAGCTGCTGGATGTGCTCTTCGGTGATCTTCTTGCCGTCGTAGTTGCGCAGCACGGACTCGAGCACGATACGGATCGACACCGGCAGGCGTTCGATCTTCGTCTTCAGTTCCTTGCCGAGCTGCGGCAGCGAGTAGAACTTGCCTTTGCCGGAACCGCTGTCGAATTCCTTGAGGGTCTTGTGGAGATTGTGGGCCATGGTGATTTTCCTGGGTTTAAGGCTAGGAAACTACGTGTCCTGTAGATGACGGCTATATCACATACAAGTCGACGTACTCATCGACCGGCATTGCTTCGAGCTTTGCCTGGTCCAGCGACACGTCGAGAATCGCTTGTTGCTGCTTGGCCGGGAAGCGGCGGGCAAGGTTGGTCCTGAACTTCTCGACCAGGAGCGGGACGCCTTCCGTCCGGCGCCGCCGATGGCCGAGCGGGTATTCGACCGCCACCTCGGCAAGCTTCGACCCGTCCGTGAACTCGATCGTCAGTGCATTCGCGATCGAGCGCTTGTCCGGGTCGTGGTAATCCTTCGTGAACTGCGGATCCTCGACGCACACGGTCTTCGCGCGCAGCGCGTCGATGCGGGGATCGGCGGCGGCCGAATCTTCGTAGTCGGCCGCGGTCAGCCGGCCGACCAGCAGCGGCACGGCGACCATGTACTGGATGCAGTGGTCGCGGTCGGCCGGATTGGCGAGCGGGCCCTGCTTGTCGATGATGCGGATCGCGGCCGCGTGCGTGCGGATCGTGATCCGGCTGATGTCGTCCGTCGTGCGGCCCGCGGCGGCGAGCTGCGCGTGCAGCTGCAGCGCGGCCTCGGCGGCCGTTTGCGCGTGGAATTCGGCGGGGAACGCGATCTTGAACAGCACGTTTTCCATCACGTACGTGCCGTACGGGCGCTGGAAGCGGAACGGCTTGCCGTCGAACAGCACGTCGTAGAAGCCCCAGGTCTTGGCGGTGAGCGCCGACGGGTAGCCCATTTCACCCGTTTTCGCGATCAACGCGAGGCGCACCGCGCGGGAGGTGGCGTCGCCGGCCGCCCATGATTTGCGCGAGCCCGTGTTCGGCGCGTGGCGGTAGGTGCGCAGCGCGTGTCCGTCGATGAACGCGTTGGACACCGCGTTGATCAGCTCGTCGCGCGTGAGCCCGAGCAGCCTGCCGACGACGGCCGTCGACGCGACCTTCACGAGCAGCACGTGGTCGAGCCCGACCGCATTGAACGAATTCTCGAGCGCGAGGCAGCCCTGGATCTCGTGGGCCTGGATCATCGCGACCAGCACGTCGCGCATCGTGAGCGGCTTCCGGCCGGCCGCGCGGGCCGTGCGGGAGAGCCAGTCGGCCGTCGCCAGGATCCCGCCGAGATTGTCGGACGGATGACCCCATTCGGCGGCGAGCCAGGTGTCGTTGAAGTCCAGCCAGCGGATCATCGCGCCGATGCCGAAGGCGGCCTGGACGGGATCGAGCTGGAAGGACGTGCCGGGCACCTTCGCGCCGTTCGGCACGATCGTGCCCGGCACGACGGGGCCGAGCAGCTTGGTGCAGGCAGGGTAGGACAGCGCCTCGAGTCCGCATCCGAGCGTGTCGATCAGGCAATGACGCGCCGTCTCCAGCGCGAGCGCGCTGTCGATGCCGGCATTCAGCACGTAGTCGACGATATCGACGAGTACCGTATCCGGAGCAGGGCGGACGTTGGAGACCGGGGCGGACATCGAGGGGCCGATGGGAACGCGCTTAGTTCGTTGCCGGCTTCAGCTCGTTCGACTGCGTCGGTGCCGGCGTGCCTTGCGCCATTTCCGGCGTCACGCATTCGTCTGCGAGGCGTTCGCCGCCGTTCGCGTCGGAGAACAGCATCGCCTTGGTCGGGATCACGATCAGCTTGAAGCCTGCGGCCGGATCGTAGAACGTGTCGGCACCCGTCGTCGTGGCCTGACGCGGCAGCTTGTAGTTCTTCTTCGCCCAGTGAACCGTGACGACCTGGTCGCGCTTCATGTCACCGGCGAGGTCGAACGACAGGCCTTCCTTGCAGGACCACTTGACTGCGCCGTCCGGTACCGGATCGACCTTCGCTGCGGCACGTGCCTGCGCCTTCTTGCTGCGCGGGATGATGCGCTTGGCCGGCGCCGGGCGCTTGGCCGCTGCCTTCTTCGCGGTCGTCGTGGCCGTACCCTGGGCAAACGCGCTCGGAGCCGACACCAGCATCGTGGCGGACAAGGCGCCGATGGCGGTAGCGATCAGGAGTTTCTTCATGGAGTCAGAACCTTTCGATAATCAGTTGACAAGGGCCGGCAATCTGCGCTGCCGGCCGGTTTGAAACTGCACGCGCCCCGAAAGCGCGCAGCGGCCGCTATTTTCACCTATTTGGCCGCGTGTATATCAGGTTTTCGGGCTCCGTTACGTTTTTTGTCGTTTCGCAAACCTCTATCCGGTTCGCGCCTCGTCGAATGCATGAAACTCGTGTATCGGCCGGCGGCGCGCGCTTACGGCGCGCTGCCCTCGGCGGCCGGGCCGAACAGCGGCGCGGCCTCGGCCGGCACGGGCTGGCCGGTGGCCCGTGCGCGGCGCAGCACCGACCAGTAATAGCGGTAACTCGCGCGATCGTGCAGCGTATCACCATGGCGCGTCGGGCCCCAGTCGGCGGCCTGCGCGGCCAGCAGGATTTCGGCGGCCAGCACGACCTCGTCGGTGCGCGGCGCGAATGCGTCGACGATCGGGCGGATCTGCGCGGGGTGGATGCTCCACATCCGCGTGAACGCGAATTCGTCGCGCGCGCGGCGTGCGTCGCCGGCGACGATGCTCATGTCGCGCACCTCGGTCGTCACGTTGTGCGACGGCGTCTTGCCGTGCGCGTGGCAGGCCGCGGCAATTTCCAGCTTCGCGCGGCGCACGAGCGGATGCTCGAACTGGCCCGGCGAGCGCATCGCGGAATCGGGAATCGCGCCATGGTGCGCGGAGACGAAATCCATCAGCCCGAAGCTCAGCGTGCCGACCGTCGGCAGCGCGGCGAGGGCGGCCGCGTGCGCGAGCGCGCCGTGCGTCTCGACGAGTACGTCGACGGGAATCGGCTGCGCGATGCCGAGCTCGCGGCGCGTGCCTTCGATGAACGCGGTCATTTCGGCGGCATCGGCGGCGCTCGCGATCTTCGGGAGCGTGACGTAGGCGGGGGCACGCGATGCGCGCAGCACGATGCGCACGTCGTCGCGCCAGTGCGGATGGGAAAAATCGTGGATGCGGACGCCGACGCGGCCGAAGCGGTTCTCGTCGCTGCCGAGCAGCTCTGTGACGAGTGCCGCGTGCGCGGCTTCCTGGCCGACGGCGGCGCCGTCTTCGCAGTCGAGCGTGATGTCGAACACGGGGCCCAGCTCGGCCTGCAGCGCGAGCGACTTGCGCATCAGCTTTTCGCTGCCCGCGTAGTGATCGCAGCAGGGCAGGATCGCGGGCGGGGACGCCCCGTCGTACAGCACTTGTGCAGGAGTGAGCGCGGCCATCTCGTCTACGTCAGGGAAGCGGGTCAACGTGGAGAAAATCGGATTCGGGCGCGTTCTGGGCCGGTGCGCGGCGGGCGCGGGGCGGGGCGGCAAAACGTGCGCGGATCGGATCGGTCGGCCGGGCCGGCGGCATGCCGGCCCGTGCCGAAACCGGGCTGCCCGAGGGCAGCCCGGCGAGGTGCGCAATGCTTAGTTCTTCAGCAGGTGGGCGACGCCATCGCGCTCTTCGAGCAGCTCGGCCAGCGTACCGTCCATCTTCTCGCGCGAGAATGCGTCGATTTCCAGGCCTTCGACGCGCTTGTATTCGCCGTTTTCGCAAACGACCGGCACGCCGTAGATGATGTCTTCGGGGATGCCGTACGAGCCGTCCGACGGGATGCCCATCGTGACCCACTTGCCGTTCGTGCCGAGGACCCAGTCACGCACGTGGTCGATCGCTGCGTTCGCTGCCGATGCCGCCGACGACAGGCCGCGCGCTTCGATGATCGCCGCGCCGCGCTTGCCGACGGTCGGGATGAACGTGTCGCGGTTCCACACGTCGTCGTTGATCAGCTTCAGCAGCGATTCGCCTTCGGCGGTCGCGAAACGGAAGTCGGGGTACATCGTCGGCGAGTGGTTGCCCCACACGGCGAGCTTCTCGATCGATGCGACCGGCTTGCCCGACTTCGCTGCGAGTTGCGACAGCGCGCGGTTGTGGTCGAGGCGCAGCATGGCCGTGAAGTTCTTCTTCGGCAGATCCGGTGCCGACTTCATCGCGATGTAGGCGTTCGTGTTCGCCGGGTTGCCGACGACCAGCACCTTCACGTCGCGGCTCGCGACTTCGTTCAGCGCGGCGCCCTGGACCGTGAAGATTTCTGCGTTTGCCGACAGCAGGTCCTTGCGCTCCATGCCCTTCGAGCGCGGACGTGCGCCGACCAGCAGTGCGACGTCGGCATCCTTGAATGCGACCTTCGGATCATCGGTGATCACGACGCCCGCGAGCAGCGGGAACGCGCAATCGTCGAGTTCCATCACGACGCCTTTGACGGCGCCTTGGGCTTGCGGGAGGTCGAGCAGTTGCAGGATGACCGGCTGGTCCTTGCCGAGCAGGTCGCCGTTCGCGATGCGGAACAGCAGGGAGTAAGCGATTTGACCTGCGGCGCCGGTGACGGCAACGCGCTTTGCGGGCTTAGCCATTGAAAATCTCCAAGACGGGTGAAGCGTTGGACACTCGCGAAAACGCCATTTTATGCGCGTTGTGCTGAGTGTTGCATTGAAGCAGGGCGGAGGACTCGCGATGGCAGACGCGGTGAACCTGGAGACGGCCGTGGCACGTAGCCGGGGACGCGCTTTTGCACCCGCGAACCCTTGCTCGACCCGGAGTGTAGGAGCCGTCCGGCTCAAAGTCAAACGGTATCATATGTCTTATATAAGACAGATGTTTTGCGGAAATTGAGTGGACTTAAAAGTGCGGTTTGTGATGAAATGCGCGCCATGACATCGAACCAGGCGAATACCGCGAATCAGACCGGCGCAGGCGGCCCAGGGCAGCCGGGCGCGAGCGATCCCGCACCCTCGCCTGCGGCTGCTCCGTCGCCGACGTTCAGCCCGTTATACCAGCAGATTAAGTCATTGATCACGCAAAGTCTCGAAACCGGTGAGTGGAAGCCGGGCGAGATCATCCCGAGCGAGGTGGAGCTCGCGGCCCGTTACAAGGTCAGCCAGGGCACCGTCCGCAAGGCGATCGACGAGCTGGCCGCCGAGAACCTCGTGGTCCGGCGGCAGGGCAAGGGCACTTTTGTTGCAACGCACAATGAAGATCGCGCGCAGTTCCGCTTCCTGCGGCTGCTGGCCGACGACGGTGCCGAGCATCCGCACGTGAGCCGCCTGCTCGAATGCCGCCGCCTGCGTGCGCCGGCCGAGATCGCGCGGCAGCTCGACCTGAAGCCGGCCGATCCCGTCGTGCAGGTGCGCCGCCTGCTGGAGTTCGAGAACGAAGTGACGGTGCTCGACGAGATCTGGCTGCCGGGTGCGATGTTCCGCGGGCTCACGTTCGAGCGGCTGAGCGAGTACAAGGGGCCGCTCTACGCGATGTTCGAGACGGAGTTCGGCACGCGGATGATCCGCGCGACGGAAAAGATCCGCGCGGTGGCGGCGGAGCCGGCGGTGGCCGACCTGCTGCACGTGCCGGCAGGTTTCCCTTTGCTGTCGGTCGAGCGCGTGTCCTATACATACGGAGACCGGCCGGTGGAAGTGCGTCGCGGCTGGTATGTCACAACCGGGTACTACTATCAGAATGACTTGAGTTGACGGAGTATCGGCTCAAGCCGAGTGCGTTCGCGTTCCCCACGTTCGCGAAGCACGTTTCGGGCCGCCTTTGTTCTTGTTCGCGCAACTATCCAGAGCAGACTTTCGCTGCAGCGCGATATAAAAAGGCGCTAAAATCGCGGATTAGTGTGACAACATAGTAGGGGTCTAGCATGACTGATGCAGTAAGAAAGCCGAGGCCGGAATACCGGAACATCGGATTCGGCGATATCACGATGAAATATCGCATGCCGCTGGCAGCGATATTGTCGATTCTCCATCGAGTCAGCGGCGCGCTGCTGTTCTTGTTCCTGCCTTTCCTGCTGTTTCTCTTCGACCAGAGCCTCACGTCCGAGCTCAGCTTCGAAGTCTTCAAGGCTTTCCTCTCCAACATCATCGTCAAGCTGATCGTCCTCGCACTGTCGTGGGCCTTCTTCCACCATTTCTGCGCCGGCATTCGCCACCTGCTGATGGACGTCAACCACGACGCCGTCACGAAGGAAGGCGGCAAGCGGACGGCAGTCGTCGTCTTTGTCGTCTCGATCGCGCTGACGATCGCCATGGCACTCAAACTGTTCGGAGCATTCTAAGAAAATGGCAGCCAATAACCGAATCGGCTCGAAGCGCCTCGTCGTCGGCGCTCATTACGGCCTGCGCGACTGGCTTGCGCAGCGCATCACCGCCACGATCATGGCGGTCTACACGGTCATTCTGCTCGTCCTGTTCTTCGGCGCGCACGATTTCTCGTACGAAGGCTGGGCATCGATCTTCGCCGCGCAATGGATGAAGCTCGCGACCTTCGTGATGCTGCTTTCCCTCTTCTACCACGCGTGGGTCGGCGTGCGCGACATCTGGATGGACTACGTGAAGCCCGTCGGTGTGCGCCTGCTGCTGCAATCGCTGACCATCGTCTGGCTGCTCGCATGTGCGGGCTACGCCGCGCAGATTCTCTGGAGAGTGTAAAGAATGGCTGCAATCAAAACTAACCTCCCGCGCCGCAAGTTCGACGTGGTGATCGTCGGCGCGGGCGGCTCGGGCTTGCGCGCAGCGCTGCAACTGTCGCGCGCGGGCCTGTCGGTCGGCGTGCTGTCGAAGGTGTTCCCGACGCGTTCGCACACGGTGGCCGCGCAGGGCGGTATCGGTGCATCGCTCGGCAACATGAGCGAAGACAACTGGCACTTCCACTTCTACGACACGATCAAGGGCTCCGACTGGCTCGGCGACCAGGACGCGATCGAATTCATGTGCCGTGAAGCGCCGAACGTCGTGTACGAACTCGAGCACTTCGGCATGCCGTTCGACCGTAACGCGGACGGCACGATCTACCAGCGCCCGTTCGGCGGCCACACCGCGAACTACGGCGAGAAGCCTGTTCAGCGCGCCTGCGCGGCCGCCGACCGTACCGGTCACGCGCTGCTGCACACGCTGTACCAGCAGAACGTCGAAGCGAAGACGCAGTTCTTCGTCGAATGGATGGCACTCGACCTGATCCGCGACGCGGAAGGCGACGTGCTCGGCGTGACGGCCCTCGAGATGGAGACGGGTGACGTCTACATCATGGAAGGCAAGACGACGCTGTTCGCGACGGGCGGCGCAGGCCGGATCTTCGCGGCATCGACCAACGCGTTCATCAACACCGGCGACGGCCTCGGCATGGCGGCCCGCTCGGGCATCGCGCTGCAGGACATGGAGTTCTGGCAGTTCCACCCGACCGGCGTGGCCGGCGCGGGCGTGCTGATCACCGAAGGCGTGCGCGGCGAAGGCGGTATCCTGCGCAACGCGAACGGCGAGCGCTTCATGGAGCGCTATGCGCCGACGCTGAAGGATCTGGCGCCGCGTGACTTCGTGTCGCGTTCGATGGACCAGGAAATCAAGGAAGGCCGCGGCGTGGGTCCGAACAAGGATCACGTGCTGCTCGACCTGTCGCACATCGGCGCCGAGACGATCATGAAGCGTCTGCCGTCGATCCGCGAAATCGCGCTGAAGTTCGCGAACGTCGACGCGATCAAGGAACCGATCCCGGTCGTCCCGACGATCCACTACCAGATGGGCGGCATCCCGACCAACATCCACGGTCAGGTCGTCGGCACGTCGCGCGGCGGTCACAAGGATCCGGTCAACGGTTTCTACGCAGTGGGCGAATGCTCGTGCGTGTCCGTGCACGGCGCGAACCGCCTCGGCACGAACTCGCTGCTGGACCTCGTGGTGTTCGGCCGTGCGGCCGGCAACCACATCGTCGAGCACGTGAAGAACCAGAAGGAACACAAGCCGCTGCCGGCCGATGCAGGCGAATTCTCGCTGGCACGCCTGGCGAAGCTCGACAAGTCGACCGCGGGTGAATACACGCAGGACGTCGCGAACGACATCCGCTCGACGATGCAGAAGCACGCAGGCGTGTTCCGCACGTCGGAACTGCTGAAGGAAGGCGTCGACCAGATGGCCGGCCTGAAGGCACGCGTGGAAAACATCCACCTGAAGGACAAGTCGAAGGTGTTCAACACCGCGCGCGTCGAAGCGCTCGAGCTGGAGAACCTGATCGAAGTCGCTCGCGCAACGATGGTGTCGGCGGAAGCACGCAAGGAAAGCCGTGGCGCTCACGCCCACAGCGACTACGAACACCGCGACGACGAGAACTGGCTGCGCCACACGCTGTGGTACAGCGAAGGCGATCGCCTCGACTACAAGCCGGTTCAAATGAAGCCGCTGACGGTCGAATCCGTGCCGCCGAAGCCGCGCACGTTCTAAGCCGAGTCAAAGGAATCCGAAATGGCAAAACGCATTTTTGAAGTCTACCGCTACGATCCGGACAAGGACGCAGCGCCGCGCATGCAGACGTACGAGCTGGAGCTCGAGCACGAGCGCATGCTGCTCGACGCACTGGTCAAGCTGAAGGCCGTGGACGAGACGCTGTCGTTCCGTCGTTCGTGCCGTGAAGGCGTGTGCGGTTCGGACGCGATGAACATCAACGGCAAGAACGGTCTCGCTTGCCTGACGAACCTGAACGACCTGCCGCAGAAGATCGTGCTGCGTCCGCTGCCGGGCCTGCCCGTCGTGCGTGACCTGATCGTCGACATGACGCACTTCTTCAACCAGTACCACTCGATCAAGCCGTACCTGATCAACGACGCGCCGCCGCCGGAGAAGGAACGCCTCCAGTCGCCGGAAGAGCGCGACGAGCTCGACGGCGTGTACGAGTGCATTCTGTGTGCAAGCTGCTCGACGTCGTGCCCGAGCTTCTGGTGGAACCCGGACAAGTTCGTCGGCCCGGCGGGCCTGCTGCAGGCTTACCGCTTCATCGCGGACAGCCGCGACACGGCCACCGGCGAGCGTCTCGACAACCTGGAAGACCCGTACCGTCTGTTCCGTTGCCACACGATCATGAACTGCGTCGACGTTTGCCCGAAGGGCCTGAACCCGACGAAGGCGATCGGCAAGATCAAGGAACTGATGGTTCGCCGCGCTGTTTAAGGTCGAGATGAGCGATTCGCATCAATCCGACCCGCACCGTCGCGCACGCCTCCGCTGGCGTGCGCGGCGGGGTCTGCTGGAGAACGACATCATTTTCGAGCGTTTCTTCAGCAGATACGAGCATGACCTCACCGATGCAGACGTAGGCGCGTTGTCGCGCCTGCTCGATCTGAGCGACAACGACCTGATGGACTTGCTCCTCGCGCGCAAGGAACCAGAAGGCGACCTAGACAGCCCGGATATTCGCCGGCTGTTGGAGATGCTGCGCAACGTGTAACGCCAAGGCGTAACACGCTGTGCCCGTTATCGAATCCCGTTTCTTTATTTCGATTGAGGATGTGCCATGACTCCGTCTGATGTTAAAGCCACGCTATCGTTCAGCGACAACTCGCCGAGCGTCGAACTGCCGATCTACAAGGGCACGATGGGCCCGGACGTGATCGACATCCGCAAGCTGTACGGCCAGACCGGCAAGTTCACGTACGACCCGGGCTTCATGTCGACGGCAGCTTGTAATTCGGCGATCACGTACATCGACGGCGACAAGGGCGAGCTGCTGTACCGCGGCTACCCGATCGACAACCTCGCGCAAAACGCGGATTTCCTCGAAAGCTGCTACCTGCTGCTGAAGGGCGAGCTGCCGAATGCAGCGCAAAAGAAGGAATTCGTCGACACCGTCACGAAGCACACGATGGTGCACGAGCAGATGCACTTCTTCTTCCGTGGCTTCCGTCGCGACGCGCACCCGATGGCGATCCTCGTCGCCGCAGTCGGCGCGCTGTCGGCGTTCTACCACGACTCGCTCGACATCAACGATCCGCGTCACCGTGAAGTGTCGGCGATCCGCATGATCGCGAAGCTGCCGACGCTCGTCGCGATGGCGTACAAGTACAGCATCGGCCAGCCGTTCGTGTATCCGAAGAACTCGCTGTCGTACAGCGCGAACTTCATGCACATGATGTTCTCGAACCCGTGCGAAGAGTACAAGGTCAACGACGTGCTCGTTCGCGCACTCGACCGTATCCTGATCCTGCACGCCGACCACGAGCAGAACGCATCGACGTCGACCGTCCGCCTGGCCGGTTCGTCGGGCGCGAACCCGTTCGCCTGTATCGCTGCCGGTATCGCCTGTCTGTGGGGCCCGGCGCACGGCGGTGCGAACGAAGCCGCACTGAACATGCTCGAGCAGATCGGTTCGCCGGACAACATCCCCGAATTCATCAAGCAGGTGAAGGACAAGAATTCGGGCGTGAAGCTGATGGGCTTCGGTCACCGCGTGTACAAGAACTACGACCCGCGTGCGAAGCTGATGCGCGAAACGTGCTACGAAGTGCTGAACGAACTGGGCCTGCACGACGACCCGCTGTTCAAGCTCGCGATGCAGCTCGAGAAGATCGCGCTGGAAGACGAATACTTCGTGTCGCGCAAGCTGTACCCGAACGTCGACTTCTACTCGGGCATCGTCCAGCGCGCGCTGGGCATCCCGACGTCGATGTTCACGTGTATCTTCGCGATGGCACGTACGGTCGGCTGGATTGCACAGTGGAACGAAATGATCGGCGATCCGGAACAGAAGATCGGCCGTCCGCGTCAGCTGTTCATCGGCGATACGCCGCGCGAAGCGAAGCCGCTCAACGCACGTTAAGTCGTGCGCGGCGCGAACGGCCGACAGGCTGTTCGCGTCGGGCGATCGCAACGCCACGACACCCCGACGGGTCATCCCGTCGGGGTGTTTTCATTTGTGCGGCCGAGCTTTGCTCGGGCCCGCGCGGCGTTCCAGCGACGGCGGGCGCGTGTCGAGTGCCGGTGCGTCATGATCGGGCGCGTGGCCGTGCTGCACGAAGAATTGCCGGTATGCGCCGGGCGTCATCCCGCGTGCGGCGAGAAACTGGCGATTGAAGTTCGCGGCATTCGGAATGCCGCAGCGCGCAGCCACGGTCGCGATCGGCCAGTCGGTGCCGACGAGGTGACGGCACGCGTGCGCGAGCCGCAGCCGCTGTACGTAGCGGCCGACGCTTTCGCCAAGGTGCCGGACGAACAGGCGCTGCAAAGTGCGTTCGGACATGTGCGCGGTGGCGGCGAGCGCGTCGATGCGCAACGGTTCGTGGAAGTGCCGGTCGATCGCATCGAGCACGCGGTCGAGGCGTTCGGCTTCGGGGGCGGCGACGTTGGCGGGCGGTGTCGTACCGTCGGCCTGGTCGTACGCGTGCGCGGTGGCGAGCGGTTCACCACCGGCTTCCGCGAGATCGGCGAGCGTGTCGAGTGCGGCCGAGAGCCGTGTGCGTGGCGACGGATCGAGCAACTGCGGCAGCCGTGCGCGCATCGCGCGGGCCGCGTCCGTGCCGAAGTGCAGGCCCGGTGCGGCACGCCGCAGCAGCGAGCGCAGCGCTGCGTATTCGGGGCAACAGTCGGCCAGACGCCGCGCCCAGTCGCCGTCGAACCAGATGACGAGCGCGACTTCGGGTGCATCGCGATCGATGCGTGCATTCGACGACCAGGTATGCGGCAGGTTGGGCGGCACGAGCACCAGGTCGTCGTCGGCGTAGTGCGCGACGTGATCGCCGATGAAGCGTCGGCCGCGGCTGTTGAGCGTCAGCGTCAGCTCGTATTCGGGATGGCGATGCCATTCGAATGGAATGCGCGCGAGCTGACGGTGATACACGCGGATCGAACAGCCGGAGGCGAACGTCACGTGCTCGTACTGCGGTTTCATCGCGGCCTCCGGAGGGAGCCGGCATCGCGCCGTGGCATGATCGTGAGCGATCGTCACGAAGGAGCAATGCCATGTTTTCACATGTTTGCGTGGGGGTGACCGATACTTCGCGCGCCTACGATTTCTATGCGCCGCTGTTTGCGGAACTCGGGCTGCGCCTGAAATTCCGCGAGCCGGACGGCTGGTCGGGCTGGATGCCGGCCGACGCCGACCGGCCGCTGTTCTTCTTCGGCCACCCGCTCGACGGCCGCGCGCCCGAACCGGGTAATGGCCACACGATCGCGTTCGATGCGCCGACCCGCGCGCACGTCGATCGCTGCCACGCGCTCGCGCTGCGTCATGGCGGCACCTGCGAAGGGCCGCCGGGCCTGCGGCCGCACTATCACCGCGACTACTACGGCGCGTATTTCCGCGATCCGGACGGCAACAAGCTATGCGTGGTCTGCCATCGTCCGGCGTGATGCACGGTTGTCAGGATTGTATCGATAGTTGGCTGGATAGTGGTAATCGAGATCGCGCGCTGGTCGTACGCTGACAGCACATCACGACACCTGTCAGCGAGGAGACCACGATGCAACTGACGATTGACGACCTGCCTGCCGCGATTCGCGACGCGAAAAGGGCGCTGCGCGCCGACCTGCCCGGTTATACGGCCACGTTTCGCGAGCTGGAGGGCGATATCGCGCGGCAGGTCGACGTGATTCGCCGTGCGCATGCGCATGGTCTTGACGTCATTCCGGTGGTGCCGTTCGCGGATATAGCGGGCGGGACGGTCGATCCGCGCGCGATCGCCGCGATCCGCACGCATGGCGCGGTCGTGATCCGTGGCGTGTTCGACCCACGGCAGGCGCGCGACTGGAACGACGAGATCGGCGCCTACCTTGACGCGAACCGCTTCACCGACCGGTTGCATGCCCGTGCCGAGGACCGCTATTTCGGCAACCTCGCGTCGGGCAAGCCGCAGATCTACGGCGTCTACTGGTCGAAGCCGCAGGTGGCTGCGCGCCAGTCGCCGGCACTGACCCGGGCGCGCGTGTTCCTGAACCGCCTGTGGCGGCACGCGGACGGCGGCCGCACGCACTTCGATCCCGACCAGGTGCCGGCCTATGCGGATCGGATTCGCCGCCGCCCGCCCGGCTCGACGTCGCTCGGGCTGTCACCGCATGTCGATGGCGGTTCGGTCGAGCGCTGGCTTGGCGCGAATTTCCGGCAGGTCTACCGTCACGTGCTGGCCGGCCGCTGGCGCGATTACGACCCGTTCGATGCGGCGTTCCGTCCCGATGTCGAGGAGATTCCGTCGCCGGCCGTGTGCTCGATGTTCCGCACGTTCCAGGGCTGGACCGCACTGACGCCGCAGGGGCCCGGCGACGGTACGCTGCAGTTGATCCCGGTTGCGAATGCGATGGCCTACGTCGTCCTGCGGGCGCTGCAGGACGACGTGGCCGACGACGACCTGTGCGGCGCGCGTCCGGGACGCGCGCTGTCGATCCGGCCCGAATGGCACGCGCTGCTGCTCGACGCGCTGGTGCCGATCCCGCACATGGAGCCGGGCGACGCGGTGTTCTGGCACGGCGACGTCGTGCACGCGGTCGAGGATGCGCACCGCGGCAGCGGCGACAGCAACGTGATGTACATCGCGGCCGCGCCCGGTTGCGCGAAGAACGACGCGTACCTGCAGCGCCAGCGCGCTGCGTTCCTGCGCGGCGAGAGTCCGCCCGATTTCCCGGCCGATCATTTCGAGGTCGAATTCGACGGGCGCGGCGGGGAGGGCGATCTCACGGCGCTCGGCCGTTCGCAGATGGGGTTCGGGGCGGGCGTGCAGCAAGCGTGCCGCATGTGAAAGCGGCGGCTTGCCGGGCGGCGAACGGCGGGCTGCCGAATCCGCTGCGTGCGGCGCGCAATTCGACGCAATCGGCTGTCGGCGCAGCCGAAATCGACGCGAATTGCGCAATTTGGCTTCCGATAATGGTCCGGACACAACGCAGCCGCCCCGTGTGAAGCACGGGTGTGGCGCTGACCATGGAGGAGTCGATGCAATTCACGCAAGCGATCGTTCGCCGTCCCGCGCCGTCCTGTGGCGCGGGCCTGACCACGGCTGAACTCGGCGCGCCCGATTACGACAAGACGCTCACCCAGTTCCACGCATACTGCGAAGCGCTGCGCACGCTCGGCGTCGCGTTGACTGAACTGCCGCCGCTGGAGGCCTTTCCCGATTCGCATTTCGTGGAGGACACCGCGGTCGTGACGCCCGAATTCGCGGTGATCACGCGCCCCGGTGCGCCGGCGCGGCGGGGCGAGACGGTGCATATCGAAGCGGCGCTGGCCGCGCATCGCGATCTGCTGCCGATGCAGGACGGCCGTCTCGACGGCGGCGACGTGATGCAGGTCGGCAAGCGCTTCTACATCGGCCTGACGGGCCGCACCGACGCCGATGGTATCGCCGCATTCGAATCGCTCGTGGCGCGCTACGGCTATTCGGTCGTCGCGGTGCCGGTGGGCGCTGGCCTGCATCTCAAGTCGGTCGTCAACGCGCTTGGCGACGACACGCTGCTCGTGACCGAAGCGCTGGCCGCGCATCCGGCCTTCGCCGACTATCGCCGGATCGCGATCTCGGCCGCCGACGAATACGCGGGCAACACGCTGCGCGTGAACGGCACGCTGATCACCCCGGCCGGCTACCCGCGCGTGCACGACGCGATCGCGTCGCTCGGGTTGCCGCTGCACGTGATCGATACGAGCGAGTTCCGCAAGATGGACGGCGGCCTGACCTGCCTGTCGCTGCGGTTCTAGCCGATTGGCGCGCGGTCGCTTCGGCCGGATAATGTGGCCCCCGCGCGGAACAGGAGACGTTCCGCGCACCACCCACGACCCGACCGGAGCGAACGCGGATGACCGACAAGAAGATGCAGCTCGACAAGATCGATCTCCGGATCCTCGACATCCTGCGCACCGACGGGCGGATTTCCTACCGGAAGCTGTCCGAGCTCGTGAACCTCACGCCGCGGCCGTGCCAGGCGCGCGTGGAGCGGCTCGAGGCGCTTGGGGTGATCGAAGGGTACCGCGCGGTAATCAAGGCGCCGCGCGCGACCAAGCCGATCGTCGTGATCGCGCAGGTCACGCTGGCCGACCACGGGCGTTCGCAGGCGCCGTTCGAGGACGAAATGCGAGCGAATCCGGCCGTGCTCGATTGCTGGCTCGTCAGCGGCACGTTCGATTTTCTCGTACGGCTCGCGTGCGAGGATCTCGACGAGTACCGGCGAATCGCGAACGCATGGCTGGAAAGCCCGCGGTTCCGGATCGAGAAGATCGTGACGACGGCCGAACTGCAGGCGATCAAGCGCAGCATCGTGTGATGCGGCCGGCCGGAACGGGCCGGTTTCGATGCGAATGACCGGGCCTGACGATTTGCATTCCGAATCAAATCGTCAGGCTCCAATCGAACCAGGGTGAACACTATGGATGCTTTGCAAGCGGCAGCGGAGACGGCCGCACCGTCCGGAACGACGCTGAAGCGGCGTCTGCAGGGCCGCCACATCGCGATGATCGCGATCGGCGGTTCGATCGGCACGGGGTTGTTCGTCGCGTCGGGTGCGTCGGTCGCGCAGGCGGGGCCGGGCGGGGCGATCGCCGCGTATATCGCGATCGGGATGATGGTGTACTTCGTCGTCACGGGCCTCGGCGAGATGGCTGCGCTGATGCCGGTATCGGGCTCGTTCGCGATCTACGGCGAGAAGTACGTCGACGAAGGCTTCGGCGTCGCGCTCGGCTGGACCTACTGGTACAGCTGGGCCGTGACGATCGCGATCGAGCTGGTCGCCGCGCAGATCGTGATGCGCTACTGGTTTCCGACCATACCCGGCATCTGGTGGGGCGCGGGTTTCCTCGTGCTGATCTTCCTGCTGAATACGCTGTCGGTGCGCGGCTTCGGCGAATCGGAATACTGGTTTTCGCTGATCAAGGTCGTCACCGTGGTCGCGTTCATCGCGGCCGGGCTGCTGATCGCTGCCGGCCTGATCGGGAACGGACATCCGGTCGGCTTGCGCAACTTCACGACCGGCGACGCGCCGTTCGTCGGCGGCGTGCACGCGATGATGAGCGTCGCGCTGATCGCGGGCTTCTCGTTTCTCGGCACCGAGCTGGTCGGGATCACGGCCGGCGAATCGGAAAACCCGCGCAAGACGATCCCGCGTGCGGTGAAGCAGATCTTCTGGCGGATCATGTTGTTCTACGTGTTCGCGATCTTCGTGATCGGGCTGCTGGTGCCGTACACGGATCCGAACCTGCTGAAGAGCGACGTGACCGACATCGGCGTGAGCCCGTTCACGCTGGTGTTCAGCCACGCGGGATTCCGGCTCGCGGCCGGCGCGATGAATCTCGTGATCCTGACGGCCGTGCTGTCGGCCGGCAATTCCGGGACTTACGCGGCCACGCGGATGCTGTACAACCTCGCGGCGGAAGGGCGCGCGCCGGCCATGTTCGCGACGCTGTCGCCGGGCGGTGTGCCGCGCAACGCGCTGTACGCGACGATGGCCGTCGGCGGGCTGTGCTTCCTCACGTCGCTGACCAGCAACCAGAGCATCTATCTGTGGCTGCTGAATACGGTTGGCATCACCGGCTTCATTGCGTGGCTCGGCATCGCGGTCTGCCATTTCCGGTTTCGCAAGGGATTCCTGAAGCAGGGCTACCGGCTCGATCAGCTGCCGTACCGCGCGAAATGGTTCCCGTTCGGGCCGCTGTTCGCGATCGCGATCTGCATCGTGATCTCGCTCGGGCAGGATTACCAGGCGTTCTTCGCGGCCCGCATCGACTGGATGGAGGTGCTGTCGATCTACGTGTGGATTCCGCTGTTCGTCGCGATCTGGTGGGCGTATCGCCGTGCGCGCAAGAGCCGGCTCGTGCGCTACGAGGAGATGGACATCGGGCCATGGCTGACGCGTTCGGTCGAGGCCGTCGATGCAGCGGCTACGCAGCACGGGCAGTCGCACTGACTGCCTGGTATCGAAAGCGCGGTATCGCGGGCCGGCCGTGTCGTGCGGCCGGTGCCGATGCGGGGGCGGCCATGCACGAAGCGGCTCGGATGCCGTTCTCCGCTACTTGTCCAGCTCCGGATAGTGCCGGAAGATGCCCATGTCGTTGAACGGAATGCGGCGTTCCGACTCGAGATAGCGCGCGACAGGCGGATGCAGTGCAACGCGGTCGTGCAGTGCAACCAGCGCCGCGATCTTCCGCTCTTCGCGCTTCATCGCTTTCGGAAACGCGTAGCGCAGGCCCTCGATCAACTGGAACATCGACAGGTCCGCATAGCTGAGTGCGTTGCCGGCTAGGTAGCCGCTCTTGTGCGGATTCTGGTCGAGTACGCGCGCGAAGTAACCGAGGAATTTCGGCAGCCGGTTTTCCAGGAAATCGGCCGAACGCTCGGCGGCTTCCGCCTGCTGATCCTCATAGTAGAGGCCGCTTGCAATCGGATGATGCGTGTCGTGGATCTCGGTGACGAAATCGGCGACGGTCAGCTGAAGCTGGTGCACCCACAGCCGGCCGGCTTCGTCGTCGGGCGTGAGTCCCAGCCGCGCGCCGAGAAACAGCAGGATGTTCGCGGTCTGCCCGATGACGATTTCGCCGGCCTTCAGGAACGGCGGCGCGAACGGCACGCATTCCGCCTTCGTGCTGTCCATCATGCGCATCATTGCCGGCACACCCATGCCGCGCCCCGATTCACGTGCGACGTCGACATAGTCGGCTTCGGCCGCTTCGAGTGCGAGCCGCACGTATTCGCCTCGGCCCTGGATCTCGGGCCAGTAATACAGTTCATATCGCATGCTGTTTTCCCGTTCGTTGAACCGGCTGCCACCGGCATCGTGACGACCGGGCGGCCACGCGTCGCGGGCCACCCGCTGCGAATAGACAGTCTAGGCGATCGCAGGAAAAGTGCCGCGTGCGTCGTGCGTTACGCGCCGCGCTCGCCGCCTTCGGGGCCGTAGAAGAACACCCAGGTCGAGAAGTCCTCGGAGAAGCCGACGAAGCGGTGTTCGGCGTGTGCCGGGACGAACAGTACGTCGCCGGCCGTGATGTCGCATTCGCGTCCGTCGACGACGAAGCGCGACGTGCCCGTGGCGATCGCGTAGACCTCGTCGCGCGCATGCGGCTTCTGCTTGTCCTCGATGCGCGGCCGGTACAGTTCGACGTCGAGCGTACCGTGGCGAAACAGCGTCGTGAACAGCGTGCCTTCATCGTCGAGGCGGGCGAGCGATTCGTTCAGGCCGAGCTTCATGGTGGGGGCTCCGGATCCGGATCGTGGGAGCTAGGGCAGGCGTTGCGCCATCGTATCTCGAAATCGGGAGCGCGATGTTCTGCGCCCGACGAGGCAGGCGAATCACGTCGCTCGCCACCGATGAAACGGCGCCGGCACACGCTCGCCATGGATGAAACGCATGTGTCCATCGATGAAACAGCGTGACGATCGTCCGCATTCGATCGACAGGTTCACCGCGATTTAATAAACGCCCACTACGATCGCGGATCGTCAATCGTCCGATGTGCAGCGATTCGATTCGAGCGTCGACCGTGCCATCCATCGCCATCGCCCAACCGCGCGACGCGTCAGATTGTCGTTTCCCGTGAACCCGCGACTTGCAATGCCGTGACCGGCTGCCGGCGTTGCTCGCATCATTTCGTATTTCTCATGAATCGAAACCCGTCGGCTTCTTTACGCAGAAAAATTCTTGCTGCCGCACCCGCGGTTGCCGTGGCACCGTTGCTGAGTGCGTGCGGCGGTGACGACGTCACGTCGGCGCCCGTCACCGATGCGGCGCTGGCCGCGCAGATGTCCGCGAAGCTCGATGCGCAGCTCGGCGACGCGGCGACGGTCAATGCGATCGTGCCGGCGCTGACCGACGTCGGCTTCACGTGGGCCCTGCCGACCGTGCCGGCCGCGCAGGTCGGCGCGATCGTCGCGTACAGCTTCGGCAATCGCCCGAACGCGGCAAGCGGCAACACGTCGAGCACCGGCGGCAACCAGACCGCGCTGCCCGACCCGGGGCCCGTCAACGAAGCGCTCGCGGATGCCGTGTACCGGATTCGCCAGTTGAAACCGGTGAAGGTGTACGCGCAGTGGGAGATCGCGCGCTTTCTCGTGTCGAAGTGCGGGATGGGAACCGACGTGCTGTCGTCGATCGAGCCGGTGATCGCGAGCGATGGCTCGATCGTGTACCTGAGCACGGCCGGCGTCGCGGCCGTGGCCGTGTCGCGCGCGGGCGGCGCGGCGGCGATGGGCGCCGTCGCGGTGGTCGGCCATCGCGACCATGCGAAGCGCTGCATCCAGACCTCGCAGCAGGCGGGCATGAAGGCCGCCGCGGTGGCCGAGGTGTCGCTGCCGACGATATACGACCCGCAATCGGGTCAGCCGTGGACGCGCAATCGCAGCCTCTATCTCGTGCACGACATGTATGCGCAGATGCTTGGCCGCGCGGTGACCGCGACGATGCAGGCGTTCCCGAAGGGCTGATGCCTTCCGCTCCTCACTCGAATCTCATGACCATGACGACCCGCCGCCATTTCCTGGCTTCCACTTCGTTGCTCGCCGCCTCGTGTGCATCCGTTGCCCCGGCTTTCGCGAGTGATGCCCCGGTTTCCGATGCGGAATTGCAGCGCCAGATGCTCGGCAAGCTGACGAACGAATTGAACGATCGCGCGACCGCCGCCGACGAAACCGGCTACCTGTTCGACACGTTTTTCTCGTGGACGCCGCCGACCGTCGACGCTGCCGGCATCAATACGATTGCCGCGTTCAGCTTCGGCAATCGTGCTGCGACATCCGGCGCCACGCCGGTGCCTGGCCCCGTGAACGAGGCGATCGCCGACGCCGTATTCCAGCTTCGACAGAAGGTCGCGGCTCCGATCTACGCGCAGCAGGAAGTCGCGAGCGTGCTCGCATCGAAGTACGGGCTGACGGCCGGCGTGACGTCGATCGCGACACCGGCCCTGACTGCCGGCAGCCCGATACCGACACCTGATGGCGTGGCGGCCGCGATCGTCAAGCAGGCCGGCTCGGCCGCGGCGCCAGGGAAGGTCGGCATCGTCACGCATGCGGATCAGGCGTCGATGGCCGTGCGCGTGTCGACCGCGGCAGGGATGCAGGCTGCCGTGCCGGCCGGCCTCACGCTGCCGTCTCTCTACGACACGTCGGCGCTGATGCCGGCCATGCGACGGCGCGATCTCTACCTGATCAGCAACGCGGGCGTGCAGCTCGGCATGCTGCGCCTCGCCCTGATCGATCGCGAGTACCCGAACGGCTGACGCCGCGACGCATCGGCGCACGCGATCCGGGCGGCGCGATCCGCGATTCGCCGTCGCGCCGCACCGGACCGTGCGTGCCCCGTTTGCCGGGTAATGCCGATACAGGTATTGGGACTACCAGCCAAACCACTGTTTTTAATGGGTTTTTTCGCGTCCGGCCTGCGCCGTGACGCGTTCTGCGTGGCATAATCGACCGCATCCGCAAGGCTTGTAGTCACAACGACCCCGCATACCCATGGCACAGACTCTCTACGACAAATTGTGGAACACCCACGTGGTCCACACCGAGGAAGACGGCACGACTCTGCTCTACATCGACCGTCAGCTGCTGCATGAAGTCACGAGCCCGCAGGCGTTCGAAGGGCTGAAGATGGCGCAGCGTCCGGTGTGGCGCATCAGCGCGAACCTGGCCGTGTCGGACCACAACGTGCCGACCACCGATCGCAGCCACGGCATCGCCGATCCCGTCTCGAAGCTGCAGGTCGACACGCTCGACGCGAACTGCGATGCGTTCGGCATCACGCAGTTCAAGATGAACGACGTGCGCCAGGGCATCGTCCACATCATCGGGCCGGAGCAGGGCGCGACGCTGCCGGGCATGACGATCGTGTGCGGCGATTCGCATACGTCGACGCACGGCGCATTCGGTGCACTCGCGCACGGCATCGGCACGTCGGAAGTCGAGCACGTGCTCGCCACGCAAACCCTGCTGCAGAAGAAGAGCAAGAACATGCTCGTGAAGGTCGAAGGCACGTTGCCGCGCGGTTGTACCGCGAAGGACATCGTGCTCGCGATCATCGGCAAGATCGGCACGGCCGGCGGTACGGGCTACGCGATCGAATTCGGCGGCTCGACCATTCGCGCGCTGACGATGGAAGGCCGGATGACCGTCTGCAACATGGCGATCGAGGCCGGCGCGCGCGCAGGCATGGTTGCGGTGGACGACACGACGATCGACTACCTGAAGGGCCGCCCGTTCGTGCCGACCGGCGCGGAATGGGATCAGGCCGTCGAATACTGGCGCCAGTTCAAGTCGGACGACGGCGCGCAGTTCGACCGCGTGGTCGAACTGAACGCGGCCGAGATCGTCCCGCAGGTCACGTGGGGCACGTCGCCGGAAATGGTCACGTCGATCGACGGCCGCGTGCCCGATCCCGAGCGCGAGAAGGATCCGGTCAAGCGCGACGCGATGGAGCGCGCGCTGGCGTACATGGCGCTCGAGCCGAACACGCCGATCGAATCGATCAAGGTCGACAAGATCTTCATCGGCTCGTGCACGAATGCACGTATCGAAGACATCCGCGCGGCCGCCTATGTCGTGAAGAAGCTGAACCGTCGTGTCGCGTCGAACGTGCGGCTCGCGATGGTCGTGCCGGGCTCGGGCCTCGTGAAGGCGCAGGCCGAGCGCGAAGGGCTCGACAAGGTATTCACCGATGCGGGCTTCGAATGGCGTGAGCCGGGCTGCTCGATGTGCCTCGCGATGAACGCCGACCGGTTGGAGCCGGGCGAGCGCTGCGCGTCGACGTCGAACCGCAACTTCGAAGGCCGTCAGGGCGCGGGCGGTCGCACGCACCTCGTGAGCCCCGCGATGGCGGCGGCCGCGGCGATCGAAGGTCACTTCGTCGACATTCGCCAGTTGGGGTAACGCGTGACGGCATCGAAAGTCATTGCGCGGCGGGTTGCCGCGCTGGCGCTGGCGGGGCTGGTTTTCGGCCTCGCGGGCTGCAATACCGTCCGAGGCTTCGGCCAGGACGTCAATGCCGCCGGCAACGCGCTTCAGCGCGCCGCGGACTGACGCCGCCGACCGAGAATTTGCGATGGGTGCCGGCTGGATGCCGGCCCTTCAACCGGATAGACGGATCATGGAAAAATTCACTGTGCATACCGGCGTCGTGGCGCCGCTCGATCGCGAGAACGTCGACACCGACGCGATCATCCCGAAGCAGTTCCTGAAGTCGATCAAGCGCACGGGCTTCGGTCCGAACGCATTCGACGAATGGCGTTATCTCGATCACGGCGAGCCGGGCCAAGACAACTCGAAGCGTCCGCTGAATCCCGACTTCGTGCTGAACCAGCCGCGCTACCAGGGCGCATCCGTGCTGCTCGCGCGCAAGAACTTCGGCTGCGGCAGCTCGCGCGAGCACGCACCTTGGGCGCTGCAGCAGTATGGCTTCCGCGCGATCATCGCGCCGAGCTTCGCTGACATTTTCTTCAACAACTGCTACAAGAACGGCCTCCTGCCGATCGTGCTGACCGAGCAGCAGGTCGATCACCTGTTCAACGAGACGGTCGCGTTCAACGGCTTCGAGGTGACGGTCGACCTCGACGCGCAAGTCGTGCGCACGGGCGACGGCCGCGCGTATCCGTTCGAGATCGCCGCGTTTCGCAAGTACTGCCTGCTGAACGGCTTCGACGACATCGGCCTCACGCTGCGCCACGCGGACAAGATCCGCCAGTTCGAAGCCGAGCGCCTCGTGAAGCAGCCGTGGCTCAACACCAAGCTGGTCGGCTGAGATCGCCTTTCGGGCGGGCGCGCCGGCGGCGCGTTCGCCGGCCTGCCTCCATAAAAACCTACCCAGTCAGGAATTTCGCATGAAGATTGCAGTGCTGCCCGGCGACGGCATCGGTCCGGAAATCGTCAATGAAGCCGTGAAGGTGCTGAACGCACTCGACGAGAAGTTCGAACTCGAACAGGCGCCGGTCGGCGGCGCGGGCTACGAGGCGAGCGGCCATCCGCTGCCCGACGCGACCCTGAAGCTCGCGAAGGAAGCCGATGCGATCCTGTTCGGCGCCGTGGGCGACTGGAAGTACGACTCGCTCGAGCGCGCGCTGCGCCCCGAGCAGGCGATCCTCGGGCTGCGCAAGCACCTCGAGCTGTTCGCGAACTTCCGCCCGGCAATCTGCTATCCGCAGCTCGTCGATGCGTCGCCGCTGAAGCCCGAGCTGGTCGCGGGCCTCGACATCCTGATCGTGCGCGAACTGAACGGCGACATCTACTTCGGCCAGCCGCGCGGCGTGCGCGCTGCTCCGGACGGCCTGTTCGCCGGCGAGCGCGAAGGCTTCGACACGATGCGCTATTCGGAACCGGAAGTGCGCCGCATCGCGCACGTCGCGTTCCAGGCGGCCCGCAAGCGCGCGAAGAAGCTGCTGTCGGTCGACAAGGCGAACGTGCTCGAGACGTCGCAGTTCTGGCGCGACATCATGATCGACGTGTCGAAGGAATACGCGGACGTCGAGCTGTCGCACATGTACGTCGACAACGCGGCGATGCAGCTCGCGAAAGCGCCGAAGCAGTTCGACGTGATCGTCACGGGCAACATGTTCGGCGACATCCTGTCGGATGAAGCGTCGATGCTGACGGGCTCGATCGGCATGCTGCCGTCGGCGTCGCTCGACAAGAACAACAAGGGCCTGTACGAACCGTCGCACGGTTCGGCGCCGGACATCGCGGGCAAGGGCATCGCGAACCCGCTTGCGACGATCCTGTCGGCCGCGATGATGCTGCGCTACTCACTGAATCGCGCGGAGCAGGCCGATCGCATCGAGCGCGCAGTGAAAACGGTGCTCGAACAGGGCTACCGCACGGGCGACATCGCGACGCCGGGCTGCCAGCAGGTGGGCACGACGGCGATGGGCGACGCGGTGGTCGCGGCGCTGTAACGCAATCATGTAGAAAGGGTGCGAACAGGCCGCGAAATCGGCCGGTTCGCATGCGGTTGGCCGTTGTGCGGGCCACCGGCTTTGTGTAAACTCGAACGATGGCGCATCTTTCCCTGATCTCCCCGGTCTTGAAACTCCACGGCAACACAGCCCGTGCGGGTGCGCGCGCCATCGTCATCACGAAAACCATTACCACGAAAACGATCATTAAACGCTGATCGTCCGTCGTGCCCGCCTATTTCCCCGCGCGGTCACACCGGGGACGGAAATGGCGGGGAAGCTCCATCAAAGGGTTAGTCATGAACGTAGGTCTCGTAGGTTGGCGCGGCATGGTCGGCAGCGTCCTGATGCAGCGCATGCAGGAAGAGGGCGATTTCGACCTGATCGAACCGGTGTTTTTCAGCACCAGCAACACGGGCGGCAAAGCGCCGTCGTTCGCGAAAAACGAGACTACGCTCAAGGACGCGACCAACGTCGACGAGCTGAAGAAGTGCGACGTGATCATCACGTGCCAGGGCGGCGATTACACGAACGACGTGTTCCCGAAGCTGCGCGCGGCCGGCTGGAACGGCTACTGGATCGATGCGGCATCGTCGCTGCGGATGAAGGACGACGCGGTCATCATCCTCGATCCGGTCAACCTCGACGTGATCAAGGACGCGCTCGTCAAGGGCACGAAGAACTTCATCGGCGGCAACTGCACGGTCAGCCTGATGCTGATGGCGCTCGGCGGCCTGTTCCGCGAGAACCTCGTCGACTGGATGACGGCGATGACCTACCAGGCCGCATCGGGCGCGGGCGCGCAGAACATGCGCGAGCTGCTGTCGCAGATGGGCACGCTCAACGGCGCGGTGAAGGAGCAGCTCGCCGATCCGGCTTCCGCGATCCTCGACATCGACCGCCGCGTGCTGGCCGCGATGAACAGCGATGCGATGCCGACGAGCAACTTCGGCGTGCCGCTCGCCGGTTCGCTGATCCCGTGGATCGACAAGGATCTCGGCAACGGGATGTCGAAGGAAGAGTGGAAGGGCGGCGCGGAAACCAACAAGATCCTCGGCAAGCCGGCCATGGGCGAGCCGGGTTCGATCCCGGTCGACGGCCTGTGCGTGCGGATCGGCGCAATGCGCTGCCACTCGCAGGCGCTGACGATCAAGCTGAACAAGGACGTGCCGCTCGACGAGATCAACGGCATCCTCGCGTCGGCGAACGACTGGGTGAAGGTCGTGCCGAACGAGCGTGAAGCGTCGATGCGCGACCTGTCGCCGGCGAACGTCACGGGCACGCTGACGGTGCCGGTCGGCCGCCTGCGCAAGCTCGCGATGGGCGGTGAATACCTGTCGGCATTCACGGTCGGCGACCAGCTGCTGTGGGGCGCTGCCGAGCCGCTGCGCCGCATGCTGCGCATCCTGCTCGACAAGTAAACTGCATGACCGGCCCGCGAGATGCGGGCCGCGGTGCACGAGATTGCGCGCCGCGTCGGCCTTGACGATATCAAGGCTGGCGCGGCGCGTTTTTCATGTGCGGGTCAGCGCATGTTCAGGAGCGTCTGGTCGACGGCCTGCTGCGTCTTGATCGTCTGCGCGTTCGCCTGGTAATCGCGCTGCGCCTTGATCAGGTTCACGAGCTCGGTCGTCAGGTCGACGTTCGAGTTTTCCAGTGCGCTCCCCTGCAGCGTGCCGTGGTTCGTGCTGCCCGGCGCGGAGATCTGCGGCACGCCCGACGCGGCGGTCTCCACATACTGGTTGCCGCCGATGTTCACGAGCCCGTTCGGGTTGTTGAAGTTCGCGAGCGCGATCAGGCCGAGCAACGCGCTCTGGCCGTTCGAGTAATTGCCGGTGAGCTTGCCGTCGGCGCCGATCGAGAACGTCGTCAGCGTGCCGCTCGCGAAGCCGTCCTGCGCGAGGTTGTTCACGCCGCTTTTTCCGCCGAACTGCGTCGTGCCGGTCAGGTCGAGCGTCAGGTTCTGCGGATTGGCGCCGCCCGACGCGTTGGGGATCGAGAACGCGAACTGGCCGAGGCTCGGCGTCGGCTGGCCGGTTGCGGCCGACGTCGTCGAGCTGATCCGGCCCGATGCGTCGAACGTGACGGTGCCGAGATTCGTCGGCGTCTGGCCCTGCACGCCCGCATAGGCCTGCCAGGTGCCGGCCGCGTTCTTCGTGAAGTACATCGAGACCTGTTGCGCACCGCCGAGCGTGTCGTACACCTGGATCGACGAATTGTAGTTGTACGTGGTGTTGTCGCCCGCATTGAACGGTGTCTTGGCCGGCACCTTGTCCTGCGAGTTCAGGTTGAACTGGCCGGTGATCTTCGTCGTCGCCTGCGGCGCGATGTTGGTGGTCGGCGCTTGCAGCGGCACGGTCGCCGCGGTGTTGATGGCCCCGCCCGGGCCGGCCGCATAACCCATCAGGTTGCGGTTTTGCGCGTCGACGATGGCGCCGCTCTTGTCGCGGTGGAATACACCGTCACGCGAGTACGTCGTCACGCCGTTGTTCGACATCTGGAAGAAACCATTGCCGTTGATCGCGATGTCGAGCGACGACTTCGTCGTGTTGATCGTCCCCTGGCCGAATTGTTGCTGCACCGACGTGAGCCGCGTGCCGATGCCGATCTGCGTGTTGGTCGACGTCGCGACCGAATTCGCGTACATGTCGGCGAAGTTCGCGCGGCCCTGCTTGAAGCCAACCGTGTTTGCGTTCGCGATGTTGTTGCCGATCACGTCGAGATGGTTCGCCGCGCCGGCCAACCCGCTCAAACCCTGTTGATAGCCCATGTTCGATCCCCGTAACGAGCTGGTGAGTAAATGCAGTCGTGCGACTGCGGGATGCCTCCCTGGCACCTCACGGCGTCAGCCAGCCCGACCGCGTTCCCGCTTTTACGGCGGGTGCGAGCGCGATGGTCGAACTGCGCCGATTCTTGTTTGAAGACGATCCTAACGACGGCAATTATTCGATCTGTGTAATCTTGTGTAATTTAATTGAATTGTTGTCGAAATGATTGATTTCGTATGAGTAATGAAACGGGGGTGAGGCTGGAAAGCCTTGTGGGGCGGGGGGTTGACGGAGCGGATACTCAATTCGACGATCAGAGGAGAGAATTGACCTCTTATCGATCAATTGAAATTCATTTGAATGGGGTGGTGGCCGAATGGATTTATTTTGATTGGCGCTTGTTAGTCCATTAACGGTGGGCAGCGCGAATTATTGAGCAAACGTACCTGATATCCCGGTCGTGGTTCTGTATCGAACCCCGGGTTGTGCGAACCGCATCGTCGAGTGAGCAAGGGTATCTGGGATGCGTTCGGCAGGCGATGCGGCCGGACGGTTTTTCATCCGAGACAGGTGCGCGTCCGGTCGATCGCGGGCGCAGGTCCGAGCGTGCGCAGCTGGGCACCCACGCGGCCCGATCGCGGGATGCCCCGACGTGCGAACGCAATCGGTTGCACCCGCCGGCGATGAATTCGGCCCGAACCTGATCACGTGAAGTAAACTACGCGGTTACGACGCACAGACCCGCCGAAAGCGTCGCGTGGAACGCGACGCTTTTGCATTTCTGCGGCAACTTTATTGATGCTTTCAACCGCGAATCCGAGCCGCGCCCGCGCGCGGCGATAGAGCCAACGATGTCCCGAATTTCCTTGTTTCCGCGTCAGTCCCGTCTGTCGCGCGCCGTGCGTGGCGCGCTGGCGATCCTGGCGCTCGGCGCAACCGCATCGGCCTGGGCGGCCGGCACCGGCGAACTGCCGGCGTCCGCTGCCGACGGCGCCGCGCCGCTTACCGTGACGGTCCAGCCGGGCCAGTCGCTGAACGACATCGCGAAGGCGGCCACGCAGTCACGCGATCCCGGCGTGCTCGCGCGCGCCGGTCGCGCGCTGTTCGACGCCAATCCGCAGGCGTTCATGAAGCACGACGCGAGCCGCCTGAAAGTCGGCGCGACGCTGACCGTGCCGGCGCTCGATGCGACAGGCGCGGCAGTCGTGCCGGCCGCTGCATCCGCAGCGTCCGCGGCGTCCGGTGCAGTGGCCGCGTCCGCTCCCGCCGCCGCATCGGGCGGCACGGCAGTCGCGCAGCATGGTGCGTCCGCACCGCATCCGGGGTCGACCGTGCAATCCGCGCCGGTGGCGCCGCCCGCGCATGCGGCGCCTGTCAGCGGTGCGAGCGCCGCGACGGCCGCCGGCGCGTCGGCATCGGTCGGTGCTTCGGCTACCCACGGCGCATCGGCTGTCGAAAGCATGCAGCCGGCGGCACCCGTTGCCGGTGCCAGCGGTCCGCATGTGTGGAGCGGCGCGATCCAGTCGGTGCCGTCGTCCGCGAGCGGTGCCGGGATCCCGCCTGCGTCGGGCAGCCAGGTTCCGGGCATGTACGAACCGGCCGGCGCGACGCCTGCCACGGGTGCGTCGCAGCCGCGGCCGTCGAGCCTGCAGCAACTGCTGGCGCTGAAGAACCGCGTGCTGATGGAACTGCAGAAGCACGGGATCGGCAAGCCGGCCACGACGAACGAGGTTACGCCGGCTCCGGCGCCGGCACCTGTCGCGCCGCGTCCGGCCGCGAACGATGCGGGCGCGTCCGCAACTGCGTCGACGACAGGCGAAGCGGCGTCCGGCGTTGCTGCCAGCGCAGTGCAGCCGGCATCGGCATCGGTATCGACGCCCGCGCAACCGGCCGCGCCGGTGGTGGCGCCTGCACCCAGTCACGAGCAGATGGACTGGCGTCCGGCCGCGGTGGCCGGTGCGGCCGTGATCGTCCTCGCGGCAGGTTTCGCGTGGCGCAAGCGCAGGAAGAGCCGACGCACGGACGATGCGGGTACGGACACGGCGGCTACCGCTACGGCTGCGGGCGGGGTCGCGGCTGCCACTGCGCAAGCCGAAGCCGCGCCGTCCGTCGAACCGGAACTGCCGATCCGGCCCGAGATGCCGGTCGCGCGCGATGCCGCTTCCGACTTGAACCTTGCCGCGGCGACTGCCGCAGCGGCGGAGCCGGTCGAGATGCCGGCTACGGATGTATCGCCGACACCGGAAGTGACGGCGGCGCATGTCGAGCAGCCTGAGTTGCCGATCGCACACGCCGCAGTACCGCCCGCGAGCGAGACGGCTCCGGTTTCGCACGATGCCGAGCCGGTTGAAAAGGTCGCGGCCGAAACGCACGCCGAAACGCAGGCCGAAAAGCCGGCCGAAACGTCGTCAGGTACGCCGATCGAGACGTCGGCGGAGCCACGGGTAGCGATGCCGGCGGAGACGTCGGCCGCACCCGCGGCCACTGAAGCGCAGCACGCGGCGCTGATGCAGAACGCGATCAGTGCGCTCAGCAGCCTCGACATGCCGCTGCCGCCGCGCACGCCGGACGAGCAGTCGCTGGCGGCGGACGAGCCGGCTGCGCAAGCAGGGCAGTCCGACACCAATGAAATCGCAACTAACGGTCAGACCGCCCACCGCCCCCCGATTGGCTCGATCGATCCGGCCCCGGAACATCCGGTCGCCCAGGACGACGAGTTCGATTGGGATCCGGACGCAGCGACGCCGGCGAGCCAGGCGGGCGGCCAGTTCGCGTCGTCGCTGCCGCCGCTCGGCGGCGCGCAGTTCGGCGCGCTGAAGCTCGATTTCGATCTCGACCTGCCGTCCGCGCCGGGTGCTGCGCTGCCGGCGCTGACGCCGGACGAACTCGCCCGCATCGCGCGCAACAAGCTCGACCTCGCGTCCGAGTATGTCGAGCTGGGCGACCTGTCCGGTGCGCGGACGCTGCTGCAGGAGGTGGTCGACGCGAACGACGCCGCGACGCGCGACGAGGCGCGCGCGCTGCTCGCGAAACTGGCGGACGAGGCGTGATGCGGATCGCGCTCGGCATCCAGTACGACGGCGCGGCGTTCTGCGGCTGGCAGGCGCAGCCGCACGGCAAGACCGTGCAGGATCGGCTCGAGCACGCACTGGCCGAGTTCGCGCGCGTGCCGCTGCATACGACGGTGGCCGGGCGGACCGACACGGGCGTGCACGGGCTGGGGCAGGTCGTGCACTTCGATACCGACCTCGATCGCGAGGTTTTCTCGTGGGTGCGCGGCACCAATGCGTTCCTGCCGCCGACCGTCGCGGTGCAATGGGCGAAGCCGATGCCGGACACGTTCCACGCGCGTTTCTCGGCGTTCGAGCGCACCTATTACTACACGCTGTACGTGCATCCCGTGCGCTCGCCGATGCTGGCGGGGCGCGCGGGCTGGATCCATACGCCGCTCGACGACGACGCGATGCGCGCCGCCGCCGCGCACCTGATCGGCGAGCATGACTTCTCGTCGTTCCGGTCGTCGGAATGCCAGTCGAAGACGCCGGTCAAACACCTGTACCAGATCGACGTGCGGCGCGTGGGCCATTTCATCCATTTCCGGTTCCGCGCCAACGCGTTCCTGCACCACATGGTGCGCAACCTGATGGGCTGCCTCGTCGCGGTCGGTCGCGGCCGTTATCCGGCCGACTGGCTCGCTGACGTGCTGGCCGGGCGCGACCGCAAGCTTGCGGCGCCCACGTTCATGGCCGACGGGCTGTACCTCGCCCACGTCGGCTACCCGGCGGAATTCGCCGTCCCGCCCGCGCAGCTCGGCAGTGTGCCGTGGAGCAGCGTCTGGGCCGATCTGGACCCGCAATCATGACGGATCACGCCGTGTCTCTCCCGAATCCCGCCGCAGCCGGCCTGCCGCCGCGCACCCGCATCAAGCTGTGCGGGCTGTCGCGTCCCGAGGACGTGCTGCACGCGGCGGCGCTCGGCGCCGATGCGATCGGCCTTGTGTTCTATCCGAAGAGCCCGCGCGCGGTGTCGATCGCGCAGGCGGCGGAGCTTGCACGCCTCGCGCCGCCGTTCGTGTCGGTGGTCGGGCTGTTCGTGAACGCGACCGAAGCCGAGATCGGGGCCGTCGTGCGCGACGTGCCGCTCACGCTGCTGCAGTTCCATGGCGACGAGACGCCCGAGCAGTGCGATGCGCTCGGCCGCGCGGCGCGCCTGCCGTGGCTGCGCGCGGTGCGCGTCGGCCCCTCGACGCAATCGGCCGATTTGGTAGAATCGGGTCTTCATTATTCGAAAGCGCGCGGCCTCCTGTTCGACACCCTGGTGCCGGATTACGGTGGTAGCGGCAAGGTCTTCGATTGGTCTCTTATTCCCGCAGAGCTCGCGCATCGGGCCGTTTTGAGTGGTGGCTTGAGCGCGCAAAACGTCGGTGATGCGATTCGCCAGTTGCGCCCGTTTGCTGTCGATGTCTCGAGTGGCATCGAAGTGGAGGGCGCGAAGGGCGTGAAGGATCACGCCCGGATGGCGGCGTTCGTACGCGCGGTGCGCGAAGCGGACGCCGGGTGATGCAAGCCGGTGCGGCTCCGAAAGCGGGGCGCGCCGACCGATCGAGAGAGACACCATGTACAACCTTCCTGATGATCGCGGCCATTTCGGTCCGTATGGCGGCACGTTCGTCGCCGAGACGCTGATTCACGCGCTGGACGAACTGCGCGCGGCGTATGAAAAATTCCAGAACGATCCCGATTTCGTCGCCGAATTCGAGCGCGAGCTGAAGCATTTCGTCGGCCGCCCGTCGCCGATCTATCACGCGCAACGCTGGAGCGAGACGCTCGGCGGCGCGCAGATCTACCTGAAGCGCGAAGACCTGAACCACACCGGCGCGCACAAGATCAACAACGTGATCGGCCAGGCGCTGCTCGCGAAGCGCATGGGCAAGAAGCGCGTGATCGCCGAGACGGGCGCCGGCCAGCACGGCGTCGCGACCGCGACGATCTGCGCGCGCTTCGGCATGGAATGCGTCGTCTACATGGGTTCGGAAGACGTGCGCCGCCAGGCCGCGAACGTCTACCGGATGAAGCTGCTCGGCGCGACGGTCGTGCCGGTCGAATCGGGTTCGCGCACGCTGAAGGACGCGCTGAACGAAGCGATGCGCGACTGGGTCACGAACATCGAGAACACGTTCTACATCATCGGCACGGTCGCGGGCCCGCACCCGTACCCGATGATGGTGCGCGACTTCCAGCGCGTGATCGGCGACGAGTGCAAGGTGCAGATGCCCGAGCTCGCAGGCCGGCAGCCTGACGCCGTGATCGCCTGCGTGGGCGGCGGTTCGAACGCGATGGGCATCTTCTATCCGTACATCGACGACACCTCGGTGCAGCTGATCGGCGTCGAAGCAGCCGGCGACGGCATCGACACGGGCCATCACGCGGCGTCGCTGATCGCCGGCAGCCCGGGCGTGCTGCACGGCAACCGGACCTACCTGCTGCAGGACGACAACGGCCAGATCATCGAGACGCACTCGGTGTCGGCGGGCCTCGACTATCCGGGCGTCGGCCCCGAGCACGCATGGCTGAAGGACAGCGGCCGTGCACAGTACGTCGGCATCACCGACGAGGAAGCGCTGAAGGCGTTCCACGACTGTTGCCGGATCGAGGGGATCATTCCCGCGCTCGAGTCGAGCCACGCGATCGCGTATGGCGTGAAGCTCGCGCCGACGTTGCCGAAGGACAAGATCCTGCTCGTCAACCTGTCGGGCCGCGGCGACAAGGACATGCACACGGTCGCCGAGCGATCGGGCATCGAGCTCTGACCCCGACCGATGCGTGACCTGATCGAAGAACCGGGCGGCGGCGCCGCGAGCGAGGCGGGGGCGGTTCAGCCCGCCGCTGCCGAGCCGCGCGCGCTGCCGTCCGGTATCGAACTGCATAACCGCGATTTCCTGACCCATGCCGCGCACCTGCCGGACGCGTCGATCGACCTGATCGTCGCCGATCCGCCGTACGGGCTCGGCAAGGACTACGGCAACGATTCGGACAAGCGTTCGGGCGACGACTTTCTCGCGTGGACGCGCGGGTGGCTCGAGCTCGCGATTCCGAAGCTGAAGCCGAGCGGGTCGATGTACATCTTCTGCACGTGGCAGTACGCGCCGGAAATCTTCAGTTTCCTGAAGACGCAACTCACGATGGTCAACGAGATCATCTGGGACCGGCGCGTGCCGAGCATGGGCGGCACGACGCGCCGTTTCACGTCGGTGCACGACAACATCGGCTTTTTCGCGGTTTCCAAGTCGTATTACTTCGATCTCGATCCGGTCCGCATCCCGTACGACGCCGACACGAAGAAGGCCCGCTCGCGCAAGCTGTTCGAGGGCAGCAAGTGGCTGGAGATGGGCTACAACCCGAAGGACGTCTGGTCGGTCTCGCGCCTGCACCGGCAGCACGCGGAGCGCGTCGATCATCCGACCCAGAAGCCGCTGGAGATCATCGAGCGGATGGTGCTCGCAAGCTGCCCGCCGGGCGGCCGCGTGCTCGATCCGTTCATGGGCAGCGGCACGACCGCGGTGGCCTGCGCACGGCAGGGGCGCGACTTCGTCGGCTACGAGATCAACGAAAGCTATTGTGCGATCGCGCACGAGCGCGTGAACGCGCTCGCTGCGCCGGCGTGCGCGTGAATCGCGCCGCTGCATCGCCGAATGCTACTTTGTATGGAATCGGAGCAAGCGCTGAAGCACTCACTCCGATCGACACAGGAAAAATTGCCATGTCCCGTATTCAGCAGACCTTCGCCGCGCTCGCCGAACAAGGCCGTAAGGGCCTGATCCCGTTCATCACGGCCGGCGACCCCGATCCGGCCAAGACCGTCGAATTCATGCACGCGCTCGCCGAAGGCGGCGCGGACGTGATCGAACTCGGCGTGCCGTTCTCGGACCCGATGGCCGACGGCCCCGTGATCCAGCGCTCGTCGGAACGCGCGCTCGCACGCGGCGTCACGCTCAAGAGCGTGCTCGCCGACGTGAAGCGCTTTCGCGAAACCGACCCCAAAACCCCCGTCGTGCTGATGGGCTATGCGAACCCGATCGAGCGGATGGGCGTCGACACGTTCGCGGCCGATGCACAGGCGGCCGGGGTCGACGGCGTGCTCGTCGTCGACTATCCGCCGGAAGAAGCGGGCGTGTTCGCCGAGAAAATGCGCGCCGCGCAGATCGATCCGATCTTCCTGCTCGCGCCCACGTCGACCGACGAACGCATCGCCGACGTCGGCAAGATCGCGAGCGGCTACGTGTATTACGTGTCGCTCAAGGGCGTGACCGGCGCAGGAAATCTGGATGTTTCGAGCATTGCGGGTAAAATCCCGGCCATCAAGTCGCGCGTGCCGGTTCCGGTCGGCGTCGGCTTCGGTATCCGCGACGCCGAAACGGCGCGTGCGGTGGCCGAGGTGTCGGACGCCGTCGTGATCGGCAGCCGCCTCGTGCAGCTGCTCGAAACCGCTGCGCCGGAAGGTGCCGCGGCCGCGCTGAAGACTTTCATCGCCGAGCTGCGTGCCGCCCTGGACGGCGTGGGCAAGACGGCGCGATAAACACAACACAGGAAGCGGGAACGGGCCGGTTGGCCCGCCCCGCCACGGAACAGGAAACCATACGATGAGCTGGCTCGACAAACTGTTGCCGCCGAAGATCAAGCAGACCGACCCGAAAAGCCGCAAGGGCATTCCGGAAGGCCTGTGGGTCAAGTGCCCGTCCTGCGAGGCCGTGCTGTACCGCAACGACGTGGACGCGAACCTGCACGTGTGCCCGAAGTGCGATCACCACATGCGCATCGGTGCGCGCGAGCGCCTCGACGGGCTGCTCGATCCGGAAGGCCGCTACGAGATCGGCCAGGAAATCGTGCCGGTCGACACGCTGAAGTTCAAGGACAGCCGCAAGTACCCCGATCGTCTGAAGGAAGCGATGGACGATACGGGCGAAACCGACGCGATGGTCGTGATGGGCGGTGCGATCCACACGCTGCCGGTGGTCGCGGCCTGCTTCGAGTTCTCGTTCATGGGCGGCTCGATGGGCTCGGTGGTGGGCGAGCGCTTCGTACGCGGCGCGCAGAACGCGCTGGAACAGCAGGTGCCGTTCATCTGTTTCACCGCTTCGGGCGGTGCGCGGATGCAGGAAAGCCTGCTGTCGCTGATGCAGATGGCGAAAACCACCGCGATGCTGACCAAGCTGGCCGAAGCGAAGCTGCCGTTCATCTCGGTGCTGACCGACCCGACGATGGGTGGCGTGTCGGCGAGCTTCGCCTTCCTCGGTGACGTCGTGATCGCCGAACCGAAGGCGCTGATCGGCTTCGCCGGCCCGCGCGTGATCGAGCAGACGGTTCGCGAGAAGCTGCCGGAAGGCTTCCAGCGCGCCGAATTCCTGCTGAAGACGGGTGCGATCGACATGATCGTCGACCGTCGCAAGATGCGCGACGAGATCGCACAGCTGCTCGCGCTGCTGCAGCGGCAACCGGCCGACGCGCTGGCCTGACGGGCGCGAGGTTGTGAACACTGCGCGTCGCCTGGCTTCAGCGTCAGGCGGCGCGCTTCGTTTTTTGGCGTAGTGGCGGCACCGATCCAGATTTGAACCGATGAGCACTTTTCCCACTCTCGACGCGTGGCTTTCGCATCTCGAACGCGCGCACCCGGTCGGCATCGACATGGGCCTGACCCGCATCGGGCAGGTCAAGGCGGCGCTGCAGCTCGAATTCGCGTGCCCCGTCATCACCGTCGGCGGCACGAACGGCAAGGGCTCGACCTGCGCGTTCCTCGAGACGATCCTCGTGCGCGCCGGCTACAAGGTCGGCTGCCACACGTCGCCGCACCTGCTCGAATTCAACGAGCGCGCGCGTGTGAACGGGCAGAACGTCACCGATGACGAGCTGCTGCCGCACTTCGAGGCCGTCGAAGCCGCGCGCACGTCGTTGGCCGAGCCGGTGTCGCTCACGTACTTCGAATTCACGACGCTCGCGATCCTGCACCTGTTCGCGTCGCGCGGGCTCGACGCGGTGATCCTCGAAGTCGGCCTCGGCGGCCGGCTGGATGCGGTGAACATCATCGATACCGATTGCGCGATCGTCACGAGCATCGACATCGACCACACCGAATATCTCGGCGACACGCGCGAGAAGATCGCGTTCGAGAAGGCCGGGATCTTCCGCTCGGGCAAGCCGGCGATCTGCGGCGATCCGGCCGCGCCGCAAACGCTGATCGACCATGCCGAAGCGATCGGCGCCGACCTGTGGCTGGTCGGCCGCGATTTCCGTTACGAGGCGCAGGCAGGCGCGGAGCGCCAGCAGTGGAGCTACCTCGGCCGCGAGAAGCGCTATCCGGCGCTTGCGTATCCGGCGTTGCGCGGGGCGAATCAGCTGATCAATGCATCGGCCGCGCTCGCCGCGCTCGAGGCGCTGCGCCCGGTGCTGCCGGTGTCCGCGCAGGACATCCGGCTCGGCCTCGCGAACGTCGAGCTGCCGGGGCGCTTCCAGGTGCTGCCCGGCAAGCCGGCGATCGTGCTCGACGTCGCGCACAACCCGCATGCGTCGGCCGTGCTCGAGCAGAACCTCGGCAACATGGGCTTCTTCCCGTACACGTACGCCGTGTTCGGCGCGATGCACGACAAGGACATCGACGGCGTGCTGCAGCACCTGAAAGGCGAGATCGACCACTGGTGCGTGACCGACCTGCCGCTGCCGCGCGCGGCCTCCGCGGAGCAGCTCGAAGCCGCGCTGCGCAAGGCCGGCGTGGAGGAGGGGCCCGATTCGAGCGTCACGCGTTACACGTCGCCTGCCGAAGCGTTTCGCGATGCACTAAAAAGAGCATCCGAGAATGATAGAATCGTGGTTTTCGGCAGTTTCCATACGGTTGCCGGCGTGCTGGCCTACCGTAAATCGCAGCAACACTGACTGACGGGCAGTTTCGGACTCAGCCATTCATGGGAATTTTCTCGTTCGGCAAGAAAGACGACGACGCGCCCCCGCGGCGCGGCGGTCGCACCGGGACCTCCCGGAACGTGCGCACGGAGCGCACCACTGAACGCGTCGAGCGACGCTCGCGCCGCACCGAGCGTCCGGAATCGGACGCACTGCTCCTCGATCCGACCCTTCCAGAAAAGCAACGCGCGCGCCGTCGCCTCGTCGGCGCGATCGCGCTCGTCGTCGCCGCCGTGATCGTGCTGCCGATGGCGCTCGACTCGCACCCGAAGCCGGTCACGGACGACATCGCAATCGACATTCCGAACCGGCCCGCGCACCAGGCGGTCGCATCGCGTGACGATGACGCCTCCGACGTACAGGCAGGCGTCGCGCACGACGAACCGCCGGCATCCGATGCGGCCGTTGCGGCTGCACCGGCACCCGCACCCGCGCCGAAGGAGGCCGACAAGCCGGCCGCGAAGCCCGATACCACGACCACGGCAGGCGTGACGCCGCCGAAGCCCGCGCCGAAACCGGCAGCCCCCGTGGCGAAGCCGGCTGCGCCGAAGCCTGCGCCCGCAGCCGTCGCGAATACCGACGCCGCCAGCCCGGACACCAGCGATGCTTCGTCGCCGTCGTCGCCGGCCGGTGCGCGTTTCGCGGTGCAGCTCGGGTCGTTCAAGGACGACGCGACAGCCCGTTCGTGGGCCACCAAGTTGAAATCGGCGGGCGTGCCCGCATATGTCGAGCATCGCAAGCAGGCAGACGGCAGCACGGCTACACTGTTGCGTGCGGGCCCGTTCGCGGATCGTGCGGCGGCTTCCGCCGCGATCGCGAAGGTGCGCGAAGCCGGTCTGACGCAGTAACGCACGATGCTGACGGCTTTCGACTACGCTGTATTGGCGGTGATCGCGTTGTCTGCGCTGCGTGGCGCGTGGCGCGGCTTCGTGTCCGAGATTTTCGGGCTGATCGGCTGGATCGCGGCGATCGTGATCGCGGGCCGCTACGTCGGACTGGTCGTGCCGTATATCCCGGCGAACTGGCCGGGCGGTGCGCTGACGCAGTGGGTGATCGCTTTCGCGTTGGTCGTGATCGGCGTGGTGCTGGTCGCCGGCGTGGCGAATGCGTTGCTGTCGCGGATCGCGCAGGCGAGTGGCCTGGGCGGCGTCGACCGCTCGCTGGGCATGATGTTCGGGCTCGTCCGCGGCTGCGTGCTGGTGGTGCTGCTGGTCGCGGCGGCCGGGCTGACCGAACTGCCCAAACAGGATTTCTGGCGCAATGCGCTATTGCGTCCTTTTGCCGAACAGGGCGTGCACGAGCTGAAGCAGCTCCTGCCCGACGGCATGGCCCAGTACGTACGCGTGTGACGACGCGGCCGGGCAGGACGGAACCGATTTTGTCATTCTGAAGGACATGCCATGTGCGGCATCGTAGGCGTTATCTCCCAATCCCCCGTCAACCAGCTGATCTATGACAGCCTGTTGCTGCTGCAGCATCGCGGTCAGGACGCGGCGGGCATCGCGACGGCGGACGGCAGCAATTTCCACATGTACAAGGCGAACGGCATGGTGCGCGACGTGTTCCGCACGCGCAACATGCGCAGCCTGCCCGGCACCTACGGCATCGGCCAGGTGCGCTACCCGACCGCCGGCTCGGCGTCGAGCGAAGCCGAGGCGCAGCCGTTCTACGTGAACGCGCCGTTCGGGATCATCCTCGCGCACAACGGCAACCTGACGAACTGGCAGCAACTGAAGGACGAGATGTTCCGGATCGACCGCCGGCACATCAACACCAATTCCGACAGCGAAGTGCTGCTCAACGTGTTCGCACACGAGCTGCAACTGTCGACCACGGGCCTCGAGCTCGATCCGGCCTCGGTGTTCAAGGCTGTCTCGGGCGTGCATCGCCGCCTGCAGGGCTCGTACGCGATCGTGTCGCTGATCGCCGGCTACGGCCTGCTCGCGTTCCGCGATCCGTTCGGCATTCGCCCGCTGTGCATCGGCAAGCTCGAGACCGAGCATGGCACCGAATGGATGGTCGCGTCGGAGTCGGTGGCGGTCGAAGGCATCGGTTTCGAATTCGTGCGTGACCTGGAGCCGGGCGAAGCGATCTTCATCGACAAGGCCGGCAATTTCCACAGCCAGCAGTGCGCGGAGAACCCGACGCTGAATCCGTGCATGTTCGAATACGTATACCTCGCGCGTCCGGATTCGTGCCTCGATGGCGTGCCGGTCTACAACGTGCGCCTGCGCATGGGCGACTATCTCGCCGAGAAGATCAAGCGCGAGCTGCCGAACGTGCCGATCGACGTCGTGATGCCGATTCCCGATTCGTCGCGCCCGGCCGCGATGCAGGTCGCTGCGAAGCTCGGCGTCGAGTATCGCGAAGGCTTCTTCAAGAACCGCTACGTCGGCCGTACCTTCATCATGCCGGGCCAGGCCGTGCGCAAGAAGTCGGTGCGCCAGAAGCTCAATGCGATGAGCATCGAGTTCAAGGACAAGAACGTGCTGATCGTCGACGATTCGATCGTGCGCGGCACGACCTCGCATGAAATCGTGCAGATGGCGCGCGATGCGGGCGCGAAGTCGGTGATCTTTGCATCGGCTGCGCCGCCCGTGAAGTTCCCGAACGTGTACGGCATCGACATGCCGACGCGCGGCGAGCTGGTCGCGCATGGCCGCACCGACGAAGACGTCGCGAAGATCATCGGCGCCGACCACCTGATCTATCAGGACGTCGACGATCTGCGCCGCGCGGTGCGCGACATCAACCCGAAGCTCGAGCGCTTCGAGGCGTCGTGCTTCGACGGCAACTACATCACCGGTGACGTGACGCCCGAGTATCTCGATGCGATCGAGCGCGCGCGCCTCACGCCGGCATCGCAGGCCGATCGCGACACGGCGGGCGACACCGAACGCTCGCAGATGAATCTGCAGCTGTCGGTCGAGTGACACCGGCTCACGCTTTTGACGAAGCGTGATAGGATGTGGCCTTGCGTCGATTTGATATCAGCTTGCGGACGCGGGGCGACTTCCCAAAACAGCTAAAGCGAAGGCCGGTGGCAACCGGCCCGAGTCGATCGCTGTCGTACCGCACCGAAGCCCGCTGATGCCGACGCATAGCGGGCTTTTTGTTTTGGCCTGGTTTTGACTGGGCTCGCGCCATGCGCGCGGCCATCGAATACGGAAAACGGAACATGGACGACTCCCTCAACTTCGACACGCTTGCCGTGCGCGCGGGTACGCTGCGCAGCGACTTCAACGAGCACTCGGAAGCGCTGTTCCTCACGTCGAGCTTCTGCTTCCAGAGCGCGGCCGATGCGGCCGAGCGCTTCGCGAATTCGGAAGACTACTTCACCTATTCGCGCTTCACGAACCCGACCGTCACCATGTTCCAGGAGCGTCTCGCGGCGCTCGAGGGCGGCGAAGCCTGCATCGCGACGGCGTCGGGCATGGCCGCGATCATGTCGGTCGTGATGGCCGCGCTGCAAGCCGGCGACCACCTCGTCAGCTCGCGCAGCCTGTTCGGCTCGACGCTCGGGATGTTCTCGCAGATCTTCAGCAAGTTCGGCATCACGACGACCTTCGTCGACCCGACCGACCTGAACGCATGGAAGGAAGCCGTGCGTCCGGAAACGAAGATGTTCTTCCTCGAGACGCCGTCGAATCCGCTGACCGAACTCGCCGACATCGAGGCGATCGGCAAGATCGCGAAGGCATCGAACGCGCTGTTCGTCGTCGACAACTGTTTCTGCAGTCCGGTGCTGCAGCAGCCGCTCAAGCTCGGCGCGGATGTCGTGATGCACTCGGCGACGAAATTCCTCGACGGCCAGGGCCGCGTGCTCGGCGGCGCACTGGTCGGCTCGAAGGAATTCATCATGGGCAAGGTGTTCCCGTTCGTGCGCAGCGCGGGCCCGACGCTGTCGGCGTTCAACGCGTGGGTGCTGCTGAAGGGGATGGAGACGCTGTCGCTGCGCGTCGAGAAGCAGTCGGCAAACGCGCTGGAGATCGCGCGCTGGCTCGATTCGCATCCGGCCGTCGCGCGCGTGTTTCACCCGGGCCTCGAATCGCACCCGCAGCACGAACTCGCGAAGCGTCAGCAGAAGGCGGGCGGTTCGATCCTGTCGTTCGAGCTGAAGGGCGATACGCCTGAGCAGCAGCGCGCGAATGCATGGCGCGTGATCGACAACACGAAGCTGATCTCGATCACCGGCAACCTCGGCGACACGCGGTCGACCATTACCCATCCGGCGACGACCACGCACGCCCGCATCACGCCCGAAGCGCGCGCGGCAGCAGGGATCAGCGAAGGGCTGATCCGGTTGTCGGTCGGCCTCGAAGACGCGGGCGACCTGCGCAAGGATCTCGCACGCGGCCTCGAAGGCTGAGCGCGGCGGCCGTTTTCAAGGTCGACATGACGACGGGCCGCTCGACAGAGCGGCCCGTTTTTCTTTTCAGGCTGGCGATGAACGCGCGCGCCGGCATCAGCCGGCGTGCCCGTGCGGCGTGTCGCGCATCGCGTCGACCATCCATCGCAGCGTTTCGTCGAGCGGCGTGACGGGCAGCTCGCCCACCGCGCGCCGCAGCTTGTCGCGCGACCCACTCAGGCTCTTCACCTCGTTGTGCCGCACGAAACGCGGATCGATCGTGACGTCGATCACGTAACCGGCGATGCGCGACAGCATCGCCAGCACTTCTTTCAGCGAATACGCGCGCTCCGAGCAGACGTTGAACGTCTCGCCGGCCGGCGCGGCCTCGACCAGCTTCAGGTATGCGGCCGTCACGTCGCGCACGTCGGAGAAATCGCGGCTCACGTCGAGATTGCCGAGCGAGATGCGCGGTGCGCTGCGCGCGTAGTGTGCGACGAGCTTCGGCAGCAGGTATGCATCGCACTGGCCGACGCCCGTGTAGTTGAACGGCCGCGCGATCACGATCGGCAAACGGTCGGCCCACAGCTTCGCCGCGTATTCCATCGCGAGCTTGCTGACCGCGTAGTCGTTCGTCGGGGCCGGGGCAACGGTTTCGTCGAGCACGCCGGCCGTCGAATTGCCGTAGATGTTCGCGCTGCTGGCGAGCAGCACGGCCGACGGGCGGTGGTCGAGGCCCGCGAGCGCGGCCAGCAGGTTGCGCGTGCCGACGATGTTGACCGCGTAAGTCTGCGACGGCTCGTCCTGCGCGACGTGCGCGCGGGCGGCGAGATGCACGACTGCGTCGGGCCGCGCGTCGGCCGCCGCCGCGCGCATCGCATCCGCATCGAGCAGGTCGACGGGCAGCAGCGTGCAGTTCGCGAATACCGGATCGTCGGACGGCGGCGAACCGGGCGCGACCGTGCCCCAGACCTCATAGCCGGCCGCCTGCAGGCGTTCGGCCATGTAGCGGCCGGTGAAGCCCGTCAGGCCCGTGACGAATGCGCGGCGCGACGGGCGTCCGGCTTCAGAACGTGTCATGGTGTTGATTCCGCGTCAAATCCGCTTCGACCATCATCTGGCAAAGTTGTTCGAGCGTCGTCTTCGGTTCCCAGCCGAGTTTGGCTTTGGCCTTGTCCGCGCAACCGATCAGCAGGTCGACCTCGGCAGGGCGGTAGAACTTCGGATTCACTTCCACGAGCACGTTGCCGGTCGACGTGTCGAGGCCGCGTTCCTGTTCACCCTTGCCGGTCCATTCGATCTGATAGCCGGCCGCCGCGAACGCCATCCGCACGAAGTCGCGTACGGTCTCGGTGCGGTTGGTCGCCAGGACAAAGGTATCGGGTTCGTCGGCCTGCAGCATGCGCCACATGCCTTCGACGTACTCGAGCGCGAAGCCCCAGTCGCGCTTCGCGTCGAGGTTGCCGAGCTCGAGGCGGGTCGCCTTGCCGAGCTTGATCTTCGCGATGGTGTCGGTGATCTTGCGCGTGACGAACTCGCGGCCGCGCAGCGGCGATTCGTGGTTGAACAGGATGCCGCTGCTGCCGAACAGGCCGTAAGACTCGCGGTAGTTCACCGTCATCCAGTGCGCGTAAAGCTTTGCGACACCGTACGGGCTGCGCGGATAGAACGAGGTCGCTTCCGTCTGCGGAATCGACTGCACCTTGCCGAACATCTCGGAAGTCGATGCCTGGTAGAAGCGGGTCTTCGGGCTCACGACGCGGATCGCCTCGAGCAGGTTCAGCGGACCCAGGCCCGTCACTTCGGCGGTCGTCGCCGGCTGGTCGAACGACACGCCGACGAAGCTCTGCGCGGCGAGGTTGTACAGCTCGTCGGGCTGCGTGCGTTCGAGCAGGCGCAGGCTCGAGCCGGCGTCGGTCAGGTCGTGCTCGACGAGCGTGAGGTTCGGGTGCGTGTCGACGCCGAGCTCGGCGATGCGCCAGAAATTCACCGAGCTGGTGCGGCGGTAGGTGCCGGTGACCTCGTAGCCCTTGTCGAGCAGCAGCTTGGTCAGGTAGGCGCCGTCTTGCCCCGAGATCCCGGTGATGATGGCCTTCTTGCGAGTTTGGCTCATGACGTTGTCCTGGTAGAAACGATGGAGGATGGAATTCAGGCGGTCGTGCCGGCCGCGGCCGGCAGCGCGCGGCGTGCGGGGCCGCGCGTCAGGCGCCGTTCGAAGCCGTACCAGCTCAGGGTCGCGTACGCGAGCGTGATCGCGAGCGCCAGCGCGGCCGTGACGAAGCGGTTCAGGTGCAGCGGCCACAGCGCGTACAGCACGCTGAGGTGAATCAGGTACACGGTGTAGCTGACGGTGCCGACGTAGACGAGCATCGGGTTCGTCAGCACGCGCTGCACGAGGCCGCGGCCGCGCAGGGCGATCACGACGATCGACGTGCACAGCAGCAGCGAGATGCTGTAGAGCGCCGCATTCGACAGCGGCGTGTTGGCGGCGCGAAAGCGCGGGAACGACAGGTGCAGCCAGCCGAGGATCGCGAGCGATACGAGCGCGCCGACGATCGCGAGCGGATAGAACGGCTCGAGCGCGCGCCGGTCGCGGCGCAGCACGATCGCGAGCAGCGCGCCGGCGGCGAGCAGGTCCATTCGGAACGGCGTCAGGTAGTAGATCGGCCAGAACGAGTCGAACCACGGCGTCGCGATCGCGCGCAGCACGGGGGCCGCGACGATCAGCGCGGCGGCGACCCACAGCAGCGCGCGCTCCGAGCACCACAGCACGACGAACGGCCAGAAGATATAGAACTGCTCCTCGACCGCGAGCGACCACAGCACGTTCAGGCTGTCATGGCCGATGCTGCCGAGCGACAGCCCGATGTTGGTCGAGAAGAACGCGAACCACGGCCAGTGCGGCAGCCAGCCCGCGCCGAACAGGATCGTCGACACCACCAGCAGGAGCACGTACGGCGGCAGGATGCGCCGCACGCGGCGCGCGTAGAAGTGGCTGAAGTACGACTGCCCGCGTGCCTTGCGATCGAGCAGGATGCCGGTGATCAGCAGCCCGCTCAGCACGAAGAACAGGTCGACGCCCATCCAGAGCGGCGCCTTCAGCGCGTGCTGCAGGAACACGGCGCCCACCGCGATCGCGCGCAGCCCGTCGAGCTGCACGATGCGGCCGTGTTGCGGTGGGGTGAGATCCGCAGGTCGCGAGATGCCCGTCATCGCGCCGCTCCTTCGCGACGCGCGGCGTGAGCCGGCGCGTGTCGCACATCCGATGCGTAAACGTGAACGTAATGCATGCCATTAAATGAAATATCGAATCGAAATCGATTCTAGGGAAAAGAAATCGGCAAAAAAACGCGCGTCATTTATCTGACGACAAACATTCAAATGGCGATTACTTCTGTCGCGGGATGAAAGGTCGGCGCCCGGACGGCCCCGTCAGGCGGTGGAGGGCGGCATTTTCTACGGGATGGAAAACGAAAGGCGGTCGTTATTGCCGCTTTCGGGCGCCTTTTCGCCTCTGTTCCGGTTCGATATTTCAGGCGGAAACATCCCCAAATATTTCCAAATTTCTTGTGATTATTTTTGCTTGTAACCTGCATCGCGACGTTTGAAACCCATTTGGCGACAGGGTGCGCTGGCGGCAGTTCTTGCGGCGGCCCGGTCGCTGTTGCATCAAGTCTGGAGAAGCGTATTGCGACGTCTGATTCTGGTAGGCATGACGGTATGCGCGATGCTGCTGACGAGCGCCGCACCGGCCGAAACTGTGTTGCCCGCGACGACGTCGTGGATCGGCAATACGTTCGGCTATGGCGATGGCAGCTGGACGCAGATCGACATCCGCGCGATCGCGGTGACGCCTGAAGGCAAGGTGTATACGAATGCGCCGTGGGACGAGAGCGGGGCCGAAGCCAGCGTCTACCAGGACGGGAAGATGCTCGGCTTCGCCGGCGGCACGCACGGCTGGGGCAACCTCGGCGGCAGCGCGATCGCCGTGAACAGCAAGTACGCATACGTCGCGATCGGTGTCGGCAACGAGCGCGGCCACCTGCAGTCGCCCGGCATCTGGCCGGACAAGGGCAAGCAGTGGTTCGGCATCTCGCGTCGCACGATCGGCGACCTGAAGCAGCCCGCGCCGTTCCGCGCGGCGCCGCAGGTCGCGCCGGGCGGCCGCGCGGACACCGGCCGCGCGCGGATGGCCGCGAGCTTCATGGTGATGAACGAGGTGGCGGCGCCCGCGCGCTCGGAAGTGGGCGAGCAGAAAGCGGAAGTCGGCGGCCTCGCGGCCGACGACAAGACGCTGTTCGCGACGAATCCGTCGCGCGACGCGGTGGACGTGTACGACGCGGAGACGATGCAGCAGAAGGGCACGTGGAGCGCGCACGAGCCGGGCCGCATCGCGCTCGCGGGCGACGGCACGCTGTGGCTGCTCACGGATACGCTCAACGGGCCCGCGCACCTCGTGCACGTGCGTGCGGACGGCCGCAAGCTCGACGACGCGCCCGCGCTGCCGGAAGGCACCGACGCGGTGGACGTGGCCGTCGACGCGAAAGGGCGCGTGCTCGTCGCGGACAACGGGCCGCGCCAGCAGATCCTGATCTTCTCGAAAGGCGGCAAGGGCTATGCGCAGTCGGGCACGCTCGGCGAGCGCGGCGGCATCTTCGCGGGCCCGGTGCCGGGCCGGCCGGGGCCGCAGCGTTTCAACGGGCTGACGGGCGTCGGCGTCGACCGTGCGGGCAACATCTATGTGTCGATGAACGGCATCGGGCCGCGACACGACACCATCGGTGCAGGGCTCGGCGCGGTGCTGGAAAGCTACACGCCGGACGGCAAGCAGCGCTGGCAGGTGCAGGGGCTCCTGTTCGTCGATGGCGCGTGGCTCGACCCGGCGCGGCCGAACAGCGTGTACACGGGCAACAAGCGCTTCGAGCTCGACCTGTCGAAGCCGCCGGGCCAGGACTGGAAATACGTCGGCTTCCTGTCGAACCGCTTCAAGTATCCGGACGATCCCGTGTTCCACACGGACCAGTATCCCGGCATGCCGTTCGCACGGCGCCTCGACGGCCGCACGTTCCTGTACCTGACCGACATGTACGCCGATCACCTGAAGATCTACCGCTTCGACGCGAAGCGCGACGGCGAGGTCGCGATTCCGTCCGGCCTGATCGCGGGGCGTGCGCGACCGGTCGACAAGGTGCCGAACAAGCCGCCGGGCGGCGACTGGCTGTGGCGCGACGCGAACGGCAACGGCCGGATCGATGCCGACGAGGCCGAGATCAACACGACGGCCAAGGCGAGGGCGGGCGGCTGGGGCTGGTGGGTCGACACGAAGGGCGACATCTGGCGCACCAGCGACGTGCGCGGGATCCACCGCTTCCAGTACGGCGGCGTCGACAAGGCCGGCAACCCGATCTACTCGTACGACAAGGTCACGACCTATCCGATGCCGCAGCCGTTCACGCAGCTGCGCCGCGCGATCTACGAGCCGCAGACCGACACGCTGTACGTGACCGGCTACACGGCCGACGCACCGCCGCAGCCGGGCATCAACAAGGAAGTGGGGCGCGTGCTGATCCGCTTCGACAAGTGGTCGACGGGCTCGCCGGTCGTGCGCTATCAGGTCGCGCTGCCGTGGCAGCTCGACGCGAAGCCGATCTTCGACCTGATCGGGCTCACGGCCGAGGGCCGTTACCTGTTCGGGGTGGAGCCGGTCGGCAAGATCCACGTGTACGACAAGGAAACCGGCAAGGAAGTCGGCGTGATGAGCCCGGGCGCCGAGGTCGGCAAGGCATCCGGCTGGGTCGACGTGCCGTTCGGCATCAGCGCGTTCCGGCGCGAGAACGGCGAGTACCTCGTGTTCGTCGAGGAAGACGCACGCGGCAAGGTGCTGATGTATCGCTGGAAACCGTGACGCGCGACGTCACACAAGGCAGAAGCATGGACAAAGGCATACTCAAGAACGTTTCGATCAACTTCATCGGGCTGATCCTGCCGACCTTCGTGTCGCTGGTGACGGTGCCCGCCTATATCCACGCGCTCGGCGTCGAACGCTACGGCGTCGTCAGCCTCGTGTGGACGCTGATCGGCTATTTCGGGATCCTCGATCTCGGGATGAGCATGGCCGCGCAGAACCATATCTCGAAGGCGCTCGCGAGCGGCAACGCCGACGAGAGCGCGCGAGTGTTCTGGAGCGCGTTCTGGCTGAATCTCGGCACCGGCATCGTCGGCGGGCTGCTGATCTATTTCGGCGCGTTCGTCTACACCGCGTACTTCACGAAGGTGTCGGCGGCGATGCAGCACGAGGTGTATCTCGCGCTGCCGTGGCTCGCGCTCGCGATTCCGCTGGCGAACGTGTCGTGGGTATTCGCCGGCGCGATCAATGGCGCCGAACGGTTCGGCGTGTTCAACACGAACCAGACGATCGGCACGTTCCTGTTCCAGCTGCTGCCGCTCGGCGCCGCGTGGTGGATCGCGCCGAACCTGCAGACGGTGCTCGCCGCGGCGGTCGTCGCACGGCTGGTCGCGGCGGTGATGCTCGGCCACGCCAGCATCAAGGTGCTCGGGATCCGGCGTATCGATCCGCCGCAGTGGGGCACCGCGAAAGGGCTGTTCAACTTCGGCGGCTGGATGCTGATCGCGAGCACGACGAGCATGATCGCCGACACGCTCGACCGCGTGATGCTCGGCGCCGGGATGGGCGCGAAGTTCGTCACGTACTACACGGTGCCGCAGAACCTCGTCACGCGCCTGAACATGCTGCCGAACGCGCTCGTGCGCACGCTGTTCCCGCGCCTGTCGGCCGTGGGCCGCGACCATGCGGATACGCTCGCGCGCCAGTCGCTCGAATTCCTGAACGGCGTGTTCACGCCGGTCGGCATCGTCGCGATCTTCGCGCTCGCGCCGTTTCTCACGCTGTGGGTCGGCGCGGATCTCGCCGCGCATTCGGCGCCGGTCGGCCGCGTGCTGGTGATCAGCGTGTGGCTCGTCGGCCAGGCGAGCGTCACGCGAATCCTGATCCAGTCGCAGGTCAACCCGGCCCGCGCGGCGTTCGCCGGGCTCGTCGAGATGCCGTTCTTCGTCGGCGGCCTGTGGTTCGGCATTCATCACTTCGGGCTGATCGGCGCGGCGGTGGTCGTCGCGGCGCGCGCGCTCGTCGACTACGGCGTGCTGCTGTACCTGTCGGCGATCCGGATGCGCGCGATCGTGCTCGACATGCTCGCGCACCTGGCCTTCCTGCTCGCGAGCCTGTTTCTGGCGCAGACGTGGCCGGGGCTCGGCGAGTCGATCGGCATGTGCGCGATCGTGCTGGTGCTGAACGTCGCGTGGTCGCTCACGATGACGCCGGGGCTGCGTGCGCTCGTGCGCGACCTGTTTGTCCGTCTCAATGCGAGGAAAACCGCTTGACGTCCTCCCCCGACTAACGGCGGGAGATTCCCACACCTGGCGATGCACGTCCGCATCGGAGAATGTTCAAAGCAGCGTTGGTATCACGATCATGCAAGACACCACAGTCACTACAGGCCCACTCTCTTATTCGCAGTCCCGCGATACCTTTCGGCCGCGTCGTGCTGTCTTTCGATCCGCACGCCGAACAGGACTGGGTAGAACCGCTTTCGTCGACTTCCTCGAACATGGCTCCGTGCGCGATCGCCTTGTCGCGGAGCTTGTTTCGGAAGGACGACCAGGACGCGTCGTAGACGCTGTTCGCCATCCTGGTTCTGGCGAGCTTGGCAGCCGACACGTTGCCGACCGCGATGTAATCGAAACGCCGCACCAGATCGAGCGCGAGCTTGTTCTGGAAATCGGCACGGGCATTCGCGACCTTGGCGTGCAGCTTCGCGATATGCCGTTTGTGTTTTCGCGCCCGTTGCGCTTTCGCGAGCTTCTCGGCCGCGCGTCGACCGAACCGATCGTTAGGCAGCTTCTCGCCGGTCGAAAGTGTGACGAAGTCTTTCAGTCCGAGATCGATACCGACGCCGGACCGGATCGGGCGAGCCTGAACATCGGGCATGTCGACCACGATGTTGAGAAACCAGTTGCCGCGCGCATCCTGCGCAAAGTTGGTCCCGTCCTTGATCTTGCCTTCGGGAAGCGCCCGGCTGTTGAACACGCGAAACGTGTTGCCAGCGAAACGGAACGCGTCACCCTCACGCTTCAGGTCACGGCCCTTCAGCGGCACCCAGCCCAGCGATTTCTTGCCGCGATAACGCAGGTAAGGCCGACGGTGTTGGCTGCGCGACTTCGCGTATTGCTCGCACGTTGCGTTGACGGTGCCCGAGTGGATGCCGAGTTCCTTGCTGCTACCGGTCGTCAACACGTTCAGGTCGAAACCCGTCGGCCACTTCTTGCGCCACTTGAGCGCGTGCTTTTGCGTGTCGTTGCAGAAGTTCCAGACGTAGTTCACCGCACGGCTTTGCTTGTTAAGCAGTCCGTTGAGCGACTTAACCCGGTAGCGATAGACAAGGATCATGCCGGCCATCCTAGCCTGCAGACCAAGCTGGCTGTCAAGGACACACCTGTCCTCCCCGCCGTCAATGGCACCGTTTCTTGGAGCGACTGATGAATCGCGATCTGGCGGAACACGCCGTATTGAATCTCGCCACCGCCGATGCGGCCGTGGCCGAAGCGGGCGACGCCGCCGCGCTGCGCCGGTCCGTGCCGGCCGAACGTGCCGGCGCGCGCCATGCATCGCGGGCGCTGCGCGTGGCGATCGTCCACGACTGGCTCGTCACCTATGCGGGCGCCGAACGCGTGCTCGAGCAGATCGTCGCGTGCTTTCCCGACGCGGACCTGTTCAGCCTCGTCGACTTCCTCGACGATCGCGCGTTCGTGCGCGGCAAGCCGGTGACCACGTCGTTCATCCAGAAGCTGCCGTTCGCGCGCACCAAGTACCGCAGCTACCTGCCGCTGATGCCGCTCGCGATCGAGCAGCTCGACGTGTCGGAGTACGACCTGGTGATCTCGAGCAGCCACGCGGTCGCGAAGGGCGTGCTGACGGGGCCGGACCAGGTGCACATCAGCTACGTGCATTCGCCGATCCGCTATGCGTGGGATCTGCAGCACCAGTACCTGGAACAGTCGAACCTCACGCACGGGCCGAAATCGTTGCTCGCGCGGATGATCCTGCATTACATCCGCAACTGGGACACGCGCACCGCGAACGCGGTGGACGGTTTCGTCGCGAACTCCGCGTTCATCGCCCGGCGTATCAAGAAGGTCTACCACCGCGATGCGGCGGTGATCTTCCCGCCGGTCGACGTCGATGCGTTTTCGCTGAATGCGGAGAAGGAGGATTTCTACCTGACCGCGTCGCGGATGGTGCCGTACAAGAAGATCGACCTGATCGTCGATGCGTTCTCGCGGACGCCCGAGCGCAAGCTCGTCGTGATCGGCGACGGCCCCGAGATGCAGAAGATCCGCGCGAAGGCCGGCCCGAACGTCGAGATCATGGGCTACCAGCCGTTCGCGGTGCTGCACGACCGGATGCGGCGCGCGAAGGCGTTCGTGTTCGCGGCCGAGGAGGATTTCGGGATCTCGGTGGTCGAGGCGCAGGCGTGCGGCACGCCGGTGATTGCGTACGGCAAGGGCGGCGCGCTCGAAACCGTGCTCGACCCGCAATCGGACCTGAATCCGACCGGGCTCTTTTTCGACGAACAGACGCCGCACGCGATCGTCGCGGCGGTCGACGATTTCGAGCGTGCGCCGCAGCGCTTCACGCCGACTGCCTGCCGCACGAATGCGGAGCGGTTTTCCGCCGATACGTTCCGGCGGCGCTTTCTCGACTATGTGGAAGCCGCGTTGCCCGGCTCGACCGCGCAGCGCGGTGCGGCCATCGCGCCGATGCCGGCCGCGCGCGGCCCGGCAACGCTCGTGCTCGACCAGAGCGGCGTGCTCGGCGGCGCCGAGCTGTCGCTGCTCGAGATCATGAAGCACATGCGCGCGAACGCCGACGTGCTGCTGTTCGACGACGGCCCGTTCCGCGCGGCGCTCGACGAGATCGGCGCGCGCGTCGACGTGGTCGACCAGGGCGCGCTCGCGGGCGTGCGCAAGCAGGGCGGCGTGTCGCTCGGCGCGGTGAAGCAGCTCGTGCGGCTGGTGCGCGATGTCGCGCGCCGCGCACGCCGTGCCGAAGTGATCTACGCGAACACGCAGCGCGCGATGGTGGTCGCCGCGCTGGCCGGGCGGCTCGCGCGCAAGCCGGTGGTCTGGCACCTGCGCGACATCGTCAGTACCGACCATTTCGGCAGCAAGCAGTTGCTGGCGATCAAGTATTGCTCGCGGCTCGGCGTCACGCGCGTGATCGCGAATTCCGATGCATCCGCGCAGGCGTTCCGCACGCTGACGGGATTCACGCCGCAGCACGTCGACGTCGTGTTCAACGGCATTTCGGCCGAACCGTTCGATGCGCTGGAAGGCGTCAGCCAGGCCGCGCTGCGCACGCGCCTCGGGTTGCCCGAAAACGCGTGGCTCGTCGGTTCGTTCAGCCGGCTCGCGCGCTGGAAGGGGCAGCACGTGCTGCTGGAAGCCGCCGTGCGGCATCCCGACATGCACGTGGTGCTGGTCGGTGCGCCGCTGTTCGGCGAGGACGAATATGCGGCGCAGCTGCACGAATACGTCGCGCGGCACGGGATGGACGAGCGCGTGCACTTCCTCGGGTTCCAGCGCGACGTGGCGGCCTGCATGACGGCGGTCGACGTCGTCGCGCATACGTCGATCACGCCGGAGCCGTTCGGGCGCGTGATCGTCGAGGGGATGCTCGCGCGCCGGCCGGTCGTCGCGGCCCGCGCGGGCGGTGTCGTCGAGATCATCGAGGACGGCGACAACGGGCTGCTCTGCGCGCCGGGCGATGCGGCCGCGCTGGCCGACGCGCTGGATACGCTGAAGCGCGACGGCCAGCGC